>JAICIL010000128.1 GCA_025924435.1 Chloroflexia bacterium | reverse complement strand
GTCGTCGCGGCCCGTGTCGCGGTTGGCAGGGGAGCGGTCGTCGCGGCGGCGGCGGTGCCGGCGCCGGTGGCGGTCGTCGCGGCCGGCGCCGCGCCCGTCGTGGCCGTGCCCGTCGTGCCGGAGGCGCCGCTCCCGGTCCCCGTGCCCGTGCCCGGCCCCGGTGTGCCCGCTCCCGCCGTCGAGGTGCTCCCCGTCGCGGTGGTCGCGGACGCGGTCGCCTGGCCGGTCGTGCCGGAGGCGCCGCTCCCGGAGCCGGTGCCGGTGCCCGGTCCCGCCGTGCCGCCGGCGACGGTGGGTGTCTGCGCGCCGACCGATGCGGCGGTGAACGCGAAGAGGATCAGAATGCCAACCGAGAGGACCGCGAGAAGGGAGAATCGTCTGCGCACGCCTGGCCCACCTTTCTGCACATGCCACGGCGCGAACGACGTGGCCGCCAAACGGGAATCCGTCTTGTACCGACAATCACGAAGATTGGGTACCGGACACCGCGTTCGCACGAAGAATGCCAGTACAATGACAGCGTGGCAGAAATCGCGCGCGATGGGAAAGGGGACGGGGACGCCGACCGTCGCCCGATCCGCATCCATCGGCGTCATCAAGGTCAAAAAGGGGCGCCCGCGCGGGCGCCCCCAGGGCGATCTTCCTCCCGCTGCGTGCTACTTAAAGGTGGAAGTCGTCATCTCCTTGGCGGTGATGAACTCCAGCAGCGCGGGCGTGCCCTCCTGGGTCTTCCGGATGCCGCGCGTGATCGCCGGGATGATCTCATTCGGGTCGGTGATCCGCTCGCCGTAGCCGCCGAATGCCTTCGCCATCTCCGCGTAGTTGCCGCTGATGTTCGTGCTGCCGTATTTCCTGGTCGCCGTCTGCATGATCGGCAACTCGATCGCCATCGAGAAGTTGTTCGAGAGGATCGAGAGGATCGGGATGCGCTCGCGCACCGCCGTCTCGAAATCCATCCCCGTGAAGCCGATCGCGGCGTCGCCCCAGAAGTTGATGCAGAGTTTGTCGGGCCGCGCCAGTTTCGCGCCCATCGCGAGGCCGAGGCCGTACCCCAACTGGGTGGACTTGCCCCAGCCGATGTACGAGAGCGGCTCCTCCGCCACCCAGAACGGCACGATCTGGTCGCGCGGGCTGCCCGCGTCGTGCGTGATGATCGTGTTCTTCACGTCCACCGTGTGCATCAGGTCCCAGATCACGCGGTAGGGCGAGATCGGCGTCTCGTCGCTGGTCAGTTTCGGTTTCCACTCCGCCAGCCACTGCTCGCGGCCCGTGGCAATGTGCTGCTCCACCGCGTCCCGGCGGCCGCGCGGCTTGCCGCCGAGCCGCTCCGAGACGGCGGCGATCAGCGCATCGAGCGTCAGCGCCGCGTCCCCGATCAGGGCGTGCTGCACCGGGACATCCTTGTTGATGTCCCCTGCGTCGAGCGTCGCCTGGATCATCGTCTTGCCGGTCGGCATCGTCACGCCGTAGTTCGTGCGCGCCAGCGAGCAGCCGATGCCGAAGATCACGTCGGCATTCTGGAGGGCGTCCCAGACCGGCCGGGGCATCGAGCGCCCCGCGCACCCCAGGGCGAGCGGGTGCGTCTCCGGGAAGGCGCTCTTGCCCTGGATTGTCGTCGTCACGGGCGCTTCCAGCAGTTCCGCCAGTTGCCGCAATTGTGGCCATGCCTTCGCGTAGTGGACGCCCTGCCCGGCGTAAATCACGGGCCGCTCCGCCGCCATGAGCACACCCGCCACCTCGTCCACCGCTTGCGGATCGGGCGCGGAGCGCAAGCGGGGCGTCGGCTCGTAGTTAATCGTCCCCGGAAACTCCTCGGCCATCACATCCGTGGGAATCTCGACGAGCGTCGGGCGCGGGCGGCCATTCTTCGCCTGCGTGAAGGCGCGCCGCAGGGCGTCCGGCACCACACTGGCGAGCGTCACCTGCTCGGCGGACTTCGTGACGTGCTGGAAGTTCATCACGGCGCTGAAGTTCGGCGGGACGTTGTTGAGGTGGCGCGGGAACCCGGCGGGCAGGACGACGATCGGGACGGAATCGGCGTACGCCTGGGCGACGCCGCCGAAGGCATTCTCGGTGCCCGGCCCATGCTGCATCGTGAAGACGCCGATCCGATCCCCGGACGTGACGCGGCTCACCGCATCGGCCATGTGCAGGCCGGTGCGCTCCTGCCGCACGATGATCGTGCGAATATCCGCCTCGGCGGACGCCTCGATGATCGAGTTGACGGGATAGCCGATGAGGAACTCAACCCCCTCTCGCTTGAGGATTTCGGCGACGGCTGCGGACACCTTCATGCGTGTTTCCCCCTCGTGACGGCTGCGGATGACCTCCGACGCGATTATAGCCGCTCGCTTCCCCGTTACCACCCGAATCTGCGGCGAATATTCGGATGGTGCAGGGGAGCGGCGGCGAATGGCGGTGATCGGGGACAAAAACCACCCCGGCCATATGGCCGGGGGGTGATACTCACATCCCTGAGAGTGCGCCGCGCGATTACGGGTCCGCGCGCTGCGGCACCGATGTGCCGACATTCGCGAACCCGGAGGTGACGAGGATGTTCCCATTGGTCGTGCCGCCGCTCGCGAGGCCGCTCCCGCCCGCATTCACGGGTGTCGTGCTCGTGAACAGCGGGCTGCCGTTGATGCAGCCCGTGCCACCGCCGTCGCCGCAATACTGGCTGACATTCTGCGAGAACTGCGCGGGGGTGTCCGGGACGCCGTTCGTGCAGGTGTAGTAGTTGTTGTCGCAGTAGTACGTGTACTTCGAACTGCCGCCGAGCCGGGCGTAGTAGCAGGTGTAGTCGCCGATGTTGCAGCCCATCACCTGGAAGGCGCGATCCGGGATTGCCGCGCCCACCGATCCGGCATTCGCGAATGCCATCACGATGAGCATCCCACCGACAGCCATCGTCACGAGCGTGCGCAGTGCGCGTATGGTCATCGCCTTCTCCTCCCCCTTCGGTCGCGGAAACGATTCGCCGCAGCATACACCACGCATGGATTATGCGCAAAACCGGAGGGGGATCAATCCGCCAAGACGCCAAGGACGCCAAGGAGGGAGAAAAGGGGAGGGGGCATGATCGTCCTTTACTTCTTTTCTCTTCGTTTTTCTTGGCGTCCTTGGCGTCTTGGCGGTTCAGAAAGGCCGTTAGGCGTAGCGGGGCGGGCGGGCGGCGGTTTCGCGCGGCACGAGCGTGCCGCCGCGCGCGATCAGCCAGTCCACGACCTCGCCGACGACGGCATCCGGCGTGCTCGCGCCCGCCGTCACGCCGACCGTCTCCTTGCCCGCGATCCACGCGGGGTCAATCTCCGCCGTGGATTCGATGTGATAGGAGGGCGTGCCGAGGTGGTTGCCGATCTCCGCGAGATGCTTCGTGTTCGCGCTCTTGCGCCCGCCGATGACGAGCACGACATCCGCCTCGCGCGCCAGCGTGCGCATCGCCAGCTGGCGGTCGGTCGTCGGCTTGCAGATCGTGTTGACGACGCGCACCTCGCCGCCGAGCGGCAACGCCAGCGCGGTCAGCTCGTTGACGAAGGCGATCACCTCGTCCATCTCGCTTGTCGTCTGCGTGACGACGGCGACCTTGCGCGGCGGCTTCTCCGCCCACGCGCCATCGGCGTCGCGCCGGATATGCCACGGCAGGTCCGCGACGCTCTTCGTCGCCAGCGCACCCTCGCCGGCCCAGCCGACGATCCCCTTCACTTCGGGATGCTTCTTGTCGCCGTAGACGACGACGGTGTACCCCTCGTTCGCCAAGTCGCGCGCGATCTGCTGCGGCTTCTCGACGAGCGGGCAGGTGGTGTCCACGACCTGCGTCCCGGCGGCGCGCGCCTCGCCCGCCACCCACGGTGCGGCGCCGTGTGCCGTAATCACCATCACGCCGTCCGCAGTCGCCTGATGCACCTCGGAGATGACGCCGACGCCCTTCCCTTCGAGGTCGCGCACGACCTGCGGGTTGTGGACGACATCGCCGAGCATGCGGACGGATTTCCCCTCGTCCGCCAGTTCATTGACCATCTCGATCGCGCGGCGGACGCCGAAACAGAAGCCCATCTCGTCCGCCAGAATGATCTTCATCGAATGCGCCGCCCCTTATCGCTCGTTCTCCGTCCTCGCCGCGCGCCGTTGCGCGAGGGAAGTATACACCCGGCGGCTGCCCGGGAAGGGGGAGCGTGCCGGGATGTCTCGATCCCACCACTCTTTAGAATGATCTGTCCGATGCCGGATGGATCATGCCCGCGACCCTCCGGCATCCATCCGGCTGCTCATCGCTTCGTCAATACGCGTTGCGGTCGCGGAAGATGAGGATGACGGTCTTGGCGATGATCTTCAGATCGAAGAAGAGGGACCAGTTCTCAACGTAATAGAGATCGTAGCGCGTCCGTTCCTCGATGCTCGTATTGCCGCGCAGGCCGTTCACCTGCGCCCAGCCGGTGATGCCCGCCTTCTCGCGGTGGCGGCGGGCATAACGGGGGATGGACTGCGTGAACTGGTCCACGAAGATGGGGCGCTCCGGACGCGGCCCGACGACGCTCATCTCGCCGAGCAGCACATTGATGAACTGCGGGAACTCGTCGAGCGAGAAGCGGCGCATGAACGCGCCGAGCCGGGTGCGGCGCGGGTCGTTCGGCGTCGTCCAGACCGGGCCGGTCTTCGCCTCGGCGTCCTGCCGCATCGTGCGAAATTTGATGCACCAGAAGGGCCTGCCGTCCCGACCGACCCGCTCCTGCACGAGAAAAACCGGGCCGGGCGAGGAGAGTTTGACGAGCAGCGCGAGCAGCAGAAGCAGCGGCGAGAGGAAGACGAGGACCGCCAGCGCGACGGCGATGTCGAGCGTCCGCTTCAGGGCGCGGTTCCAGCCGCGCAGCGCAATCGTCCGCACCTGCACCATCGGCAGGCCGCCGAGATCGCCGATGCTCAGCTCGTTGTTCGTGATCAGTTGGAAGGTGTCCGGATAGACGGTGATGCTCACCGGGTCGTCGGCGCAGCGATCCACGAGGTTGACGAGCCGCGCCTGCGACGCCCCGGCGAGGGCGATCAATACTTCGTCCACCCGCTCCTTGCGCAGAATTGTCGGCAGGCAATCCGTCGTGCCGAGGACGGGCAGGCCGAGCACATCCCGCTCGTTCGTCGGGTGGTCGAGATCGTCCGCGATGAAGCCGACGACCCGGTAGCCGAGGTGCGGCGAGCGCAGGACGGTCTCCAGCACCGTCCGGGCGGGCGAGCCGGTGCCGACGATCACGGCGCGTTCGGCGGTCACGCCGTGCCGCCGGAGCGCGCCGATCAGGCCGGAGTAGAGGAATCGCCCGGCCGCGATGAAGACGATCGCCAGCGCCCAACCGGAGAGGAGCAGCTGGCGGGAGTAGACGAAGCGGCTGCTGAGCAAGAAGGAGTTGGCCGCCAGCGCGAGCACGACGCCGACCGAGAGCGAGGAGCAGAGTTTGGCGAACTCGTCCACGCGCGAGACGCCCCGCTTGAGCGTATACAACCCGGCGACGTTGAACGAGACGAGCGCCGTCACTTCCAGCACGATGAGCATGATGATATAGACGCGGCCCGATGGCGGGATGAGGCCGCTACTCGTCAAGCTCTTGTCGAGCCGGTACGCGAGCAGGAAGGCCGCCGCGAGCAGCGCGACATCGAGGAATAATTGCCCCGCCGCGATGATCAGCGCGGGCCAGCGCCGCCGCACATGGACGGGCAGCGCGGCGGCCTGCGCATCGGGGTCGTGGGGGCCGGGATCCGCAGGCGGCGCGACAGCAATTTCCGCCGTCATCGGACGCACTCGGCTGATCGGATGCAACACAGCGGAATACTTCGCATACCAAACTTATACATCTTTTCCCATCATACCGCAAGAGAACAAGTGTACGTACAGAGTAGTCAGTAGCCGGTAGTCAGTAGTCAGCGAGTTTCCTGCCCGTTCTGGCTATTGACTACTCGTTGGCGCGGACGCCACGCGCCGCTTGCGTGCCGGTCGCAGAATATTTGCCAGCAGTGCAGCCAGGCCGCGCGCGCCGATCCCGGCGTACACGAGCAGGTTGAGGGGCAGGGCCGTCCGGCGCGCGTAGTGCAGCCGGTGGAAGCGCCACATCGCGCCGTAAAAGGCGAGCGTCGCGCGGATGCTCCGCTGGCGGCTGGATGAGCCTTTGTAGTGGAGAATCCGCACGCGCGGCTCGTACCGGACGCGCCAGCCGCGCGCCTTGATCCGGTAGCACCAGTCGAGGTCCTCGCCGTACATGAAGAACCGCTCGTCCATCAACCCGGCATCGTCAATCGCCGCCAGCCGCACCAGGAGGCACGCGCCCATGCCGCTATCCATCTCGATCGCTTCGTCGGGGTCGTGGTAGGTGAGGTTGTACCGCGCGAAGCGGGGGCTGTGCGGGTAGCGCGCCGCCATGCCCGTCAGTTTCCAGAAGGAGGTGCGCGGCGTCGGGAAGGAGCGGCGGCAGGCGAGATCGAGCGAGCCGTCCCGCAGCACAATCTTCGGCCCGATGATGCCCGCCTCCGGGTGCGCCGCCAGCGCACCGAGGAGGCCCATCAGCGCGTCGGGCGGCATCGCCGTGTCCGCGTTGAGCAGCAGCACCGCGACGCGCGTCCGATCGGCGTCCGCCGGGACAGCGGCGACGATCTCGCGCAGGGCGAGGTTATTGAGCGCGGCGTACCCCCGGTTCTCCGCCGCGACAATCAGCCGCACGTCCGGGAAATCGCGCCGGACAAGCGCCGCCGTCCCGTCGGTCGAACCGGCATCCACGACAGAGGCCATCGTCGGGATGCCGGGGTGCGCCGCCGCGACCGAACGCAAACAGTCCGGCAACAACGCGGCGTTGTTGTAGGAGGAAACCACGATATACAACTCGTCCATCGTCGTGTTCACGATGGGGAAGGATAGCAGATTCGCCGTATCGATGTTCAGCAACGGTTTCTCTATGAAGATGTACGTACACGTATGATCCTGAAGATGGTAAGATATATGAGACCAATTCGCGGGAGGGACCGCCACAATGCTAATTGATTTTGACACATTCTCGCGGGGAGTTGCATTCGACGGCACAGGTGACCGGCTCCCCGAATTCCGGTCCACCTCGATACGTTAGGATTTCCCCTATCCGCCGTTTGTTTCTGTACCTGCCGTCGGCGGTCGTCAGTGGACGAACGTACGCAAAATCGGTACGATGGGTGTGGTGATTCGGGGTTCGGGGTTCGGAGTTCGCGGAACGGGGCTGAACCCCGAACCCCGAACTGAGGGGGCGACGATTGACGGGCAATGCGAACGGCACAGGCAACCGGACGGTCCATCCGTTCCTCGCGCGGGTGCGGGACACGGCGCGCGGTCCGCTCCTCTTCGATGGCGCGATGGGCACGCTGCTCCACATGCGCGGGGACGAGCCGATGGACGGCTGCTTCGTCGCGCTCAACAAATCCCGCCCGGACCTCGTCTCGTCGCTGCACCGGGAGTACATCGCGGCGGGCGCGGAAGCGATCAAGACGAACACCTTCGCGGGCAACCGCTTCCAGTTGGAGCTGCATGGCTGGGGCGACGAGGTGCGCGATCTCAATAAGCGCGCCACGAAACTCGCGCGGGACACGCGCGAGATCAGCGGGCAGGCGGTCTGGATCGCCGGGAGCGTCGGCCCGACCGGGCGGCTCCTGGCCCCCATCGGCACGAGCACCGTCAAGGATATCCGCGCCGCCTTCCGCGAGCAGATCGAGGTGCTCGTCGAGGGCGGCGTGGATGTGCTGCTCCTGGAAACCTTCTCGTCGCTGGCGGAGATCCGCGAGGCGATCGCGGCGGCGCGCGCCGTCTCCGATTTGCCGATCATCGCCTCGATGACCTACGCGGACGACGACCGCACGCCCGTCGGCCACGCGCCGCGCGACGTGGCGCGCGAGCTGACCCGCCTCGGCGTGGACATGATCGGCGCGAACTGCTCGGTCGGGCCGCAGAATGTCACGCGCGTGGCGCTCACCCTCCGGCAGGCGACGCACCTGCCGATCAGCGCGATGCCGAACGCGGGTTGGCCCGCCAACTTGAATGGCCGCATCGTCTACGCCTCCTCGCCCTCGTATCTCGCGGCGCATGCGCGGCAGGCGGCGGAGGCGGGCGTGCGTATCCTCGGCGGCTGCTGCGGCACCGAACCGGCGCACATCGCCGCGATGCGCCAGTCGCTCGACGCGCTCCTCGCCCTCGATCCGCAGGTTGCGAAGCACCCGAACGGCGCCGCCGTGGCGATCGCGATGCTCCCGGCGGCGGAGCAGGAGAGCGGCGCGGGCGAGCCGGAATGCGGTAGCGAGTTCGGCCGCAAACTGGCGCGCGGCGCGTTCGTCGCGACGGTCGAGATCGCGCCGCCGCGCGGCCTCAACCCGGCGAAGGTGCTCGCCGGGGCGCGGCTACTCAAAGCGGCCGGGGTGGATGCCGTGGATGTCACGGACAGCGCCCGCGCCCGCCTCTCGATGAGCCCGATCGCGACCTGCGCGCTCATCCAACAGCAGGTCGGCATCGAGACGATCATCCACCTGACGACGCGCGACCGCTCCCTGATGGGCCTCCAGGCGGACCTGATGGGCGCGCACGCGCTCGGCCTGCGCAATGTCCTCGCCCTCACCGGCGACCCGCCATCGCTGGGGAATTATCCGAACTCCACGGCGGTCTACGACGTGGATTCCGTCGGCCTGATCGGCATTCTGGAGCGGATGAACGAGGGTGTGGACATCGGCGGCAACCCGATTGGCGCGCCTGCCGGTTTCACCATCGCCTGCGCCGTGGACCCGACGCGGGAGGACTTGCACGAGGAGGCGCGGCGGCTGAAGCGGAAGATCGCGGCGGGCGCGCACTTCGTGATGGCGCAGCCGATCTTCGAACTGGACCGCTGGCGGCGCTTCCTCGACATCTACGGCACGGTCGAAATCCCCGTCCTGCTCGGCGTCCTGCCGCTCCAGAACACGCGCCATGCGGAGTTTCTGCACAACGAGGTGCCCGGCATCGTCCTAACCGACCGCATCCGGCAGCGGATGGCGGACGCCGGGAACGACGGCCGCCACGTCGGCATCGCCCTCGCCCAGGAGTTGATCGTGGAGGCGCGAGACCTCGTGCAGGGCATCTACATGATGCCCTCCTTCGGCCGCTACGAACAAGCCGCCGCCGTCCTCTCCGCCATCCGCGAACCGGCGGCGGGGGATTGAACCACAGAGGCACAGAGGGCACAGAGAGAAAAAAGGAAGAGGGACGGGTAACAGAGAGACTGAACGTGCCTCTCATATCTTCTTTTCCTCGTTCTCCGTGTTTCTCTGTGTCCTCTGTGCCTCTGTGGTTCAATCCCCCCTCCCGTACCGGAGCCAGGAGACGGCGGCGGTGAGGAAGAGGAGGGCGGCGGCGAGGGCGAAGATGAAGGGGAGCGAGAGCCAGTCCGCCACCCAGCCGAGGCCGAGGCCGGCGACGAGGAAGCCCAACTCGAAGACGCCCGTCTGCGTCGCCAGCGCCGCCCCGCGCCGCTCCGGGGGCACGAGATCCACCGCGAGCGCGTTCAGTTCGGGGATGGTGAGGCTGATCGCGCCGCCCCAGATCAGCGCGGCGACGACGAAGGCGGGGAAGACCGGGAAGGCCGTCAGGATCGTCAGGCCGACGCCGAGCGCGACGAGGCCGGGGATCAGCACGCGCCACCGCCCGTAACGATCCGACCACCGCCCGCCGACCGACCGCACGGCGAAGAACATCAGCGCGTCGAAGGTGAAGAAGAAGCCCGCGCCCGGTAGATGCCGCTCGTCCATCAGCGGCACGAGGAAGGCGAAGACCACCCCATTCCCCAGCGCCGTCACGAAACTCGGGATCGCCACCGGCAGCACACGCCACTCGAATAACGACCCCTCCCCCCAGCCTCCTCGGAGCGGAGAGGGGGAGCGACGCGGCCATGTCGCCCCCCGATACTCTGCCCCCCCTTCCCGCGCCGGGCTTACGGAAGGGGGCCGGGGGGTGAGGTCCTTCGCCCGCAGCGGCAGCAACAAGAGGGCGCACAGCACGCCCGCGCCCGCCGAGAACGCGAAGGTCAGGTGATACGAGACGTGCGTGCCGATCAGCAGGCCGACCGGCGGCCCGACGGCGATGGCGACCGTCGAGGCGACGGACGCGAGGCCGATCGCCTCGCCCCGCCGCCCCTCGGGGGCGAGGTCCGCCGCGAGCGCGGGGTTGCCGGTCATGAAGATCGCCGACGAGACGCCCTGGAAGAGCCGCACGCCGAGCAGCACCCAGAGGATCGTGCCGATGCCGTAGAGCGGCGACGAGAGCATCATCGCCGCGCCCACGATCAGCAGCGGGACGAGCGCGCCCCGGTCCATCGCGCGGCCGAGATAGGGCCGGGGCAGAATCGCGCTGATCGAGAGCGCGCCGATGACGAGGCCGATCCGCCCGTTCGAGAAGCCGTGCGCCTCCATGTATCGCGGCAGCGCGGCCTGGAGGACGAAGATGCTGAAGAACCACGCGACCGTCGCCGCGAGGAAGAGCAGGAAGCGCGGCGACGCCAGCGGCGACCGATCCACCCGATGATGCGGCGAGGCGGGGACGGCGGCGGTCGGTTCGTTCCCCATGCGCGGCAGTGTAGCATGTCGGGGCGGGCTAGGAGAGATACCCGCCGTCCACGACCATCGGGTGGCCGGTGACGAAGGAGGCCGCGTCCGAGCAGAGCCAGAGCACCGCCGCCGCGATCTCGCCCGGCGTGCCGAGCCGCCCGATCGCGTGCCGCGCGGCGACCTGCGCCTCCATGCCGGGATTTCGCTCGAAGATGGAGTCCGCCATCGGCGTGTCCACGTAGCCGGGGCAGACCGCGTTGACCCGCACGCCCGCCGTCGCGTACGTCCGCGCGGCGGATTTCGTCAGGCTAATCACGCCGTGCTTGCTCGCTCCGTACGCGACCGCGCCGCCGGTGCCGGAGAGGCCCGCGATGGACGCGGTGTTGACGATCGCGCCGCCGCCTTGCGCGATCATCTGCGGAATCTCGTGCTTGAGGCAGAGCCAGACGCCTTTGAGGTTGACGTTCATCACGCGGTCCCAGTCGTCCTCCGTGCAGTCAACGATCGTGCCCGGCGCGATAATGCCTGCATTGTTGTGGGCGCAATCGAGGTGGCCATACGCCTCGACCGCTCGCGCGACCAGCGCCGCAACCTCGGTCGCCCTCGTCACGTCCGTCCGGACAAACGTCGCCTCGCCGCCGCCGGCCGCGATCATCCGCACCGTCTCCTCACCGCCGCGCTCGGAGACATCGGAGACGATCACGCGCGCCCCCGCGTGCGCGAAGGCCGTCGCGGACGCCCGGCCGATGCCGGACCCCGCGCCGGTGATGAGCGCGACTTTGCCGGTGAACGTCGGAGTCGGGGCAATCGTTGCCATCGTTCGGCCTTTCTGTGGTCGCGCGGACGCGATTATCCGATTGATACACAGTGGTTAGGGAACTACCCGGCGATTATCGAGCCGGTGTTTCGCGCTGTAAAGGAGATCGACAGCCACAATAACGATGGATCGCGGTATGATCGCCCGGATGATAGTGAGAGGGGTTACGCGGTTCGCGAGAGCAATCCGGTGGTGGGGGGGGGGGGGGGGG
>JAICIL010000127.1 GCA_025924435.1 Chloroflexia bacterium | reverse complement strand
GAAGAGGGTCAGGCTGTCCCGCCAGAATCGGCGCGCCGCCGCGTCCAGGGGCGAGGAGCGCTCGATCAGCGTCGCGCGCCGCCAGACCTCCACCAGCCCCGCCCGCCGCAGCCGGCCGCCGAGCAGCGGGGTGCGCAGTGTCCCCACGGCCTGGACCGAGCCGAGCCGCGCCCCTTCCTCGGCAAGCCGCAGGACCAACCCGGGCGGCGCGGGGGAGATGGAGATGTAGGCGGTGTCGGCATCCTTGACCGCCACCAGCCCGCCCGGCCGCACCACCCGGCGGAACTCCGCCAGCGCCGTCGCCAGCTCCGCATCCGTCAGGTACTGCGCGGTGTTGGCGAACCAGACCGCGTCGAAGCTCTCGTCCGCGTACGGCAGGGCGAGGACGGTGCCGCCGCGCGCTTCCACCGGGCAGGGCAGCGCCGATGCGGCCACCCGCTGCTCCACCACGGCGACGTTGTCCGGCGCGAGGTCGAGCGCGGCGAGGCGACCGGTCGGGCCGACCAGGTCCGCGAGCCAGGGGAGGAAGGAACCGGAGCCGCAGGCGGCGTCGAGGACATGCCAGCCGGGTCGGATGCCGACGGCGCGCAGCTGGGCCTCGTACTCCGGCCGCGCCGCCTCGAAGTGAACATCGAGCCAGGCGGCGTCCGTGAACGTCTGTCCTGTCGAGGAAGCATGGGTATTCGGTGTTCCTGCGGTCATCGCGCACCCCATTCGCTTCATCGCCGCCGACATGCCCCGATGGGGGGCGTCCCCGCGGTCGAATGCCATCGATTCACGGACGATGGCCGGATGCTACCGCGCATCGGGTGCGACCGCAAGCCCGTCACCGCTGCGACCGGAATGTGTACCCCCATGCCGTGACGAGGCTTGCCACTGATTACGGATCACGAGGTTGTTCCGGGCGGCGGGAGCGGATATGTTCCAATCCACCGCATCTGTGCGAACCGTCCCTGCGTCTCTCTGAGCAATCGCTCGTCGGCGGTCCAGAAATCGGCCTCCGTGCGCTCCGCCAGCGCGAGATACTGGGCATCATAGGCCGCCCTCTGCCCGGTGGCTGCGGCGATGCCAATACCGCCGCGCCAAGTGGCACGAGATGTCGTGGATGGCCACCATACTACGGCAGGAGGCGGAGCGCCTGTTCGATCTCGTCCTCGGTGTTGTAGTAGTGCGGGGAGACGCGGATGCCGCCGCCGCGCACGGAGACGATCACCCGCTCCGCCGTGAGGCGTTGGAAGAGGTCGTCGGTCGCGTGGGCGGCGCTGTCGAAGATGACGATGCCGGACCGCTCGCCCGCGCCGCGCGGGCTGCGCACGCGATAGCCCTTGCGCGCCAGGCCGTCGCAGAGGAGGTCGGTTAAGGCGAGCACCCGCGCCTCGATCGCCGCGATCCCCAACTCCAGTACCAGATCGAGCGTGCCGCCGAGGCCGAAGATGCCGATGCTGTTCGCGGACCCCGGCTCGAAGCGGCGCGCGTCCGGCAGGAGATCAATCTGCGGCAAGAACTCGAACGGCTCCTTGACGCTGAGCCAGCCGACGGCGCGCACCGCCAGGCGTTCCAGCGCCCGATCCGAGCAGTAGAGGATGCCGATCCCCTGCGGCCCCATCATCCACTTGTGCGCGTCGGCGGCGAGGACGTCAATGCCACACCTTCGCACATCGCACGCGAGTGCGCCGAGGCTCTGGATGCCATCCACGACGAAGAGGAGGTCGTGCGCGCCGCAGAGCGCGCCGATTGCCGCGAGGTCGCAGCGGAAACCCGTCTTGAATTGCACGGTGCTGATCGCGATTGCCCGCGTCCGCCCGTCAATCGCGGCGGCGATGTCGTCGAGGGGGATACGCCCATCCCGCGCCGCGATCAGGCGGGCCTCGACGCCCTGATCGGCGAGGTTGAGCCACGGGTAGACGACCGACGGAAAGTCGCCCGCCGGGACGACAACATTGTCGCCCGCGCGCCAGGCGATCCCGTTCGCCGCGAGGGATATTCCCTCCGAGGTGTTCTTGATGAAGGCGATCTGCTCCGGCCGGGCGTTGATCAGCGCGGCGCTCTGCTCGCGAACTTGGCGCTCGCGGTCGGCCCACCGGCCCCTGTCCAGCACGAGGTATTCTTCGCCGGCCTCGGCCATCGCGCGCTGCGCGCGGCGGGGGATCGGGCCAATCGCCGCGTGGTTGAGGTAGACGGCGCGCTCCGCGATCGGGAATTCCGCGCGAATCCGGGCGATGTCAATCACCGACCACTCCTTGCCGCTGCATACATTCGGGCGATCCACGGACTACATGGGTAGCATTGTTGCCGACCGGTGGTAGCAGGCTTTCCGGCCTGCCTCTCCGCACCGAAGGGCAGGCTGGAAAGCCTGCCACCACCAGCTTCCTCAGCGAGATTGGCGACCTACCTGGTGCGGATCGTAGCGGCGCGATGGCGCACCGTCAATCGCGCGAACGAAATCGCACGTCTCCGCTGTTTTCCGCGCCTCCGCAGTCGGAACCCATCGCGCATCAGTCGGCGGCGGGGACGACGTTGACGGGGGGCGCGAGGGCGGGATGGTCGTCCGTGCGACGCCTCCATTTCGGGGCGAGATGGGTGCGATTGCCGAACCGCTCCTCGACCGAGCCGATCAGGCCGCCGATGCGCTCCTTAGCACCCTGCATCCGGCTATTGCCGACGCCGAGCGAGGTCTTCGTCCCCTCTTGCACGCCGCGCAGCCAGGCCCGCACGCCTTCCGGGTCGGCGAGCGTGCGGGCGAGGAGGCCCGACGCGACCGTGCCGCCGTAGGCGATCACGCCCTTCGGCACGAACGACACGCCCGGAATGACGCGCACGGCCCGCGTCGCCAGTTCTCGCCAGCCGAGGCCCGCGAGCAGGTAGGGAGCGGCGTTCATCATCACCATCTTCTGGTCGCTCAGGTCGCGCCCGTGGATGGCGGCGAGTTGGTAGGCGAGGATCAGTTGATTCTTCGTCAGCACGAAGAAATCCGCGCCCGTGGAGGCCAGCCCGCCGATCATCGGGATGCGCGCCGTGATGTCCGTCATGATCGCGAACTGCGCGTTCGCCCGCGCCGTCTGCTCGATCAGGTAGTCCGTTATCGGCTGGCGGAAGCCGACGAACGCCCGGCCCCACGAAACCCGCCGGTCCGGGGGAAGCATCGGCACGAGCCGCGCGCGCAGCGTGTGGAGCGCCTGCGCGTTCGCCGGGTCCGGGACGACGACGGAGGGGATGCCGGGGTCCATCGCCGCGCCCGACGCGGTGATGACCGCCAGCACCGCCGTCTGTCGCGGGTCGCCAATGAGCCGCCAAAGGACGGGGTGCTGGCGCATCGCGGGCGTCGGGTCGAGCAGGAGCACCGCGTCGTACGCCACCGGCCCGATCTGCAGCCCGTCGAGCACATCGGGCGTCGCGACGGTGATTGTGCGGCGGGCGGCCTCCGCGTCCGGCGTCTCCGCACCGGCGAGGGCGAAGGCGAACTGCTGCGCGAGGCGCGCGTCCGGCCCGACGACGAGCGCGAGCGGCGGGCGGGCGATCTGCGCCTGCAAATCGTCCACCTGCACCGTGCGCATGATGCTGAGGAAGTCTTTCGCGTGATTCTTCAGTGCCATCTGGTGTACACCCCTTTCGGTGTGGCGTCGCTCCTTCCCCGGATGCACGGAGAGTGCCACGAGTACTCGCCGCCCATTGTAACAGAATTACGACTTACACGGGGTGTGGCACGCTTCCTGCATTACTCCCCCGTAGTGAACGGTGAAGGGGAATGAAGTACCCTTCCGCAACTCCCGCGAGAATCGCGGGAAAAGAAGGAGAGGTTCCACGATGCTTTGGGCGATTATTGCGATCCTGTTGCTGCTCTGGCTGCTCGGATTCATCGGCAGCGTCGGCGGCGCGTTCATCCATCTGCTGCTCGTGATCGCCGCGATTGTCTTGATTATCCAGCTGCTCAGCGGTCGGCGCGGCACGGCGCTCTAAAGAGCGGCAGCGCATATCACGATGCCACTGGCACGGTCGTCGGTGGCATCGCTTTTTTAATTTTCAAGGCGTATCCATGGTCGGGGAAGCCTCACCCCCGGCCCCTCCCTCCGAGGGAAGGGGGTTGGGGGTTAGGATTCCCCGGCTGGCGACGATGCATACATCCTGTTTCACCCATCCAGCGGGATTGCCCGGACAATCTCCCCTTCGCCGATGCGCGGTATTCCTTCCGGGATAATCACCAACCCGTTTGCCTCGCCGAGATTGGGGATATTCCCCACGGATTGATCCATCGCCGCCTCCGCCTCCCAGCCCGCCGGTGTGGCACGGAGCCGCGCATGCAGGTAGGTCTCCTGGCCGCCGCGATGCTCGACAGGCTGTATCAGTCGCGCCGGGATGGTCGGCGGCAGTTCCGGCGTCTGGCCGAGCATGCGGGCGATGGCGGGCCGCGCGAGGACATGGAAGGCCACGAACGCCGCGACCGGATTGCCCGGCAGCGCGAGCACCGGCGTCGCCCCGACCGCGCCGAAGGCGGCGGGATGCCCCGGCCGCATCCGCACCCGCCAGAAATCGAGCGCGCCGCGCTCCGCGATCACCGCGCGCACGGCGTCGTACGCCCCGACCGATACACCGCCCGTCGTGATGATGCAGTCCGCGTCATCCGGCGCGGCAGCGAACGCGCGCCGCAAATCGTCCGGCGTGTCGCGCGCGATGCCGAGCGGGATGGGGACGCCGCCGAATTGCTCGACAAGCGCGGCGAGCAGCGGGCCGTTCGCGTCCGGGATTCGGCCCGGCCCCGGCGATTCCCCGGTGGGGATCAGTTCGTTGCCGGTGGAGAGGATCGCGATGCGCGGTCGGCGCACGACCGACGGCTGCGCGTTCCCCATCGCGGCGAGCAGTCCGATCCGGCCCGGCGTGAGCCGCGCCCCGGCATGGAGCAGCGCCGCGCCCGCCCGCACGATCTCGCCCTGCCGCCGGACATTCGCGCCCGGCGCGACCGCGACGCGAATCGCGACGGATAGCACGCCGCCGTCCGTCTCTTCGAGGCGCACGATCGCGTCCGCACCCGCAGGCAGCGGTGCGCCCGTGGTGATGAGCGCCGCCGCGCCCGATCGAAGCGTCAAGGATGACGCTTCACCGGCGGCGTGCATGCCGATGACGGGGAGCGTGATTGGTCGCTCGTCCGATGCGCCAGCGGTGTCAATCGCGCGGACGGCGTAGCCGTCCATCGCGCTATTCGTGAAGGGCGGGAGGTCGCGCGGCGCGACAATGTCCGCCGCCAATGTCCGGCCGAGCGCGGCGGCGAGGCCGGTGGGTTCGGCGTCGCCACGGCGGAAACGGGCGAGGATATGCGCCTGCGCCTCCGCGACGGCGAGGGGGCGCGGCGCGTCCATCCCGAAGAAATCCTACGAAGCGGCTTGGGACTTGAGCTTCTCCATCGCGCCGACAAGTTCGCGGACCGCCCCGGCGGAGCGTTGCAGCGCGCCGTATTCGTCGGCGGACAGTTCGATCTCGATCACCTGCTCGCGCCCGTTCGCGCCGAGTTTGCACGGCACGCCGACGAACAACCCGTGGATGCCGTACTCACCCTCGAGCAGCACGGAGGTCGGCATGATCCGCTTCTTGTCGAGCAGAATGGAGTCCACCATCGCACAGACGGAGGAGGCGGGCGCGTAGAAGGCGCTGCCCGTCTTCAGCAGATTGACGACCTCCGCGCCGCCGTTCGCGGTGCGCTGGACGATGGCGTCAATCCGCTCCTGCGGCAACAGCGCGGGCAGCGGGATACCGGCGACCGTCGTGTAGCGCGGCAGCGGCACCATCGTATCCCCGTGGCCGCCGAGGACAAAGGCGGTGACATCCTCCACCGAGACATCGAGTTCCTCGGCGATGAAGGAACGGAAGCGCGCGCTGTCGAGGACGCCCGCCTGCCCGATCACGCGCTCCTTCGGGAAGCCGGACGCTTCGAGCGCGATATGGCACATCGCGTCGAGCGGATTGGAGACGAGCAGGAGGATCGTGTCGGGCGATTGCGCGACGACCTGCTCCGTCACGCTGCGGACGATGTTCATGTTCGTGCGCAGGAGATCGTCGCGGCTCATGCCCGGCTTGCGCGCGATGCCGGAGGTGATGACGACGATGTCCGACCCGGCGGTCTCGTCGTAGCCGTTCGTGCCGGTGATCAGCGTGTCGTACCCCTCAACGGGGCCGGACTGACTGAGGTCGAGCGCCTTGCCCTGCGGCAGACCCTCGACGATGTCCACGAGCACGATGTCCGCGTAGTCGCGCTCCGCGAGCCGCTGCGCGGTCGTGCCGCCGACCATCCCCGCACCCACGACGGTAATCTTCTTCCGCGCCCCTGCCATCGTCGCACTCCCCTCCGCATCGGCTATTTTACGCGTATGCCCCGGCACGCCGGGTAGATCATCGTATCACAGCGGGGATGAAACCGCAGAGAGCGCAGAGGGGACGAGATATTAGAGAGAAACTCTCGCTCCTTCCCTACCTCCTTTATTTCTTCTGCGTCCTCTGCGTCCTTTGCGTCTCTGCGGTTCTCCCCGGTTTCGACCCTCAGAAGAGCGTCCGGCCCGCAACGCGGCGTTCGTGGTCAATGAGCCAGCGTTTGACGTGGACGCCCCAGGCGTAGCCCGTCAGGCCGCCGTCGCTGCCGAGGACGCGGTGGCAGGGCACGATGATCGAGATGGGGTTGCGCGCGACCGCCCCGCCGACCGCCTGCGCGCCGCCCGGCCGGCCGAGCGCGCACGCCAAATCGCGGTACGTCACGGTATCCCCGTAGGGGATCGCGCGCAGCGCATCCCAGACCTGCCGCTGAAACGGCGTCCCGACAAGATCGAGGGGCAGATCGAACGTCTGCCGCGCGCCAGCGAGATAGTCGGCCAGTTGCGCCGTCGCCGCCGCGAGCGCGCCCGCATCCGGCACGAGCGGCGCGGCGGGGCAGTAGGCGCGGAGGGCGTCGAGCGCCGAGGGCATCGCCGCATGCGCCGCGATAATGAGCGCGCAAATTCCCCGCTCCGTCCCCGCCACGAGCATATCCCCAACGGGCATGGGGACGGTGGCATACCAAACCGCATCCGCTTGACATCCGGCGCTATGCATCACGTTGCCATGAACCGCGAAATGATCTCGTAGCGATTGTCGTCGTCCGGGAAGGTTACGCACTCTTCAAACGTCGGTTTCGTTCTGGTCGCCACGGTACGCCCCCTCGCTGCGAATTAACATGTCGCATACACCGACTGGTATTACACGGGTGGCGTGAAGACCTCAAACGCCTGAAGCGCCAGCGTCGGCAAGACACGAGAGACGACACGATCCTGACCGTGGGCATTCACAACGAGTGTATATGCGCCATTTTCCAAGGCATAGACTTCTACTGTCCGCAGATCGGTGTCGACGATCCAGAATTCAGCGATACCAAAGCGCGCGTATTGCTGGAATTTCACGGTGCGATCAACGTTGCGGGTCGAAGCCGAGAGAACTTCGACGCACAGATCGGGCGCGCCCCGCACCCGTCCCCGCGCGTCAACAATACTGAGCCGCTCGCGGGCAATATAGAGAACATCAGGCTGAAAAACGTCGTGCGGTCCAAGCACAATTTCGAATGGCGCGGTGTAAACACGGCCTAACTTCCGCTTGCGGATGTGAAAGAGAATCGCCGCATAGATCTCACCGACGGCGATCTGATGCGGCTCGAATGGAGACGGACTCACGAATACCTCCCCATCAACGATCTCGTAGCGGTTGCCGTCGTCCGGGAAGGTTTCGTAGTCCTCGTAGGTCAGTTTCGTTCTTGTCGCCACGGCGTGCCCCCTTGGTATGCGGGAAAGTGCCGCTCCATTGTACCTTACGAGCGGGCGGCACGGGCGAGGCGTTGCGCCTCATTGTGGGCGAGGCGGGAGGGTTCGGGGAGTTTCGTCCGCACCGCGCTCCGGCCGACGATGGCGACGGCATCGTCGAGCGTGATGCGGTGGCCGACCGAGGGGAAGACGGGCGCGACGCCGGTCCGCGTCCGGAGCGCCATCGCGACGACCTCGCCCTTGTCCACGAGCGGCGCGACGCTGCCCGCTTCCTCCGCCAGCCCTTCGTACCGCCCAACGAGGACGGATTTCGCGCAGCCGAGCGTTGGGAGGTTGACGGCGAGGCCGAGATGGCAGGCCAGCCCGAATCGCCGCGGATGCGACCGCCCGTGGCCGTCCGCGATCAGCACGTCGGGCGCGGCGGGCAATTGTTCCAGTGCGGCGAGGGCGGCGGGCAACTCGCGCCACGAGAGCAGGCCGGGCACATAGGGGTACGCCAGCGGCGCGTCGGCGGAGACGACGGCGATGGGAGTGAGGTCCGGGAACGCGACGAGCGCCGCGACGCCGATCGCCCGGTCCGCGCCGAGATGGACATCAACGGCGGCGATCGTCTCCGGTGGATGCGGCAGCGGCTCCTCGCGCACGAGCGCGGCCCAGGCGCGCTGCCGGGCAATCGCCTCGCGCGGCGGCTCGGCGGTGTCCGGCAGATATACTGGATTGATTGTGATGGACATATATTTCTCATCAATCCTGTGCGGGGAGAGAATTCTCGACCACCAAGACACCAAGGACAAAAAGAACACAAAAAATTCTTGGTCATTCCTCGGTGCTCTTGGTGTCTTGGTAGTTCGCGTTCCCTCGTTCTGCATTGCGCGCTATATCCACCGTTTCCGGCGATAGAACGCGATCTGCACGGCGGTGATGACGGCCATCGCCGCGACGCTCGCCCAGAAGAGCCAGCCGGGATCGTGCTGCACCCAGGGCTGCGCCCCGAAGTTCATCCCGAAAACGCCCGTCAGGAAGGAGATTGGCAAGAAGATGGCCGCGACGACGGTCAGCCGCTTCATCACCTCATTCATCCGGTTGGAGGTCATCGAGAGGTACGCATCGAGCGCGGAGGACATCTGATCGCGGTAGGAATCCACCACCTCGAAGATGCGGATCAGGTGGTCGTGGACATCGCGGTAGTAGATGAGGTTGTCCGCCTGCACGACGCCGTACGACTCGCTCGTCAGGCGGCTGAACGATTCCAGTTGCGGGTTGATCACCTTGCGCAGTTGCACGACATTGCGCTTCATCGCGAAAATCGTGTTCAGCACCGCCGGCGTCGGGTCGGCGATGATCGCGTCCTCCAGCCCGTCAATCGCCTCGTCGAAGGCGTCGAGGGCGGGGAAATAGCGGTCCACGAGCGTGTCGAGCAGGACGTAGAGCAGGTAATCCACCCCGCGCGCCATCACGCGCGCGAGCCGCTGTTCGAGCCGCGCTCGCTCGTCGTCCGACGCGAGCCTGCCCCGGTGCGAGGAGATCAGGAAGGTGCGCCCGATGAGGAAATCCACCTCGTGCGTCGTGATCTCGTTGTCCGCGAACTGCATGTCGAAGGCGACGAGGTAGTCGTAGCTGTCGAACTCCTCCAGTTTCGCCCGCTGCCCTTGCCGCGCGAGGTCCTCCGTCGTCAGGTGGAGGATGCCGAAATCGGCCGCCAGCATGTTCAATTCGTCTTCTGTCGGATTATCGAGGTCCACCCAGATGCGGGTGTCCGGGTGGGTCATCAGCGCTTCCATCTCCTCCCGCGAGGAGTCCGCGAGGATCGCCCCGCCATCGGCGCTCGTATAGATCCGTGTGCGCATCGCTCCCAATCCCTTCCCACCTGGCAACGCCCCATGCACCGCGCGACGCGGCCTCGCCACTGCCCGATACTATCGGAAGGGAAGTATAGCACGGCGACCAATCTTCCCCATAGGGAAAGGCAATGCTCGCGCGCCTGACGATTGCCGCACGCGGTGCTATACTCGCCCCAGTGATGTTTGCGACGATCTTCCGGCGGCATTTTGGGGCGCATGCACGCACACGACGTGCCGGCGGTGCCGGGCGGGGATGGATGCGGGACAACGGAGTGTCGTTCCATCGGGGCGCGCCATTGGGATAGCGGCGCGGAGCGGAGAAGCGTCTATGGCTGCGACGGTAGCGCTGTATCGCACGTCAATCGGCAAGAAGACCGTCATGGCGGTGACGGGGTTCATCCTCTACCTCTTCATGATCCTCCACATCTACGGCAACCTGAAGGTCTTCGAGGGGCGCGAGAAGTTCAACGCCTACAGCGACTACCTCCGCACCGTCGGGAACCCGATCTTCTTCCGCACCGAACTCCTCTGGGCCATCCGCATCATCCTGCTCGCCTCCGTCATCCTCCACATCGTCGCGGCGGCGCAACTGACGCAGCAGAGTGTCGCGAGCCGCCCGGTGCGCTACGTGAGCAAAAAGGATATGGACGCGACGATCGCCTCCCGCACGATGCGCTGGGGCGGCCTCGTCATCTTCTTTTTCATCATCTACCACATCCTCGACCTCACCTTGGGCACGGCCCATTCGGGCGCGTACCAGCGGGGCGACGTGTACGGCAATGTCGTCTCCGGCTTCGGCCACTGGTATGTGACCCTCTTCTACATCCTGGCGATGATCGCGCTGGGCTTCCATCTCTATCACGGCGTCTGGAGCATGTTCCAGACGGTCGGCGTCAACCGCCGCAAGTACAATCGGTTCTTCCGGGGCCTCGCGCTCGTCTCGGCGGTGCTGATCGCCGTCGGCGGCTGCGTCGTCCCGGTCGCCGTCCTGACCGGAATCGTCAGTTAGCGTCGGGAGATCGAACCACCAGGACACCAAGGCACCAAGAAGTCGGTGAGAGAGTTCCTTCATATTCTTTGTTTCCTTGGTGTCCTGGTGGTTCAACTGTTTCTCAGAAAGTGAAGGAGCGATGGCAACAACAATCGCACCTCCGGCCGTTGAACGGAGCCGCCGCGCATCGGGCGGGCGGGAGATCGCCCTCGACGCGAAAATCCCCGCCGGGCCGATCGAGCAGAAGTGGGAGAAGCACCAGTTCGAGATGAAACTGGTGAACCCCGCGAACAAGCGGAAGTTCACCGTCCTCATCGTCGGCTCCGGCCTCGCGGGCGCCTCCGCCGCCGCGACGCTGGCCGAACTCGGCTACCATGTGAAGTGCTTCTGCTACCAGGACTCGCCGCGCCGCGCGCACAGCATCGCCGCGCAGGGCGGCATCAACGCCGCGAAGAATTACCGCAACGACGGCGACAGCGTCTATCGCCTCTTCTACGACACCGTGAAGGGGGGCGACTTCCGCTCGCGCGAGGCGAATGTCTACCGGCTGTCGCAAATCAGCGTCAACATCATTGACCAGTGCGTCGCGCAGGGCGTCCCCTTCGCGCGCGAGTACGGCGGGTTGCTCGACAACCGCTCGTTCGGCGGCGCGCAGGTCTCGCGCACCTTCTACGCGCGGGGCCAGACGGGGCAGCAACTGCTGCTCGGCGCGTACTCCGCGCTCTCGCGGCAGATCGGCCTCGGCAATGTGGAGATGTACCCGCGCCACGAGATGCTCGACCTCGTCGTCGTGGACGGCGCGGCGCGCGGCATCGTCGCGCGCGACCTCGTGACGGGCGAAATCACGCCGTACGTCGCCGATGTCGTCGTGCTCGCCTCCGGCGGCTACGGGAATGTCTACTACCTCTCGACGAACGCGAAGGGGTGCAACGTCACGGCGGACTGGCGGGCGTACAAGCGCGGCGCACTGTTCGCGAACCCCTGCTACACGCAGATCCACCCGACCTGCATCCCCGTCTCCGGCGATCACCAGTCG
>JAICIL010000126.1 GCA_025924435.1 Chloroflexia bacterium | reverse complement strand
TCCGAGCAGTTGAATCCCGGCGGCGCGGACCCGACAATCGAGCGGCTGAGCGGCGCGAACCGGAATCAGATTCAGCAGATCATCAAGCGGTTCGCCCCGGCGGCGAACCTGCGCACCGGCGAGCCGATGCCCGGCCCGGCGGTGCGCGTGCTGCTCGCGACGGACGTGATCAGCGAGGGGCAGAACCTCCAGGATTGCAACCGCGTCCTGAACTACGACCTGCACTGGAACCCCGTCCGCCTCATCCAGCGCTTCGGGCGCGTGGACCGCATCGGCACGACCTACGAGAAGATTTTCCTGCACAACACCTGGCCCGATACCGATGTGGACGCGCAACTGACGCTCACCGAGCGTTTGACGCGGCGTATCCAGGCCTTCCACGACTTCATCGGCCTCGACGCGCAACTGCTGAGCGAGAACGAGCGGATCAACCCGACGGCGATGTACCGCATCTACGAAGAGAAGCGCCTCCCGGAGCAGGACGACGTGCTCGATGAGGTGGCGGCGTATCAGCGGGGGATCGCGATCTTGCAGACGGTCAAGCGGGAGAATGCCGAACTCTGGCGGACGATTCTCGATTTGCCGGACGGGCTGCGCACCGCGCTCCCCGCCCGTCGCGCCGAGGCGGAGGAGACGCCCCTGATTTCCTTCCAGCGCGCCCTCAGCGTGATGACCGTGCAGTTGCCGCTTGGAGCATCGCCACCGGGCACCCCCGCGACGTTCCCGCGCGAGGAGCCGCAGCCGGGCGAGAGCCTGATTCTGCTGAAATCCGGCGAGCGCGCGAGCAGTTATGCGGTGGGAGCCGACCTGAAACCGCGCCAGATCACGGACGGTCAGTTCGTGGCGGCGCTCGAATGCACGCCCGAAACGCCCGCGCTGCCATTGCCGCCGGAGACAAACTGGCGGGTGATGGCGGCATACGACGCGATGCGCTCCGAGATGAACAATAAACTGGGCCGCATCCGGCGGCCCGGCATGGACTCTCGCACGCGGCGGTATGTCAATCGTTATCTGCGCCTCGCGCGGGAGGACGCCCGCGACGACGCGGATGCATTGCAGCGCATCACCGCCTTGCAGCAGATCTTCGCGGCCTACTTGCCGAGCGGCGTGATGGCGGAACTCGCCGAAATCCCCCGCATGCAGGTGACGGGCGCCGCGCTCGTCCGGCGGCTGGATGCCCTCCGCGTCCGCCACCGCCTCACGGTGCCCGACCCGGACGAGGGAGAAGGCCCACCCGCCGCAACGGAGATCGTCCGCATCGTCTGCTCAAACGGATTAACGTAGCCAACCCCTAACCCCTCCCGGAACGGGAGGGGAGTTTCGCTCCCCTTCCCTCGGAGGGAAGGGGCCGGGGGATAGGAAAAAGCCCGACCGCTTGTGGTCGGGCTTTGGTGCCGCGCGATGGTGCGCGGCTCGTCTATAAGATAACCGTCGAGCATCCGGCGGGCGTGCGGCAGGCCTTGTGTCTGCGCCGCCCGGCCGGCGCTACGGATAGACGCGACGGCGACGGCTGACCGGCACCCGGATCGGTTGCGACGGTCGGACGACGACCGGGATCGGCGTCGCCTTGCCGAGGAGGGCATCACGGCGCTTGGCGGCGGCATGGAGCAGTTGCGTATATTTCTCCACAACCAGCGATTGCACCGAGATTGTCTTGTCCATGATATATGCCTCCGTCCCTCTGATCGCCGCGACGTGGTGCGCCGCTCATCCTGTATAACGTACCCTACGCATGATTTGTTCCTACGCGCAGCATGACAGATTTTTCAGACCGTTCCTATGTCCATCCGACCAGTGCCGCATCTGCAAAATGGACAGGTCGCGCATCCTCCATCCAGCGGGTACCATGTCGTGCTGCTTAACAATACGCACGGATGCTGAAGCGGAGATGAGGACTGTCTGAAACTCCGCTAAGTAGTCGGTAGTCAGATGGGATCGGGGCACGGAGCACGCACATTTCTTTTTTGGCTGCTGGCGACTGGCTACTGACTACTGCTCTTTCCCGGCATACAATAGGGAACACGGGCGCGGCGATCACCGTCACAGCGGGAGCGCCGCGCCCCGCACATTGATGGCGCTGGCATCGCCGGTGCAGAGCGGGAAGCGGGCATGGATTAATGCCGCGCGGATGGGGCGACGAGACAGGCATGGGAACGGAATGCATGGATAACGGGGCATATCGCGCGCCGGAGATGGACGCACCGCACATCGTCGCGCTCCCGGCGGTCGTGGAGACGAATGCCGAAGGGCGGGACGGGCTGCTCGTCGTCCTGAGCGATCTGCACATCGGCGGCGACCCCGGCCAGGAAGATTTCTTCTGCCACGCGGAACTGGTCGCCCTCCTGGACGATCTCGACCGCGAGCCGGAGCCGGTGACGATCCTCATCAACGGCGATTTCTTCGAGTTCCTGCAAGTGACGGCGCCGCCGGGCGGCAACCGCGCGCGCGCGGTCGTCGAGCATCCCGATCACGCGGCGCTCTTCGCGCGGCTGCGCGCGTGGAACGCCCGGCCCGGCCATCGCACCGTCTACACCGTCGGCAATCACGACAGCGAGACGGCCTGGAACGGCGCGATCGGCGCCTATCTGATCGAACAGGGCATCGTCCACGATGTCGCGCTCGGCTACGAGCATTGCTTCGCGTCGGGTGGCGGCGAACTGACCGTCTACGCCGAGCACGGCAACGAGGAGGACAGCCAGAACGCGATCGTGGACTACGGCCACCCGCTGATCGTCCCGGTCGGCACGCACGTCGTCACGCAACTCGTCAACCGCATCGAGCCGCTCGGCCGCTTCGCCGCGCCGGACGACGCGACGACGCTCTCCGACATTGACAACATCTATCCCTTGGAGATGGTGCCGTGGTGGCTCTTCTCCAACTATTTCTACCGGCAGGCGCGGCGCTTCGTGCGCTATGTGCTCGCGCCCGCCATCGCCATCCTCTTCGCGCTGCGCTTCCTGAACAATGCGATCATCCGCCTCTCGCAGGGGCGGCTGCCGGAGTTCTCCGCCGGGCGGCTGGGCCAGGTCTTCGGCTTCCTCATCCTCGATGTCGTCGTCGTGCTCGGCCTCGTCCTGCTCATGCTGCGGCACGATTTCATGCGCTGGCGGCGGCGCTCCGGCCTGCACGAGCCGCTCCAAATCGTCGCGGAGGGCGAGGAGCATTACCGCGCGTCGTGCCGCGCGTTCCTGGCGGGGGAGCGCCAACCGGCGCACCGGCAAGATCGCGCGGCGCCGGTGGACGTCTTCATCTACGGCCATAACCACATCGCCGAGTTGGAGGAGTACGTCGTCGGTGAGCGGCGCACCGCCTTCGTCAACACGGGCACATGGATGCGGAAGATCGTCCGCCTGCCGACGCGGCTGAAGTTGCCGCCCGTCTTCATCCCCGCCTATCAGTTGACGTATGCCGTCCTGCGGCTGACGCCCGCCGGCCTCTCCGTCCGCCTGAACGAGCGGGTGAAGCCGCTGCCGTACCGCCTCGGCTGGGCGGAACAGATCGCCACCTTCCGCAAGCGCCCGCCGCTCCCGTCGGCGGCGATGGCCGGCCGGGAAGTCGCGCTCTCCGGCGTCACGCTGCCTGTCCCCGCGCCCGCGCCGGTGGAGCAGAGACTCGTGCATACACCTGCTCGGTAGTTGGTCTGCTCCGCGATCCGCCCCGGCGCGGGCACGGTTGATCGGGGCAGAGCGGCGCTGGCGCGCTCAATCACCCTGGCCATTGATATACGCCTGCGTCTTCTCCCAGACGTGCGCGCCGACCTGCCGACCGAGCATCCGGCCCATCAGGTCCGCCTGCTCGAAATGGATGCCGCCGTATCGCCGCGACAGCCCCGCCTCGTCGGCGGCATCCGAGAAGGTCGCCCAGGTGAGCGTCACATCCTGCGCGGGCACCGCCCCCGGCTCGAAGCGCGACGTGCCCGCCGCTTGCGTGTACGACCCGCCGTACGCGTCGCTGCCCGTGAACCGCCGCAGTATCTCCGCGCTCGCCGCGCTGAAGGTGCTGTGCCCCGATGTGAACTCGGCGAAGGCGGGCGTGACAACGGTGTCCTGTTGATAGGGCTGCCAATCCGCGCCATTGATCAGCCGCGTCCCCCGATACGGCCCGCCCCAAGCGATCACCGTCTGCCCCGCGTAGAGGTAGCGGATCGCGGTGATCGGGCGCACGCTGTCGAAGACGCGCTTGCAGTCCCAGCAGCAGATCCCGGCATCGAAGACGGCATTCGTCTGGGCGAAGAAGAGTTGCACGTCGGCATCGAGATCGTGGCCGTCGCGCTGCGAGACCTGCTGGGCGATCAGGGACCAGTGGCCGGGCGGCAGTTCGGAGGAAGGGCCGTCCGCCCAGTACTCGGCGATCACCTTCTGCGCGTCGGTGAGATGGGCGCTGTAGTCGAGCGCCTGCGCCGCTTGCTGCCGGTATTCCTCGGATGGATACGCCGGGAGCGTTAGATCCGGCCGCAACTGCGCGCCGGTCGTCAGCGCGAAGGGCGTCACATTGCCCCAGAAGGGCGCGACGTACTGCTGCACGACGAAGTCGCCGTGCCCGTCCGGCACGCGCAGCGGCTGCCACGCATTCGGGTCGGCGACGCGATCGGGGTCGTTGACCGGCTGGAAGCCGGTGTAATCGGAATACGCGCCCGGATGCAGGTCGCCCAACTGGTTCGCGCCGTCGTGGTGCCGGAAATCGAGCAGCGCCTGGGCGGCGAGATTGCCGACACCGGCCGGCGTGCCGGTATCGGTGGATGCGTCGGCGGGATCGAAGCCGAGGCTGCCCAGCAGCGCATCGAACATCGCGATCCGCGCGGGGAAGAGGTCCACCAGCGCGCGATAGGCGGCGAAACTGATCGCGCGCTGCTTGTTGTCGAGGGTCTGCTCCTCGACGGGGCGGCGGAGGCTGCCGCCGAGCCGCGTGCCGAGTGCGACGGGATGATAGGCGGCCCAGGCGTCGTAGATGGCGGTATGGACGATGGCGAGGGCGCGCGCGACCATCGGCGGGCCGGGCTTGGTGTCGCGGATCGCCTGCAACGCCGCAATGTTCCACTGCACCACCGCGTTGGGCGCGAGATCCGTGGCGGCGCGATAACCCACGGTCGCGCGCGGGGTCGCCGCGAGGGCGGGGGGCGCGGCGGAGTGGATCGCCGCCCCGACCATCGCGGCAGCCACGCCGAGTGCATGGCTCAGCACGCTCCGTCGCGTCAGCAACGTACGATTCCTCGCCCGTCCGCCGACAACCGCCGCATCGCCGTCGGGTAGTTGTGCCACGGCTGCACCTCCTACACGGTTTCCGAAGATCTGCCCACTATTGTCCGGCTTCTGAGGTATGGCTTTCATCATACTATATTCTTCTTGCACCGGGTGCGAATCCGTCTATCTCGCGATTGTGACGGCAATGAAAGCCGGTGCCGGATGCGGAAGGCGTCGCCGATCGGCTCGTGGGCAGGGCGTATTCATTGTCGGGGAATCCTCACCCCCCACTGCCCAGAGGGCACCCGCCTTCCCTCGGAGGGAAGGGGTGACGCTCCGCAGTGCCGTGCCCTGCCCCACACGCCCCGCTCTCCCGGAGGCTCACTCCCCCTTCCCTCCGAGGGAAGGGGGTTTGGGGGGGGTAGGACTCCCCGGCTGGCGACAATGAAGAAATCCTGGCTCGTGGGTCATTTGCTTGACGGAACCGGTCATATGTCGCGGAGGTTCGCTCACCGGTTCGGGGTTGGGAAATGCTGCGCGGGCGGAGGTGGATGCGTACCGCCGATACGAGTGGCTAACATCGCGGATTGATTTGGCACTCGCGCTATCGCCGGAGCAGGTCAACCTCCGTCGGCGGGGTGACGCGGATATGGCGGGCGAAATCGGGCGCGCGCGCGGCGAGGGCGGTGTACATCGCGTACGCGGCGTGGCGGTAGGAGAAGTGTCCGCCGACCTTCGTCCGCTGCTCGATGATGTAGGCGGCCTCGGCGTAATCCATCTTGAAGAGCGCGCGGCAGCGATATGCCATCGGCAGGAGGTAGACCGCCTCGTCCGGGTGCGCGGGCGAGAGCGCCTCCATCGCGGCATGCGCGCCGCCGAGGGCGGCCCGGTACCGCGCGACGAGTCCGGTGTCCGCCGCGCGCCCCGCCGCGTCGTCGCCCAGGCCCCACGTGAACCACCGGGCGGCATCGTCCGTGCCGTGGGCGGCGGAGAAGGCGGGGATGATCTGCACGCAGCGCCGGTGCCGGTGCAGGTCGCGGAAGGCGCCGATGTCAATCGTGCAGTCGAATTGGAGCGGCGCGCCGATCTGGTGGGCGCGGAGCAGATCGTCGTGCGGGCCGCGATGCCGCATCGCACGGTCGGCGATCTCCCGCTTGAACCCGTCCGATAGTTCGCGCACGATCTCCAGAATCTGGCGGTAGGAATGCTGATGCGGGTCGTGCTGGTAGAGCAGTGTCGCGACGAGTTCGTCCGTCGGATCGGCGGCGGGCGCGAGGGCGACCGTCGGGCTGATCGGATCGCGCGGGATGTCCGGCAGCAGTTCGGTCGCCGCCTGCCGCATCTCCCGCGCCGTCGCGATCTGATAGTCGAGCGGCGCGGTGTACTTGACGAGCGTCGGCGCGGCGGCGGTGCGGTCGAGTGTCGCGGAGAGCGCGGCGAGGGCATCCCGCGCCTCGGCGGGCAGGTGGACGCCGTCGAGCGCCTGTTGCAGTTGCTCGGCGGCGCTGACGGCCGGATCGAAGGCGGCGGAGCGGCAGGCGGCGCGCAAATCCTCCGCCACCGCGCGGATTTCCGCGAGCGGCGAGGAGAGCAGTTCGGCGATTTGCCGTTCGAGCGTCCGCGCGCTCGTGATCTGCCCGACGCTCGTGATCGTGGCGAGCGGCAGCAGGGCGCGCGCGACATCGAAGGCCCGCGCGCGGAGGGTGCGCGTGTAGTCGCCCTCGTCCATCGTCGGCGGCTTGCCGACGGTCTCGACGAGCAGCGCGGTCAGTTCCTTGGAGAGGGCGGCATACTCGGCGAAGAGCGCGTCCGCCGCCGCCGTGTAGGCGGGCGCGTCGGGCGAGGCGGCGACGGCATCCGGCGTGTAGTAGCCGGTGCGCGCGAAGTCCTGATAGCGCGTCGAGCGCTCCTGCCCGTCCCACACCTGCTGGTCCACGACGGCAATCGCGGCGAGGATCGAGACATTCTCGACCGCCATCGCGACGTGCGCAAGGTCCGCGATCGAGCGATGGCCGTACTGGAAATAGAACGATTCGAGGAATGCTTCGGCGCGCTGCGCGGAGAGTTCGGCGACGGTGCGGCGCATGGATTGGCGCGACCGCGAGTATTTCGCCATCGCGTACGCCTGCACTTCGGGTTGGATGCCCGTCAGGGCGTAGACTGTTCGCATCGGTCGCTCCGGCATCCGTCCGCTCCTCTCAGTCGCCGCTCATCGCTGATACGGAGTGTACGTACATAATCGCGAAGATGCAAGAGGGGAGCGGCTCAGTGTGGCGACGCGTCGAGATAGCGATGCTGCCGCAGGAGGTCTTCGCAGAGAAGGAGGGAGAGGGCGCTTTGGCCCTCCGGCATCTGGCCGGTGCGCGCGAGATGGAGCGCTTCCCGCGCGGGCATCGGGCAGAGTGCGATCTGCTCCGTCATTTCGGGCCGGTGGGCGGCCGAGCGCTCGACATCGAGGGCGAGGAAGACGTGAAACCGCTGACGCCGGGACGCGCACGCGATCCAGAAGAAGCCGACGGGGAGCATCGCCGCGCACGTCGCGCCCGTTTCCTCCGCCAACTCGATGTGGGCGACCGCTTCGGGCGTCAGGCCGGCGTGGTCGCGCGTGCCGCCCGCCGGGATTTCGAGGCACCACGCGTCAATCGGATAGCGGTACTGGCGGATCAGGAGGATCATCCCATCGGCGGTGACGGGCACGACGCCGACGGCATCGGCGCGCTCCTCGTATGTATACGTGACTTCGCCTTTGTCCGCGATCTGGACGCGATCCTGCCGCACGCGCATGAACGGCGTCGTCAGCGGGTAGCGCGTTTCGAGCGCTCGCCAACCGAGCCGCGCGCCCTCCGGCTTGTCATCCATTCTTGCCACTCCCCGGTCATCTCGTCCGCGCCGGTCGTGCCGCAGTGTATCACCGGCGCGCGAGAGGCCGTTCCCTTCGCACGATCCCGATGCGACAATCGCTGTGCAGACGCGCGCGGTCCCGAGAGAAATAGGCGAGGAGGAACGCATGAGAGTCGGTGTCATCCTTCCGAATCCTGGGGTGTTGATGGATTTGCAGACCTTGCTCGCGGAGATGGCGCGCGCCGAGGAACGGGGGATGCAGAGCATCTGGGTCGCCAATGTGCCGCGCGGCTACGACGCGCTGACGCTGCTCGCGCTCGCCGGGCAGCACACGCGCGCGGTCGAACTGGGGACCTTCGTCGTGCCGACCTACCCGCGCCATCCGGTCGCGATGGCGCAGCAGGCGTTGACGACGAATGTCGCGACGGGCGGGCGACTCATCCTCGGCATCGGCCTCAGCCATCGCGTCGTGATGGAGGCGGGGCTGGGTTTCGACTGGTCGCACCCGATCCGGCATATGCGCGAGTATCTCGCGTGCCTGACCGGCTTGCTCTCCGGCGAGTCGGTGACCTTCGCGGGCGAGGAGTTCCGCATCACCAATTTCGGCATCACCGTGGCGGGTGCCACGCCGCCGCCGGTGCTCGTCGCCGCGCTTGGGCCGCAGATGCTCCGGCTGGCGGGGCGGCACGCGGACGGCACGGCGCTCTGGATGGGCGGCGCGCGCTACCTCGCCAACGACGCCGTCCCGGCGATCACCGCCGCCGCGCGCGAGGCCGGGCGGGCCGCGCCGCGCGTCGTCGCCGGTCTGCCCGTCTGCGTGACCGACAACGCCGACGCCGTGCGGGCCGAAGTGAATACCGTCTTCGCGCGGTACGGAGAGTTACCGTCGTACCGCGCCGTGCTCGACAAAGGCGGTGCGGCGGGTCCCGCCGATGTCGCGCTCGTCGGCGACGAAGCGGCGGTGCTCGACGGCCTGCGCGCGCTGGCGAGCGCGGGCGCGACCGACCTCATCGCCGCTGTCTATACGCCCGCCGGCGAGAACGCCGCCCGCACGTACGACCTGCTGGAGCGGTACATCAACGCGGGATAATCCTAACCCCCAACCCCCTTCTCTCCGAGGGAAGGGGGAGTGAGTCTCCGCGCGATTCGGGCGCTATGGCAAAGGCCACGGCATGCGAAGCGTCACCCCTTGCCGCGTCGGGAAGGGCCGGGGGTTAGGCAGGCGCTCAATCCGCCGCGACGGCGACCTCTTTGGGGGTGCGGCGGTTGCGGCCATGCACGGTTTCCGGCGCGAAGAGGGCGAAGAGCGTCACGGCGACGGCGAACAACCCGGCGGTGATGAAGAGGGCGGTGCCCGCGCCCGCCCTGTCGCTGATCCAGCCGAGCAGGAAGGGGCCGACAACGTACCCGGCGTCCGCGAGGGTGAGGTAAATGCCCATCGTCACGCCGTTCGCGCCGGGCGGCGCCATGTCGGCGGCGTAGGCGGCGGGCGCGGAACCGCCGACACCCCCGCCCAGACCCCAGAGGAACATCCCGGCGATATAGACCGGATAATTGAAGGCGACGGCGAGGCAGGCGAACGCCGCGCCGCAGACGATCGTGCCCGGAATGATGCCGCCCCGCCGTCCCCAGCGGTGCATCATGATCGTCGAGAGCGGGATTGTCGCGAAGTTCATCAGCGAGGCGGTGCTGAGCGCGAAACCCGTCGCGGAGGCGCTGATCGCGAGGCGATCCCGGCCGAGGATCGGCACGATGTTGAAGAGCGCGCCGGTGCGGGCGAAGTACTGCACGAAGGTCACGAGGCCGATGAGCAGGAACCCGCGCTGCCGGAGCAGGATACGCAGCGCCCGACCCATCGCCATCGCCGGTTGCTTCGTCGCGGCGGCGCGGGCGATGGCGAGATGGCGCGTCTCCGGCACGCGCAGGAAGCAGACGAGCGCGGCGAGCAGGCTGAGCAGGCCGAAGGCGTAGAAGGGCGCGGGCGTGCCGAAGGCGTCCGCCACCACGCCGCCGAGCGACGGCCCGATGCCGACCGCGCAGAGGAAGATCGCCTGGTAAATGTTCATCATCCGGGCGCGGGTCTGCGGCGTCGTGATGTCCGCCAGCACCACCTGCGCGCCGGTGAGGACGGTCGCCGCGCCAATGCCGCCGACAAATCGGAAGAGGATGAGCAGCGGGAACGACCCCGCGACGGCGCACAAGAGGCTGCCGACCGCCGTGACGATCTCGCCGATGATGATGATCTTGCGGCGACCGACGCGCTCGGCGAGGCCGCCCATTGGCAGATCGAAGAGGAGCCGTCCGAGGCCATAGACGCTGATCACCAGCCCCGCCGCCGCCTGCGAGACGCCGAAGGAGCGCGCGAAGGTCGGCACAATCGGGACGATGCTGCCGAAGCCGAGTTGATTGATGCCGACGACGAGGCAGAGCCAGCCGAGCGTCCGCTGCGTCGCGTCGAGGGAGCGTATCGCCGTCAATCGTGCCCGCACTGGCGCCTCGCTTCGTGCGTCTCCTGTCTGACCGCCGCCAGTATGCACGATTCCCGTCGCGCTGTCGTTACCAGGCATGGCACATGCGGTTTGCCCTTGTACGCGGATTGCGGGACAATATATGGTGACAAACGATGTGACGGGAGAAAAGGAGCCACATATGGCATCCACGCTTTCCACAATGACCCCACCGACGATAGACCGCCCGACGCTGATCCGCCGCCTCATCACCCTGCTCGGGCCGGATTCCGTGCTGACCGAGCGGGGCGATCTGCTCGTCTACGACTCCGACGGCACACACGAGCACGCGATGCCGGATGTCGTCGTGCTGCCGACGAGCGTGCAGCAAGTCTCCGAGATCGTGAAACTCGCCGCCGCCGCCGGGATGCCGATTGTGCCGCGCGGCGCGGGCACCGGCCTCGCGGGCGGCAGCACGCCGATTCGGGGCGGCATCGTCGTCTCGCTGACGCGCATGAACCAGATTCGCTCGGTGGACTACGCGAACCGCCGCGCCGTCGTGGACCCCGGCGTCGTCAACCTCCATCTCTCGCAGGCGACGCTGCCGCACGGCTACTACTACGCGCCCGATCCGGCGAGCCAGCGCGCCTCGTCCATCGGCGGCAACGTGGCGACGAACGCGGGCGGGCCGCACTGCCTCGCCTACGGCGTGACGGTCAACCACATCCTCGGCCTCGAAGTCGTCCTGCCGGACGGGCGGGTGATCGAGACGGGCGGCGTGCTCGACGCGCCGGGGTACGACCTGACGGGGATGCTCGTCGGCTCCGAGGGGACGATGGGCATCGTCACGGGCGTGACGGTGAAGTTGCTCCGCTCGCCGGAGACGTTGCGCGTCCTCCTCGCCATCTACGACGAACTGGAAACCGCCTCGCAGACTGTCACGAACATCATCGGTGCGGGCATCATCCCCGGCGCGCTCGAACTGATGGACGGCCCGGCCTGCAAGGCGGTCGAGATGACGTACCACGCGGGCTACCCGGACGACGGCAAATCCATCATCCTGCTCATCGAACTGGACGGCCTCGCGGAGGGGCTGGACGAACTGGCGGAGCGCGTGACGGCGATCTGCAACGCCTGCGGCGCGCGGGAAGTGCGGGTCGCGGCGTCGCAGGTGGAGCGGGACGCGCTCTGGGCCGGGCGCAAGGGCGCGCTC
>JAICIL010000125.1 GCA_025924435.1 Chloroflexia bacterium | reverse complement strand
GGCGACGCGCCCATCTCCAGCGTGTGGTGGTAATTCACGTCCGTGATGCGCGCCGTATCCTCGGCCCGCTCGACGTATCGCCCAATCCAGTACAACGATTCAGCGATGCGGCTCAGCATCGCTTCGCGTCAGGACTGAGGACTGAGGACTGAGGACTGAGGTTCATGCGTCTCTCCGTGCGGTGCGTTGTTCGTCGCGTTGTTGTTCGACTTTGGCGCGTAGGCCACCGACAATTCGCGCGACTTCGTCGGCATTTTCGAGCAATCGCCCGAATGTCTCTCCATCGAGGTGTTCCGCGTCAAGTGCAACATAGAGAAGTGATCGCGTTTCCGCGCACGATGCTTTCGCGGTCGAGAGGAATTGGTGGAATTCTGCCCGCCCGCCTCGCTCGAATCCCTCGGCGACATTTGACATGATTGAGACGGAGGCGCGCTGGATTTGACGCACAAGGCCGTAATCTGTGGAAAATTCGCCTTGCTTCGTTACGCGATAGATTTCGCGCGTGAGCGTCCGTGCCTTCTGCCCCGCGATCAAATCCTCGAACCGCTCAACTTTGCCCATTGCTGCCCCTCAGTCCTCAGTCCTCAGTCCTCAATCCTCGGCCCTTCGTCCTCGGCCCTTCATCCTACCTGAGCACCCATGTATCTTTACTCCCCCCGCCCTGGCTGCTGTTGACGACGAGTGAGCCACGGCGAAGGGCGACGCGCGTGAGGCCGCCGGGGAGGACATGAATCTCCTTCGGGCCGCTGAGGATGTAGGGGCGCAGGTCAATGTGCCGCCCTTCGAGCCGCCCGCCATCGCCCGCGTCGTCCGGGATGAAGGAGGGGCTGCGGGAGAGCGGGATGACGGGCTGGGCGATGTAGTCGCGCGGGTTAGCGGCGACGCGGGCGCGGAATTGCGCGATCTCCCCTTCATCGGCGCTCGGGCCGATCAGCATGCCGTAGCCGCCGCTCTCATTCGCCGCCTTGATGACGAGTTCGCCCGCGTGCGCGATCACGTATTCCCGCTGTTCGGGGTCGGCGGGCAGATAGGTCGGCACATTGCCGAGGATCGGTTCTTCATGGAGGTAGTAGCGGATGATCGCCGGGACGTAGTGGTAGATCACCTTGTCGTCCGCGACGCCCGTGCCGATCGCGTTGGCGAGCGCGACATTCCCCGTCCGCACCGCGCCGAGGAGTCCCGCGACGCCGAGCACGCTGTCCGGCCGGAAGGCGAGCGGGTCGAGGAATTCGTCGTCCACGCGGCGATAGATGACATCCACCGGCTCGCGCCCGCGCGTCGTGCGCAGATAGACGCGATTGTCCACGACGAAGAGGTCGCGCCCCTCGACCAGTTCGATGCCCATCTGCTGCGCGAGGAAGGCGTGCTCGAAATACGCCGAGTTGTAGATGCCCGGCGTGAGCAGCACGACCGTCGGGCCGCCGGAGCCGCGCGGGGCGGGGCGGGGCGAGAGGGCGCGCAGATTCTCGACCAGTTGGCCGCAATAATGGTCCACCGAGCGGACGCCCAATTCGCCGAACCAATCCGGCAGGACGCGCCGCATCGTCGTCCGGTTCGCCAGGACGTACGAGACGCCGCTCGGGCTGCGCAGATTGTCTTCGAGGACGAGATACCGCCCGCTCGCGTCGCGCACAAGGTCGCTGCCGACGATGTGGATGTAGAGGTTGTGCGGCACGTCAATGCCGACGACCTCGCGGCGGAAGTGGCGCGCCCGGACGATCAACTGGCGCGGTATGACGCGGTCCGCGAGGATCTCCTGATCGTGATAAATGTCGTGGATGAAGAGATTGAGGGCGCGGATGCGCTGCTGGAGGCCCGTCTCGATCAGCTGCCATTCGTCCGGCGGGATGAGGCGCGGGATGAGGTCGAAGGGGAAGATGCGTTCCGTGCCGTGCTCCGCGTCCGAGTAGACGGTGAAGGTGATGCCCTGATGGAGGAAGGAGCGATTGGCGAGGTCGCTCGCGTGGCGGAGGTCGCCTGCGTCCAACGGGGCGAGTTGCGCGGCGAGCGGGCGATAGTGCGGCCGGGGCGTGACCTTCCCGCCGGATCCCGGCACGAACATCTCGTCGTAGAACCCGCCGGTGTCGTAGCCGCGCGCGAGCGGGTTCGCCGCGATCGTGGCCGGGGACGTGACACGCTTACCGATATTCCTAACCCCCCGGCCCCCTTCCCGTATCGGGAAAGGGGAGCCAGATGCATTCTGCCCTGCTGTGCCGCTGGCGCTATGGTAGAGGCGAACGCCTCTCCCGGCAATATGGCGGTTGCCCAAAGTCGAGGGGCTGGGCGCTTCGATGGAACGAATGGCACGCGCCGTGCGTTCCTTCAGGGAAAGGGGGTTTGCTTCATGCACCGAATTGCCGTCCCTCGCCGCGCGTTCGCCCCCGTTGTGCTGGTCGCGCTGCTCGGTCTCCTCCTGGCGGCGTGCGGCGGCCCATCCTCCGCCCCCGCCGCGCCTCCCGCCGTGCCGACCGCCACGGCGACGACCGTCGCGACCGTGACCGTGCCACCCACCGGCGCGCCGACCGCGACCCGGGGCGCGCTCCTTCCACCCACCCAGGCGGCGGCAACGCCGATCGCCGGCACGACGAGCATCGCGACGGCCGTTCCCGGCTCCGTCGCCTCCGGCGGGCCGGGCGCACCGGGCTGCGGCATGGTGCAGATGCGGGGACCGGTGACAGTGGGCGGGCCTGCAGCGGCGCAGGCGGAAGCGTGCTTCTGGCAGGCGTATCAGCAGTGCCGCACCGTCGGCTCGGATTTGCTCGTCACGCAGATGGGGGTGGACACGCTGACGACGCGCGGGTTCCGGCTCGACAGCGCGGGAGGCGGCTGCACCATCCGGGTGACGGAGGAGGTCCGCATCATCCCGCGCGGCCAGGTGGCGAAGGCATACCTCTGCGCGAGCCTCGCGCGCGAGGCGAACGGGGCGCTGCATTTCCAATCGTGCGGCAACGCGGGCGACCTCATCGTCCCGCCACCGAGCGGGCCATAGGCGAGGGGAGCCGCCCGCAAGGCGGACGAACATTCACGAACCGCCCGTATGAGCATTGCGCCGCCCGCTCATTGCACCCCCAACCGCTCCGCGAGGTGCAGGTTCTCGCGGTAGTCCACGGGGACTTCGATCAGCGAGGGCTGGTCGAGGTCGAGGGCGCGTTTGAGGATAGGTAGGAGATCGTCGGCGGCGTCCACGCGGAAAGCGGGCAGGCCGAACGAGTGGGCGAACTGGACGAAATCGGGGTTGCCGAACTCGATGCCGAAGGTCCGCCCGAAGCGACGCGTCTGATTCAGTTCGATCACGCCGTATCGCCCATCCTTCCAGACGACGGTCGGGAAGGCGGTCTTCATCCGCCGCGCCGTCTCCAACTCCTGCGCGTTCATCAGGAAGCCGCCGTCGCCGTTGACCGCGATCACCTTGCGATCGGGGAAGACCAGTTTGGCGGCGATCGCGCCGGGCAGGGCGATGCCCATCGCGGCGAAGCCGTTGGCGATGATGCAGGTGTTCGGCTCGGCGGCGGGATACATGCGGGCGAGCCAGAGTTTGTGCGCGCCGACATCGGAAATGAGGATGTCGTCGTCGCCGAGGGCGTCGCGCAGGGCGCTGATGACGCGCTGCGGCTTCATCGGCATGCTCTCATCCGTCGCGAAGTGGCGCAGTTCCTCCTCCTCGTCGCTGCCGATACGCGGGGCGGGCCATTGCCCGCGACGCCCCGCCATCGCCTCGCGCAGCGCGTCGAGGCTCTCCGCGATCTCGCCGACGACCTCGATGGCGGGGAGATAATAGAGATCAATCTCGGCGGGCGTGCTATCCACATGGATGATCGTCTTGTCGCGCGCGCGGTTCCAGAGTTCGGGCGACCACTCGACGAGGTCGTAGCCGACGACGATCACGAGATCGGCGTCCGTCAGGCCGAACTGGCTCGCCTCCAATGCGCGGAGGCCGACGGCGGGTTCGGCGAGCGGGTCGCGGTAATCGAGGACGCCCTTCGCCATGAAGGTGCTCGTCACGCCGATGCCGAGTCCAGTTGCGAGGGCGCGCAGGGCGTCCGTCGCATGGCGGCGGATCGCGCCGTTGCCGGCGAGGATGACGGGGCGGGCCGCGTTCGCGAGCAGTTCGGCGGCGCGCACGAGGCTCTTCGGGTCGGCGCGCGGGTAGGTCGTGCGCCGGACGGGCATCGGCGCGGCATCGGCGGCGACGGGATCGGCGGCGATGTCCTCCGGCAGTTCGATGTGTGTCGCGCCCGGTTTTTCGAGCCGCGCGAGTCGGAACGCCTTGCGGACGATCTCCGGCGTGTTCTCCGGTTGCTCGACGCGGGCGTTCCACTTCGTCACGGGGCGGAACATCTGCACGACATCAATGTACTGGTGGGACTCCTTGTGCACCCGGTCCAGTCCCGCCTGCCCGGTGATCGCGACGAGCGGCGCGCGGTCCAGTTGGGCGTCCGCGACGCCGGTGAGCAGGTTCGTCGCGCCGGGGCCGAGCGTGGCCAGGCAGACACCGGGATAGGTGCTCAGGCGGCCATACACGTCGGCCATGAAGGCCGCGCCGCCCTCGTGCCGCGTCGTGACAAACTGGATGCTCTCGCTCTCCGCGAGCGCCTCCATCAGGTTCAGATTCTCCTCGCCCGGCACGCCGAAGATATACCGGACGCCCTCATTTTCGAGGCACGCGACGAGGAGATCGGCGGTAGTGCGCGGCTTCGTTGCCATCATTTGCTCCCTTCACGGTGCGATTGTACTGTTACCGTACCGGCGGGCGCCGGGAAAAACAAGGGACAGCAGAATTGGGGAGCGCAATGACGATGCCGACGATAGCCGTTGATCTCTACAGCGACACGCTCTCGAAACCGTCGCGGGCGATGCGCGCCTTCATGTGCGACGCCGAGGTGGGCGACGAGCAGAAGGGCGAGGACCCGACCGTCAACCGCTTGCAGGCGATGGTCGCGGCGCTGCTCGGCAAGGAGGCGGCGCTCTTTTTGCCGTCCGGCACGATGTGCAACGAGATCGCCCTGAAGGTGCACACCCGCCCCGGCGACGAAGTGCTGATGGACAGGACCGCGCACCCGATCCACTTCGAGGCGGGCGCGCCCGGCCTGCTCTCCGGCGTCATCATCACGGGGCTGGACGGCGCGCGGGGCATCTACACGCCGGAGCAGGTGGAGGCGGCGATCCACCCGCCGAGCCGCTACGCCCCGCCGACGCGCCTCCTCTGGGTCGAGAACACGAGCAATCTCGGCGGCGGCACCATCTGGCCGCTGGAACGGATCGCGGCGGTCTGCGACACCGCGCGGCGGCATGGCCTCGCGACGCACATGGACGGCGCGCGGCTGATGAACGCGGTCGTCGCGTCGGGTATCGCCGCCGCCGATTTCGCCGCGCCCTTCGACTCGGTCTGGATAGATTTCACGAAGGGGCTTGGCGCGCCGGTCGGCGCGGCGCTGGCCGGGTCGCGCGCGTTCATCAACGCGGCGTGGCGGTACAAGCAGGCGTTCGGCGGCGCGCTGCGGCAGGCGGGGATCATCGCGGCAGGCGGCATCTACGCGCTCGAACACAACGTCGCGCGGCTGGCGGAGGACCACGCGCACGCCCGCATCCTCGCGGAAGGGTTGGCGGAGATGCCGGGGATCGCCATTGACCCGCGCACCGTCGAGACGAACCTCGTCTTCTTCGATGTCGCCGCCCTCGGCATGACCGCCGCCGCGTGGTGCGACGCCATCCTCGCCCACGGCGTGCGGATGAACGCGATGGGCCGGCATCGCGTCCGCGCCGTCGCGCATCTCGACGTGGACCGCGCGGGCATTGACCGCGCCCTCGCCGCTTCCCGCGCGGTCGCCGACGCCGCGCGATAATGGGGCGTAATCCGCGTGGTACGATTGCTGCCATTGGGGTTGCGAGGCACGACGGGGCGATGGGGATGCGACGATGCGACGATGGCGGACACCACGAATTTTTCTGCTCATTGCCTTCGCGCTGACGGTCGGCGTCGGGTTGAGCGGGTGCGCGGGCGGGACGGCGACGACCGCCCCGGCAGCCGCGCCGAGTGGTGGGAAAGCAGGGCCGGCGAGCCTCTATCCGAACCCGTCGCTGACGCCCGGTGATGTCTTCCCCAATGTGACGGCGAAGGAAGTCTGCGTCTCCGGCTACAGTTCGAGTGTTCGCGCGGTTTCCAGCGACGAGAAGGCGGCGGTCTATCAGCGATACGGCATCCCGAATGAGGCGGGCAAGCACGAAGTGGACCATTTCATCTCGCTCGAACTCGGCGGCAGCAATATGGTGACGAATCTCTGGCCGGAGCCGTACGCGACGCCCGACGCGCCGAACAAGATCGGCGCGCACGAAAAGGACAAGGTTGAGAATTATCTGCACGATCAGGTGTGCAAAAATGCCATGACGCTGCCGCAAGCCCAGGAGCAAATTCGCACGGATTGGTACGCGGTTTACTTGAAGATCAAATAGTCGGAGGAAACGAGGGGCCGTGATGACCTTTACGATTCCCGATGCCGTCCGCCAGCGGATGAAGCAGCAAGCGGCCGCCGCCGGGATGCCGTACGGCACGCTCGTCGGCCAGAAGGTCTACGACCTGCAAGGGTTGGTGGACGTGCTCACGAGCGAATTGCGGGCGGCGCAGCAGGCCGGGGACAGCAAGAAAATCGGTGAAGCGACCGCGAAGCTCACCCGCCATCAGGCCGAACTCGCCGCCTATCAGGCGGAGCAGCAGGCGGCGGGGGCGTCATAAACCGTACGCTTATCGCCCGCATATCCCCCAGTTACCGGCCGATGATCCCCGCGCCGTACGCTGTGGCGCGGATGTACGAACGCGCCGAGACTATGGTAGGATACCGGCAACGAGCCGGGGCATGATGGATGAGCAGTGGCGCGCGGATGCCGCGTCGAGCGGTGGCGTGTCGCGCGGATGAATGAGAAGGGGTGCACGATCATGGCGGAAACGCAGCAAGAGAAACGGAACCTTTCGCGCCGCCGGTTCCTCGGCGCGAGCGCGGGCGCGGCGGTCGCCGCCGTGCTCGCCGCCTGCGGTGGCGGCAGCGCGACCGATACGCCGAAGCCCGCCGCGACGACGGCGCCGGCGGCGACCACCGGCGCGAGCGCGACGACCGCGCCCGCCACGAGCAGCGGTGCGTCCGTCGAGATCAGTTTCTTCTATCCCGTCGCGGTCGGCGGCCCGATCACCAAGATCATTGACGGCTACGCCGCAGACTTCACGAAGGCAAACCCCGGCATCAAGGTGACGCCGACCTACGCCGGTTCGTACCAGGACACCCTCACGAAAATCCAGACGACCCTCGACGGCGGCGGCCAGCCGCCGGATGTCGCCGTCTCCCTCTCCACGGATCTCTACGCCCTCAAGGACGCCGACTCCATCATCCCGCTCGACGACTACATCAAGACGGCGGACCCGAACTACATCACCGACTTCTACGACGCCTTCATGCTCAACTCGAAGGATGGCGGCAAGGTGTACGGCATCCCCTTCCAGCGCTCCACGCCGGTGCTCTACTACAACAAGGACCTCTTCAAGGAGGTCGGCCTGAATCCCGATCAGTCGCCGAAGACGTGGGCGGAGATGGTGGACGCCGCGAAGAAACTGACCAAGCCGGATGGCTCCCGCTGGGGCATCGAAATCCCGTCGGACGGCTTCCCCTACTGGGTTTTTGAGGGGATGGCGATCGGCAATGGCAAGAACTTCGTGGACGATACCGGCACGAAGACCTTCTTCAACGACCCCGCCGTCGTCCAGGCGCTCGACGCGTGGGTCGGCCTCGGCACGAAGGAGAAGGTCGAGCCTGCGAGCATCGTCATCTGGAACACGACGCCGGACGACTTCATCGGCGGCAAGGCGGGGATGGTCTGGCACACGACCGGCTCGCTGACGAACATCCTCAAGAACGCGAAATTCCCGGTGGGCGTCGGCTACCTGCCCGGCCTCAAGCAACCCGGCGCGCCGACGGGCGGCGGCAACTTCTACCTCTTCAAGAAGACGCCGAAGGAGAAGCAGCAGGCGGCGTGGACGTTCATTCAGTTCATGTCCTCGCCCGAGTACGCGGCGAAATGGACGATTGACTCCGGCTACGTCGCGCCGCGCAAGAGCGCGTGGGATACCCCGGCGCTGAAGGATTACACCGCGAAGAACCCGCAGGCGCTCGTCGCCCGCGATCAGTTGCAGTACGCCGGCCGAGAACTGGCGACGCACAGCGGCCCGCAGGTGCAGAAGGTCTTTGGCGACGAGTTGCAGGCCGCGCTGACCGGCAAGAAGCAGCCGCAGGCCGCAATGGACGACGCCCAGAAGAATGTGGACAACATCCTCAAGCAGTTCCGCTAGGCCGGGGAGAGAACCGGGAGGTAACCGGGGATGAACCGCGGAGACGCAAAGGGCTCCGAGGACGCAAAGGAGGGAGAAGAAATGATTTGGCTTCCTTTCTTCTCTTCGCGTTCTTTGCGCTCTTTGCGTCTTTGCGGTTCAATCGGTTTCGATCCATGAAACGCCAGTCGCCGCTGCTGCCGTGGCTTCTTGTTTTCCCCACCGCGCTGGGGGTGGCGGCGTTTACGCTCTATCCGATGATCGCGACGCTCTATCGCAGCCTGTTCAAGCAGAATCAGGCGGTGCGCGTGCCGCGCTTCATCGGCCTCGGCAACTACAAAGAGGTCGCGACGGATACGACGTTCCACGAAGTCTTCCGCAATACGGTGCTCTTCATCCTCGGCACGGTACCCGCGAGCATCATCCTCGCGCTCCTGTTCGCCCTCTTCCTGAACCGGAAGTTGCGGGGGATCGGCCTCCTGCGCAGCGCCTTCTTCTACCCGACCGTCCTGCCGATGGTCAGCGCGGCGGCGATCTGGCTCTTCCTCTACACGCCGAACTTCGGGCTGGTCAATCAGGGATTGCGCGCCGTCGGCCTCGGCGCGCCGAACTGGCTGGGGGACACCAGATTCGTCCTGCCCGCCCTGATGATTATGGCGGTCTGGAAACAGACGGGGTACTTCATGCTCTTCTACCTCGCGGGGTTGCAGAACTTGCCGGACGAGATCTTCGAGGCGGCGGAACTGGACGGCGCGGCGCGCTGGCAGCAGGTGCGCTCCATCACCATCCCCCTCCTCCAGCCGACGACGCTGTTTGTCTCCACCATCGCGGCGGTCGGTTCGATCCAGATGGTGGACCAGATCTACATCATGACGCAGGGCGGGCCGAGCAACGCCTCGAACCTGCTGCTCTTCTACATCTACGAGACCGCCTTCCGCTTCCGCAATCTCGGCGTCGCGAACGCCGCGACGGTGATTCTCGTGCTCCTGCTCCTGATCTTCACCGTCGCCAACTTTACGATCTCCGAACGAAGGACGAAGACGTAGGACTGAGGACTGAGGACTGAGTATCGCTCCCCTCTCCATCGCCCCTTGGCTTCGATGTATCGAAGCCAAGGGGCGATGGAGAGGGGCCGGGGGTGAGGGAGCAAACCGATGCAGAAGACGATCCCGACCGTGCAAACGCCCGATGCCATCCTCGACGCGCTCGGCGGCGAGCGGGCGGCGCGGTCGCGGGCGGCGAGCGGATCGCGCGGCAGGCGGCGGATCGGCGGGCGGATCGGCACAGTTCTCCTCGCGCTGCTCGGCATCTCGTGGGCGCTGCCGCTCCTCTGGAGCATCTCCGTCGCCCTGCGCCCGGCGAATGTCTCGGTCGCGACCGGCTCGCCGTGGTGGGGCGGCGGGCTGACGCTGCACAACTTCGCGGAGGCGTGGGGGCGCGTGCCGTTCGGGCGGTACTACCTCAACACCTTCATGATCGTCTTCGGCATCCTCGCGGTGCAACTCGTGACGATCAGCCTGGCGGGCTTCGCCTTCGCGCGGCTCGACTTTCCGGGGCGGGACGCGCTCTTTATCCTCATCCTCATGCAGATCCTCGTGCCGACGAACGCGCTGATCGTGCCGAACTACGCGACCATCCGGCGGCTCCATCTCTTCGACACGAAACTGGCGATCATGCTCCCATTTTTCGCCAGCGCATTCGGCACCTTCTTCCTGCGGCAGACCTTCAAGCAGGTACCGCGCGAACTGGACGATGCCTCTGTGCTCGATGGCGCGGCGTGGTGGCAGACGCTCTGGCACGTCTACCTACCGAGCGCCCGCGCCGCGTTCATCGCCTTCTCGGTCGTCAGCATCAGTTTCCACTGGAGCGACTTCCTCTGGCCGCTGATCGTCACGAATTCGGACAGTAGCCGCCCCGTCACGGTCGGGCTGAACACCCTGACGCAGATGGGCGAATCCGGCGCGCAGTGGGCGCTCGTCATGGCGGGCACGCTGCTCGTTGTCTCCCCCCTGCTCGGCCTCTTCTTCCTCTTTCAGCGCCAGTTCATGAGCAGTTTCCTGCACAGCGGCATCCGATAACGGGGTTCGAGGTTCGAGGTTCGAAGAAGGAGCGATCTCCTCCGCAGATCTAGCCGCGACCTATCCGGCACATCTTTGCTGCAATCTTGGCGAACCTGTCCTTGCTCGCATACCGGCTTGGGCTGTGGCCTCGTCCCAACTCGGCACCTGAAAAGCGATCACCGCACCGAAGGTGCTGCCATTGACTTGGTAGGATGCATTCTCTCGGGACGATGCGGACACCGCAGAGGCGGGATAACCGCAAATGATGGGGAGAGGAGCCAGGCGACGATGCAGGCGTCAGAGGTCCCACGGGCGATGGCTGCGGCCATGGCGACCGTCGCATCACTCGACCTGATGGCCGACGACGCGATCGTTCTCCATGATTCGAACAAGCTCACGCTGCGTCTGCTGCCTTGTGACGTGCTTGCCCGGGTGGCACCGGTCGCGCTTCAGGTTGCACAGTTCGAAGTCGCGCTCGCTCAGCGGCTCGCCGCATCCGGGTGCCCGGTGGCGACGCTTGAGCGTCGCGTGGCCCCGCGCGTCTATGAGCGCGACGGCTTCGTGGTCACGCTGTGGACCTACTACGAACCTGCGACGCCGCGAGCGGTCTCACCAGCCGACTACGCCGGTGCGCTCGCGCGGTTGCATGCCGGCATGCGCACGCTCGCCATCCCGACGCCGCACTTCATGGATCGCGTTGCGCAGGCGCAACAACTCGTCGCGAGCCGCGACCACACCCCGGCGCTCGCCGACGCGGACCGGGAGCTCCTCGGCGACACGCTCCGGAGCCTGAGACGCGCGATCGGCGAGCGGGGCGCCGCCGAGCAGCTCCTGCACGGTGAGCCGCACCCGGGCAACGTGCTCGCCACGAAGGATGGGCTGCGCTTCATCGACTTCGAGACGTGTTGCCGTGGGCCGGTCGAATTCGACCTCGCCCATGCGCCCGAAGCGGTCGGCGAGCACTATCCGGGTGTCAATCACGACTTGCTGCGCGCGTGTCGGATCCTCGTGCTGGCGATGATCACAACGTGGCGCTGGGATCGAGACGACCGATTCCCAAATGGGCGCCAGCTGGGCACGGAGTGGCTCAGCCAGCTCCGCGCAGCGCTCGATCACAAGGAGCGAGATACCCATGGTTGACTGCGGTATCAGGGGAAGAGCGCGGCTTGCGTCGGCGCCGCTCGTCTCGGTCGCCGCGGTGCGCAGTCGGGTCGCCGGATGACCTCCAACCACTCGGTGTCATCCCGCTCCCACAACGCCCGTTGCGGCGAGCGGGACGGCGTCTCGTACACCGGCGGCTCCTCCACCGCCCGCGGGCACCCCTTGCCCGGCTGGGAGCGCACCCGATCGCGCGCCAGCGGCTCGTCGGCG
>JAICIL010000124.1 GCA_025924435.1 Chloroflexia bacterium | reverse complement strand
TTCCGTGGGGGGGGTCCCGGGCCCGCCCCCGCGGCCGGGCTGCGCCGCGGCGCCGCCGCCCCCCTGCCGCCCCCCCCCCCCCCCCACCCCCCCCCCCCCCCCGTCGTGTTGTTTGTTTTGTTTTTGGGGGGGGCCTGGGGGGTGGGCGCCCCCCCCGGTTCGGGCCGCCCCCCCCCCCCGCTACTACCGGGTTTCTCCAGCGAACTGTGTACCTCTCACCCTCATTACTCGCGACTCGCCACTCAACGCCGCGCTTGACAGGTTGCGACGGATTCACTACGATGGAACGCAGTTTCATGATGCCATCCTTGCTCCGCATTCCGCGTCTCGTCACGCCTGCCACAGGGAGGGGAATGGATGCTCGTTGGGTACGTGAGCGATGAGCGCTACGTCGCGCTGGCGGACGCGCTGGTCGAGTTCGAGCGCGAGGGGGAGATGGTCGCCGTCGTCCGTTCGACGCCGCGCGGGGAGGTCTTCGCGGAGATCGCGCCGGGGCAGTATCGGGCGACGCTCGTCAAGCCGGGGTTCGGCAGCAAGAGCGTCTATCTCGAAGTCGCGGCAGGCAGCCCGTATCAGTTCCGACTCCTGTCGGACAATCTCTACGGCTATGCCTGGCCGAAATGGTCGCGCGCGGGCGAGCGGACGGAGTTTCGCGTCCATTCCGTGGAGTCGTACCGACTCAGCCTCTGGCGCTACGGCGAGCGCAAAGAGTTCGTGCGCCTGCTCGGCTGGCACGACGAGCATTGCCCGCGCGCGGTGATGCAGATCACGCCGGACGGTGATTACACGCAGACGGGCGTGCAGTGGAACAAGATCGGCTACGGCAACCCCGACCTCACGCAGTTCGCGACCGCGCCGGAACGCTCCGGCCTCTACTACTTCCACGCGGAAACCGATTCGGGCGCGTTCTTCTCCTTCCCGTGGGTCGTCGCGCCCGCCTCGCCCCAGGCGCCGATCGCCGTGCTCGCCTCGACGAACACCTGGAACGCCTACAACAACTTCGGCGGGCGCAGCAACTACATCAACAGCACCCGGCTGCCCGACGCGCCGCTCGTCAACGGGCGGCAGGACATGCTCCGCTACCGGACGGAGAGCGCCTTCCGCGAGTGGGGTTTCCCGGACGACGCCTACGCGCCGCTCTCGCTGGAACGCCCCGAACCGTTCAACGTCGTGCCGAAGGGGACCGAAGTCACGGATATGATTACCGGGCGGCAAGCGAACCACCTCGCCCCGGCGGAGTGGCGGCTGCTTGGCTGGCTGGAACGTGAGGGATTCGAGTACGATTTCTACGCGGATTATCAGCTGCACGCGGGCGATCTCGACCTCGACGCCTACCGCATCCTCATCATCAGCACGCACCCGGAGTACTGGTCCCGCGCGATGTACGAGCGGGTGAAGGAGTGGGTGTACCGGCGGGGCGGGCGGCTGATGTACCTCGGCGGCAACGGGCTGAACTGCGAGATCGAGTTCCTCGACGACGCGACGATGCGCTTCAAGACGCACCTGGCGAGCGGCGGCGGCGAGTTGGGGATGGCGGATCCTGAGAACCCCGACCGCTACCTCGAAAGCCGTTTCCACCGCTCGGTGGAGAGCGAGGCGAATCTCACCGGCGTCGTGACGAACCACGCGGGGATCATGACCGCCGCGCCGTATCAGGTGCGCGACGCGGGGCATTGGATCTTCGCGGGGACGGGGCTGCGGGAGGGCGACATCTTCGGCGTCGAGAGCCAGCACGAGCGCTGCCACGGCGGCGCGTCCGGCCACGAGACGGACAAGATGACCGCCTCCTCGCCGCCGAACGCCGCGCTGCTCGCCAAGGGGACGAACCCGGACGACGGCGGCGCGGAGATGGTCTATTACGAGGTGCCGGAGGGCGGCGGGGCGGTCTTCTCCGTCGGCTCGATCACCTACCCGTCGTCGCTGCTCGTGGATACGCACATCTCGCGCATCACGAGCAACGTCATTACGCGGTTCCTTTCGGAAGTAGTCAGTAGTCGATAGTCGGTAGTCAGTTGGAAGCGGAAGCGCTTCGCGCGTTGTCTGTCGTCTCTGTCTACTGTCTACTGCCTACTGCCCCAGGAGGTATCCGACCGATGGAGCGCCGATTACTCTTCCAGGAGTTTACCCGCGCGGAACTGCGCGAACGAGCGCCGGATGCGCTGGTCGTCTTCCCGGTCGGCGCGACCGAGCAGCACGGCCCGCACCTGCCCGTCGGCACGGACTGCTACGCCGTCGAATATGTCGCGCGCGAAGCCGCCGCGCGCGTCGCCGATACCATCCCGGTTGTCGTCGCGCCGACGCTCCCATTCGGCTCGTCGCATCACCATCTGCCCTTCGGCGGGACGATGTCGCTCGGAACAGAGACGTACTACCGCGTGCTGCACGATCTCGCGGAGACCCTGATCACGGACGGCTTCCGCCGCATCTTCATCGTCAACGGCCACGGCGGCAACGACGAGTTGGTGCAACTCGTGGCGCGCGACCTCGCGCGCACCCACCCGGCCCACCTCGCCGCCGCCTCGTACTGGGATATCGCCTGGGAGGCGCTGGTCGCCGAGGAGGCGCACGTGCCGGGCGGCCTGCCGGGGCACGCGGGCGCATTCGAGGCGTCGCTCGTGCTCGCCATGCGGCCGGACCTCGTGCGGGAGCCGCGCCCGCACCGCGACGACGCCACCGGCTCCGACCCGCGCGGGCACCGGGCCTATCGCGCCGAGTTCCACGGCCGCTGGGAGGAGATGGACGGCTACTCGGACAGCCCGGACCGCGCCACGAGCGAGCGGGGGCAGGCCTACCTCGCGGCGGCGGTGCGCGCGGTCGGCGACGCGTTCACGGAATTCTACGACGCGACGCGAGGCGCGTCGGCATGAAGATCACCCGCGTCGAGACGATCCCCGTTCAGGTGCCGATCACGCCGGAGCGCGCGACGCGCGGCGCGCGGGGTTCCCATCTCACCTCCCCGTTCCTGCTCGTGCGGCTGCACACGGACGAGGGGCTGACCGGATTGGGCGAGGTCTCCTGCACGCCGGGGTGGAGCGGTGAGGACCAGGTGACCGCCGCGCACATCATCGCGGCCTTCCTCGCGCCCCGCCTCGTCGGCGAGGACCCGACGGAAGTCGAGCGGCTGACCGCGATCATCCGCGCCGGGGTCGCGAACAACCCGTTCACGAAATCGGGGCTGGAGATCGCGCTCTGGGACCTGCTCGGCAAGTCGGTCGGGCTGCCGGTCTACCGGCTGCTCGGCGGCCCGGTGCGCGACTTCGTGCCGACGAAATACTCGGTCTCCGGCCTCGCCCCGGAGCGCGCCGCGGCGATCGCGGCCTGGGCGGTGGCGCAGGGGTTCCGGGCGATGAAGGTGAAGGTCGGCATCGAGCCGGAGGGGGACATCGCGCGCGTGCGCGCCGTGCGCGCGGCGGTCGGGCCGGATGTGCGGCTCGGCGTGGACGCGAACGGCGGCTGGTCCGCCCGGACGGCGATCCGCACGATCCGGCGGTTGGAGGAGTTCGACATTTACTTCGCCGAGCAGCCGGTGCCGGACCTTGATGTCGCCTGGCTCGCGGATGTGCGCGCGCACGTCCGGGTGCCGGTGATGGCGGACGAGAGCGTCTACACCCTGCAGGACGCGATGGCGGTGGTGCGCGCCAATGCCGCCGACGTGCTCTCCGTCTACATCGGCAAGGGCGGCGGGATCGGCCCCGCGCGCAAAGTCGCGGCGGTCGCGGAGGCCGCCGGATTGACCTGCACGATCGGGAGCAATCTCGAGTTGGGGATCGCGAACGCGGCGATGATCCATCTGGCGATGGCGACGCCGGGAATTGGCGCGGAGGAATTCCCGTGCGACATCCTCAGCCCCTTCTTCTACGAGGACGACGTGCTCGCCGAACCGCTGCCAATCACCGGCGGCAGCGCCCGCCCGACCGAGCGGCCGGGGCTGGGTGTTGCATTGGATGAGGAGAAAGTGGCAAAGTATCGCGTGGGATAAAAAAATCAGTTCCAAGGCGGGTGGTTCCCTGCTCCATCGAGGTACACAACGATCTGTTCCGTGATCTATGGGCGATGGAGCGGGGCTAGGGGTGAGGAATACAGGAGGTTCTGCAATGGACGATGCGAGACGACAGACATTCACCCGGCGGCGATTCCTCGTCGCCAGCAGCGCGGCGGCCGCGAGCGCGCTCCTCGCGGCGTGCGGCGGGAGCAGCACATCGCCAACGGCGACGACCGCGGCCAGCGCCGCGACCAAACCGGCGGGCGCGGCCTCCTCGGCGGCCGGCGCGGCCACCGCACCGGCGGCGTCCGCCGTCTCGACGGTAACGCCGTCATCCGCCATCGTGCCCGCCGCATCCCCGGCGGGCGGCGCGGCCTCCTCGGTGGCCGGCGCGACCACGGCGGCAGGGGCGACGCCCGCCGCATCCACCGGCGCGGCGGGCGGGCAACTGAACGTCTACTGGGCGAAACCCGTGACGATCCACCCCCTCTTCTCGACCGCGGGCGTCGAACAGGGCGTCGAGCGGCAGATGTTCGGTGCGCTCGTCCGCATCAACGACAAACTGGAGCCGATCCCCGACCTCGCCGAGAAGATTGACACCTCACCGGACGCGAAGGTCTACACCTTCACGCTGAAAAAGGGCCTCACCTTCTCCGACGGCAAGCCGCTGACCTCGGCGGACGTCGCCTTCACCATCCAGCGCGCCGTGGACAAGCGGACAGGCAGTTACTGGCGCGGGCGGCTGCTCGCGCTCGACGGCGCGGCGGACTACGGCGACCAGAAGGCGGATACGATCAAGGGCCTCGAAACGCCGGATGACTACACAATCAAGATGACATTGACCATCCCGGATTCGACCTGGCTGATCACGCTCGGCGACTTCGCGGGCCTGAGCATCCTGCCCAAGCACATCTTAGAGAGCACCCCGCCGGATCAGATGTCCAAAACGCCCTTCGCCTTCGCCCCGACCCCGTCGGGCGGCGCGTTCACCTTCGCGGACTGGAAACAGGACCAGTACCTGCAGGTCAAGCGCAACGAGACCTATGCCGGCGGACCGAAGGCGAAACTGGACACGATCTTCTTCAAGGCCATCAACCAGCAGGATGTCGGTATCGCGCAACTCGAAAAGGGCGAGTTGGACCTGATGCAGGCGATACCGGTCCAGGAAGTTGACCGGCTGCGCAAAAACCCGACCCTCACGGTCGTCAGCGTCCCCTCGCCGAGCGTCACCTTCCTCGCCTTCAACTTCGGCCGCGACACCCCGCTGAAGGACAAGCGCGTGCGGCAGGCGATGATGTACGCGCTCGACCGCGCGGGGATCGTCAAGGAAGTGCTCGGTGGCGAAGGGACGGTCGTCAACTCGACGATCATCGGGCCGGACTGGATGGGCATCCCGGAGGGATTGAACGAGTACAAGTTCGATCCGAACAAGGCGAAGCAACTGCTGAAAGACGCCAACTACCCCGCCAGCACGAAACTCAACCTGATCTACGTCCCCGGCAACAAGCTCAACGATGCTTGGCTGCCCATCGCCCAGCAGCAATACAAAGATGTCGGCATCAATGTGGACCTCACCCAGCTGGACTCGACGGAGTACACCAAGCGCGTCGTCACGGGCGCGACGCCGACGACGACGGGCGACTTCGACATCGCGGAGGTGGATGGCGGCGTCTTCCGCGCGGACCCGAACGTCTCCGCCAAGTACTTCGAGACGGTCTCGTTCGTGCCGGCGGGCGGCAACTACGGGCATTATTCCAACCCGCAGGCTGATGACCTCTTCAAGCAGGGCCGCGCCACGCCGGACAAGGCGCAGCGCAAGCAGATCTACACCAACCTGGCGAAACTGCTGAACGAAGAATGCCCGTGGGTCTTCCTCTTCTCGCCGAACTCGATCTTCGCGTACAACAAGCGGCTGCAAGGGTTCAAGCCGCCGTCCTACGCCAACAGTTTCATGTGGAATGCCGAGGAGTGGAGCGTGACGAAGTAGCAGACAGTAGACAGTAGACAGTAGACAGTAGTCAGAACCGATAAACAACGCGCGAAGCGCTTCCGCTTCCAACTATCTACTGTCTACTGTCTACTCGCGAACGGAGTGAGCGCAATGGCGACCAGTGAGCGACAGGAGACATGGACACGGCGGCGGTTCATCGCGTCCGCGAGCGCGGCGGCGGTGGGCGCGCTGCTCGCGGCGTGCGGCGGCTCGACCACACCGACCGCCACGGTCGCACCGAAGCCAACGACCGCCCCGCAGGCATCGTCGGCTGCCGCTCCGGCGACGAGCGCCCCATCCGCTGCGGCGGGGGCGGCATCACCCGCCGCAGGCGCGGCTTCACCGGCCGTCGCTGCCGCGTCGCCCGCCGCCTCCACCGGGGCATCCGGCGGCCAGATGAGCATGTACTGGGTCAAACCCGTGACGATCCACCCGCTCTTCTCCTCCTCCGGCGTCGAGCAGGGCGTCGAGCGGCAGATGTTCGGCGCGCTCGTGCGGATGACGGACAAGTTGGAGCCGATCCCCGACCTCGCGGAGAAGATTGATGTCTCGCCGGATGCGAAGGTCTACACCTTCCACCTCAAGCAAGGCCTGAAATTCTCGGACGGCCATCCGCTCACCTCCGCCGATGTGCTCTTCACCTACCAGCGCGCGGTGGACAAGCGGACGGGCAGTTACTGGCGCGCCCGCCTGCTCGCGCTCGACGGCGCGGCGGAGTACGGCGACCAGAAGGCGGACACGATCAAGGGCCTCGAAGCGCCCGACGATCTGACCGTCAAGATGACCCTCACCACGCCGGACTCGACGTGGCTGATCACGATCGGCGACTTCGCGGGCCTCAGCATCCTGCCGAAGCACATCCTCGAGAGCACCCCGCCGGATCAGATGGCGAAGGCCCCCTTCTCCTTCGCCCCCACGCCCTCCGCCGGCGCCTTCCTCTTCTCCGACTGGAAGCAGGATCAGTATCTGGAGATCAAGCGGAACGAGACCTACACCGGCGGGCCGAAGGCGAAACTGGACAAAATCTTCTGCAAGGCGCTCACGCAAGAGGATGTCGGCATCGCGCAGTTGGAGAAGGGCGAGATTGACCTGATGACCGTCTCCGTCACGGAGGCGGACCGGCTGCGCAAGAATCCGAGCCTGACCGTCGTCAGCGTCCCCTCGCCGAGCGTCTCCTTCCTCGCGTACAACCTCGACCGGCCGTACCTGAAGGACAAGCGGGTGCGGCAGGCGATGGCGTACGCGCTCGACCGCGAGGGGATCGTCAAGGAGATCCTCAAGGGCGAGGCGACGGTGGTGAATCAGACGATCATCGGGCCAGATTGGATGGGCACGCCGGAGGGGTTGAACGAGTACAAGTACGACCCGAACAAGGCGAAGCAACTGCTGAAGGATGCCAACTGGGACAGCGGGCAGCATCTCGTCCTGCCGTACACGACCGGCAACAAGATCAACGACGCGCTTATCCCGATCCTCCAGCAACAATTCAAGGATGTCGGCATCACCCTCGATCTCCAGACGGTGGACGGGCCGGAATTGAACCGCCGCGTCTTCGGCATCGCGACGGCGGCGCAGGCGGGCGACTTCGATGTTGACCTGATCGGCGGCGGCGTCTTCCGCACCGATCCGAACGTCTCCGCCAAGTACATGGAGACGATCGCCTTCACCCCGGCGGGCGCGAACTACGGCCACTACTCCAACCCGAAGGTGGACGATCTCTTCAAGCAGGGCCGCGCGACCACCGACCTCGCGCAGCGCAAGAAGATCTACACCGACCTCGCGAAGATCCTCAACGATGAGTTGCCGTGGGTCTATCTCTGGTCGCCGAACTCGATCCATGTCTACAACAAGCGGCTGCAAGGGTTCAAGCCGCCGAGTTACGCGACGCATGAAGTCTGGAACGCCGAGGAGTGGAGTGTGACGAAATAAGCAATGAGTGATGAGCAACGAGCAATGAGGAGGATCGGGCCACTCATTGCTCATTGCTCATCACTCATTGCTCGCGAACGGAGTGAGCGCGATGGCGATCAACGAGCGGCAGGCGATGTGGACGCGGCGGCGGTTTCTCGCGGCGGCGAGCGCGGCGACGGCGAGCGCCCTGCTCGCGGCGTGCGGCGGGACCACCGCGCCCACCGCGACGGCGAAAACGAGCGCCGCGACGAGCGCGCCGACGGTCGCGCCGAGCGCACCGACGACCGCCGCAGCTGCACCGGCGACGGCGGCGAGCGCGGCATCGCCGGTGAGCGGGGCGGCGCCGACGGCGAGCGCCGCGACGAGTGCATCCCCGGCCGCCTCCCCGGCCGCCTCCCCGGCCGCCAGCGGGGCGACCGGCGGCCAGATGAGCATGCTCTATCCGAAACCCGTCACCTTCCAGCCGCTCTTCACCTCGAACGGCGCCGATCAGGGCACCGAGCAATTGCTCTTCGGCGCGCTCGTCAAAGTCAACGACAAACTGGAGTCCGTCCCCGACATCGCGGAGAAGATTGATATCTCCCCGGACGTCACAACCTATACCTTCCACCTGAAGAAACTGATGTGGACGGACGGCCAGCCGCTCACCGCGAAGGATGTCGCCTTCACCATCGAGCGGGCGGTGGACAAGCGGACGGGCAGTTACTGGCGCGGTCGGCTGCTGCAAATCGTGGGCGCGACCGAATATGGCGACCAGAAGGCGGACACGATCACCGGCCTCGAAACGCCGGACGACTACACCGTGAAGATGACGCTGAAGACGCCCGATTCGACGTGGCTCTCGACCATCGGGGACTTCGCCGGCATGGGCATCATCCCCCAGCATGTCCTCAAGGATGTGCCGCCGGACCAGTTGCAGAAGCACCCCTTCTCGCTGAATCCGACCGTGACGGCCGGTATCTTCAAATTCGGCAAGTACGCGACGGACCAGTTCGTCGAGCTCCAGCGCAACGACGCGTACACCGGCGGCCCGAAGCCGAAACTGGATACGATTTTCCTGAAGATCCTGTCGCCCGATGTCGCGATCGCGCAGTTGGAGAAGGGTGAGTTGGACCTGATGGGGCCGGTGCCGGTGCAGGAACTCGACCGGCTGAAGAAAAACCCGACCCTGACCGTCGTCAGCGTCCCCAGCCCGAGCACGACGAAACTGGTGCCCAATCTCACCAGGCCGTACTTCCAGGATAAGCGGGTGCGGCAGGCGCTGACCTACGCGCTCGACCGCGAGAACATCGTCAAGCAACTGCTGGGGGGCGAGGCGCGGGTGATCAACACGACGATCATCGGGCCGGACTGGATGGGCACGATCCCCGGCCTGAACGACTACGCCTACAACCCGGACAAGGCGAAGCAACTACTGAAGGACGCCAACTGGGATGCGAGCCGGAAGTTCGGCATCACCTACACCAGCGGCGACCGGCAAACCGACGCCTACATGGCGATCGTGCAGCAACAGTTCAAAGACGCGGGGGTCGGCGTTGACTTGCAACCCGTTGACGCGGTCGAATACTCCCGGCGCACCGTCACGGACAGCGACTTCGACATGGCGATCGTCTCGGGCGGCGTCTACGCGCAGGACCCGAACGTCTCCGCCAAGTACTTCGAGAGCGCGAATTTCACGCCGGCGGGCGGGAACTACGCGCACTATAGCAACCCGAAGGTGGACGATCTCTTCAAGCAGGGCAGGACGACGGGCGATCAGGCGCAGCGCAAGCAGATTTACACCCAGGTCGCGCAGATCCTCAACGACGACGCACCCTGGGTTCTCCTCTGGTCACCGAACTCGATCTTCGCCTACAATAAGCGCCTGCAAGGGTTCAAGCCGCCGACATACGCGACCCATCAGGTCTGGAATGCGGAAGAATGGTCAATAGCAAAGTGAGCAGCGAGCGATGAGCAACGAGCAATGAGGGATAGCGCCGTCCTACCTCATTGCTCATCGCTCATTGCTCATTGCTGAAGCGACCGAAAGGGAGCGACGCGTGGGGCAATATCTGTTGAGGCGATTGGCGATCAGCATCCCGGTGCTGATCGGGATTACGCTGGCGACGTACGTCATCGTCAACCTCGCGCCCGGCGACCCGGTGACGGCGCTGATCAGCCCGGAGGCCGCCGCCTCGCTCGGGCCGGACTGGGTGGCGCAGCAACGCGAGCAGTTGGGGCTGAACAAGCCGCTGCCGGTGCGCTACGTCCTCTGGGTGAAAGAGATCGCGCGCGGCAACCTCGGCTACTCCGCGCAGGATCGCCAGCCGATCGCGCAGAAAGTGCGCGACCGGCTCTGGCCGACGCTCCGGCTGATGGGCACGGCGCTGCTTATCGCGCTGCTCATCTCCGTGCCGGTCGGCGTGATTTCCGCGCTCAAACAATACTCGGCGCTCGATTACATCGTCACGGTATCGGGGTTCGCGGCGATCTCCGTCCCATCATTCTTCCTCGGCCTCGCGGGTATTTACCTCTTCTCGCTGAAACTCGGCTGGCTGCCGACCTCCGGGCTGGCGACGGTCGGCAAACCCCACTCCATCGGCGATTCGCTCCACCACCTGATCCTCCCCGCGCTCGTCCTCGGGCTGGCCGAGGCCGCGCCCCTCATCCGCTATGTCCGTTCCAGCATGCTGGAAGTGATCCGGCAGGATTACGTCAATGTCGCCCGCTCCAAGGGGCTGCGCGAGGGGGCGGTGATCTACCGGCACGCGCTGCGGAACGCGCTCATCCCGCTCGTCACGGTCGTCGCGCTCAGCCTCCCCCGGCTCCTCGGCGGGACGGTGATCATCGAGCAGATCTTCCAGTGGCCGGGGATGGGGACGCTCGCGATCACGGCGGTGAAGGGGCGGGACTATCCGGTCATCATGGCGATCAATCTGATCACCGCCGTGTTGATCCTCGTCAGCAATCTGATCGCCGATGTGCTCTACGCCGTCATTGACCCGCGCATCAAGTACGCATGAGTAGCCGGTAGTCAGTAGACAGTAGACGGAACGGGGGACAGCGATACGTGGGTAAATGGGAGAGATCCGCTCGAACGAAGATTGGCAAATCTGACTACTGCCTACCGTCTACTGACTACTAAACCAGGGAGCACCGATGAGTAGCGCATCACAAGCCACACCGGGAAGCGCCATCGCCGCGACACCGACCGCGCTCGCGCCCGCCGGGGCGCCGCCGCGCCGCCGTTCGGGCGTCTGGCAGCGGTTCCGGCGGCATCGCATCGCGATGGTCGGTATGGTTATTTTGGCGATCCTGACCGTCAGCGCCATCGGCGCGCCGGTGGTCGGGCGGAACGACCCGTATCACACGACGCTCGGCCTGATCCGCAAACCGCCCACCGCCGCCCACTGGCTCGGCGGCGATTCATCGGGCCGCGACGTCTTCGCCCGCCTGATCTACGCGGGGCGGGTCTCGCTCTCCGTCGGCCTCGTCGCCGTCAGCATCTACACGCTGATCGGCCTGCTGCTCGGCGCGCTCGCGGGCTACTACGGCGGCTGGGTGGATTCGATCATCATGCGCTTCGCGGACATCATCCTCGCCTTCCCGTCGCTCATCATCATCATCACGGTCGTCTCGATCCTCGGGCCGAGCATCTACAATGTGATGCTCGTCATCGGCCTCCTCGGCTGGCCGCCGATGGCGCGCATCCTCCGCGGCCTCTTCCTCACCTTGCGCGAGCGCGATTTCGTCGTCGCCAGCCGGACGGTCGGCGCGCCGAATCGCCGCATCATCCTCAAACACCTCCTGCCGAACGCCCTCGCGCCGATCATCGTCGCGGCGACCTTCGGCATCGCGCAGGCGATCCTGCTCGAAGCGGGCCTCTCGTTCCTCGGCCTCGGCGTGCAACCGCCGACCGCCAGTT
>JAICIL010000123.1 GCA_025924435.1 Chloroflexia bacterium | reverse complement strand
GTAGACATCCTCCAGCGTAAATTCGCCCACCTCCTCGGCGATCTGCGCGTGCAGGCCGACTTGCAGGAGCAGATCGCCCAACTCCTCGCGCAACGCCTCGGCGTCGTCGCTGTCGATGGCATCCACCGCCTCGTACGCTTCCTCAATCATGTTCGGGCGAATCGAGGCGTGCGTCTGCTCGCGGTCCCACGGGCACCCCTCCGGCGCGCGTAGGCGGGCCATGATCCGCTGCAATCCCTCGGCGGTGCGGGAGCGTTCCAGTCCCTCGACCTTCGGCACGTAGAGTGTCGTCAGATGGTCCGGCATGATGACGCTGCCATGATCGATCTGCGCGAGCGGGACGGTCGCCACCTGCTCCATCGCCACATTGCCCGCCGCCTGCAAGACCGTGATCGGGTGGTCGTCAGGGTAGAGGCGCATCAGGGCGAGTTTGACGCCGGAGGCGATCCGCTGATCGTAGACCTGCGAGATGAGCGCGGGCCGCAACGGCGAGAGCGGCAGGCTGCCGCCCGCGAACGGCTCCTCGTGCATGCGGACGTTGAGGTCCAGCCCGTCCACGACCTGGCAGTTCTCGGAGACGATGTCGCCGGGGATCAGCGCGGCGGCGGCGTCCAGAAAGGACATGCCGGGGATGACGCGGACGGTGAGCGATTGCTGATCGGCGGTGTGCTGGATGAGCCGCGTCGTCGCCTCGCCGATGTACGGGTTGCCCGGCACGGCGTAGACGATGTGATGCCCCTTTGATTTCGCCTCCTTCGCGGCGTTGATGATCGCCCAGGTGATCGCCTGGTAGAGTTCCATGAAGGATTCGGATTGCTCGTAGAGATAATCGAACGAGTTCCAGTTCTGATTCAGCAGTTGCTGCACGGTTGGGTGGATGCGGGTGCGCAGGAAGACCTTGCCGCCGTGCAGTGCCTTGAAGGCGTCCTGCGTGATGCTGCCCCGGTCCCCCGGCCCCAGCCCGACGATGAGAATGTCCGCCTGCGGGAGCGGCGTCGCTGCGATGTCCAATCGAAGTCTCCAGTAGTCAGTAGGCGGTAGTCAGCCGAGGGGCGGTTCGCGACCCGCCTCCCTATTCGGGAAAGTATACCAGCGGTGAGGAGAATCAAACGGAGTGGTTAGACTTCCAGGTTGGGAAGGCGCTCGCATAGCTGCCGGACCGCAGTCTTAGTAACCGTCCCTGGTACCGTAAGAGACTTGAGATGTTTCATATCCTGAAGTCGGAGCAGACCGCTATCGGTGACCGTTGTTCCCAACAGGGCGAGTTGCGCGAGATTCGTTAGCTGAAGAATAGAGGTAATCCCCCCATCGGTAATCGCACAGTTTGTGAGATACAGCGTAGAGAGACCACCCAATGTTTCAAGGGATTTCAGCCCTGTATTGGTGACCTTCGTATCATCAAGCGTAAGAAAAGTTAGCCGTTTCAACTGTTGTAGGCAGATTAGTCCTTGATCGCCGACGGATGTGCGATCGAGATCGAGACGTGATAAGTATTTCAACGATTCGAGGTGCATGAGTGCATGATCGGTAATCCGCGTGCGAGAAAGGCTGAGTTCTTCCAGTCTCAATAATGATGAGAGGAAGATCACACCGTTATCTGTGGTCGCCGTATTATCGAGAAACACGGCCTTTAGTCGGGGTAGTGATTCCAAGTGAACGAGGCCAGCATCGGTAATCCCCGAATCGCGTAGCCAGAGTTCTTGGAGTGTCGCGATACCGCCGATAGAGGCGAGGCTGCGGTCAGTGGTGCATTCGGATTCGAGAAAAAGTGACGATAAGCCCGAAACACCCTTCAAGAATGCCAAGTCATCACCCTTTATATCGGGTCCGATCTTCAGGGTTAGCAATTGATCCACAGGTATGCTGATGTCGCCTCGGGCTTGCTGGTGGGCAAGATAGCCCGGCAGCACACCAAAGCCGCACGAGCCGTCGGGCTTGCTTGGATACAGCGTGCCGACAGAATAATCCGCCGGGAAATGGATTACACGCATTTCCGCTGGATCAGATTTCATGCGGTCTCCGGCTTCGGTGGTCGTGTGACGAGATTTTCGCGGCGGGGAGGCTGGTTTATGAAACCCCCTCCCACGATTAACCAGTATACCAGCGGCGCTCTCAATTGAAATTGAAGATGAGCCGGCCAGCGATGCACGGGATCATGGCGACCTTGCGTGGGCCGGCCCGTTGCGGCGTAATTGCCAAAATCTGCACCTGTAACGAAAAATCGTGTATACTCATCCGGGGTTCTTGACGAAGAACAACATACGCGCCCTGCGACCGATGCATCGGGGTCGTCGGGCGGCAGTTCTCGCCTCCGGTGAGAGGGAGCGTACGATGTCATCCTTCGCGACGCCGCAACATCGGCCCCGTAAGTCTTCGGCGCTCGTTGCCACCCCGGTGGCCGACGAGAAGGCGTCCCGCTCGGTCGCCGCGCTACCTAATTCCGAATCGTTCATAGCGGAACGGTCCGCGCCCGGCTCGCACGAGCTCGCCGCCCCCCGCGCCCTTGCTCCGATCCCCCTGTTTCGCCCGGATACGCCCGCCGCCGAAGCGCCGGAAGTGGCATCCGAGGCCGTCACCGGCGTCGCCCAGGCGCGGATGTCGGTGAAGCAGGCCGGGGCGGGCGCGGCGGGGACCGCGCAGCGGGCGTTCGCCCCCATCGCGGCGCAGCGAAAGAACGCGACCGGGCTGCCCGATGCGCTGAAGGACGGCGTCGAGGCGCTCTCCGGCATCGCGCTGGACGATGTACGCGTCCACTACAACTCCGCGAAGCCCGCCGAGGTGGAGGCGGTGGCGTATACACAGGGCACGGAAATCCATGTCGGGCCGGGGCAGGAACAGCACCTGCCGCACGAGGCGTGGCACGTCGTCCAGCAGCGGCAGGGTCGCGTCGCGCCGACGATGCAGGTCAACGGCATCGCGGTCAACGATGATGTCTCCCTGGAGCGCGAAGCGGATGCGATGGGCAGCAGCGCATTGCGAACGACCGCACCAGTGCAACGAAAGGCTGCCTCCACTACTCGCAGCATGCCGCGCACCCCCGTCATTCAACGCGATCACACCGATACCGGACTGAAGAAGACAGGCGCAATCAGCGACTTTGCGGGGAAGGTAAAGGCGCGCGCCACGGGTGGGAGGAACCCGCTCGGCAGTATCAAGCAGTGGGCCACGCTGGATGCGGCCGCCAAAATTGCTAAAGTGGCGAAGTACGTCAACGCCGAACTGAAGAAGACGCATGTTCCCGAGGTCACCTCGACGGCCGATGCCGGTTCACGGTTCGATTCCGCCCTGTTCGACTTCACGACATGGTCGGTGTCCATCGGGTCGCAGGGACTTGACGCACCGATGACCGATGACGACGTGGCCAATATGGCCGACAGCGTCTATCACGAGTGCCGCCACGCCGAGCAGTGGTTCCGTATCGCGCGGCTGAAGGCGGGGGAAGCACCGACGCCGACTGCCGCCGACCTCGCCGCCGCGCTCGCCATCCCGCAGGCGATCGCAACGGCTGCCCTGGCGCGGCCCCTCAAGCCGCTCACCAAGTTGCAGAAGGCGTTCCACTCGAAGAAATATGCCGAACGGCACCAGAATAAGATGGACGAAGCACAGGCATGGTATGACGGCATCTACGGCGCCGGCGGCGTGAATCGCGCGGCGGTCTATGCGGATCTCGCGAACCGGCACGCCGACTATCTGCAACTCGTCGAAGAGGTTGATGCCTGGGGAGTCGGCGGCTCGGCCCAAAATAAGGTCCGCGCGCTGCTCCAGACAGAGCGTCAGAGGCTCGCCTTATTGGCCGGCGCAGGAGGCCCATGAACGGCGCCGACGGAGAGTCAATCCATCCGCCGGGTGCGATCCTCGCCACGGCAATCGCGGCAATGAACGCCGACGTACTCCCCTTCACATGGCTGGAGGGCATGAACGACGTTCTGACGACGGACTGGGAGGGTGTGAACGGCACATGGCCGTGCTATCTTCACGCCCGTGAACGCGACGAACAGCTCCTCGTCTATTCGGTGATGGCAGAGAACGTCCCCGCCGCGCAGCGTCCCGCAGTCGCCGAATTCCTGACGCGTGTCAACTATGCCATGACGATTGGGAATTTTGAGATGGACTTCGACGATGGCGAAGTCCGCTACAAAACCTCGGTGGATGTCGAGGGGGATCACCTGAGCGTGGCGATGGCGCGGCAGTTGTTCCGGCTCAACGTCGCCACGATGGATCTCTTCCTGCCCGGCATCGAGGCCGTCATCCGGGGCGATGGCTCGCCCGCCGAGGTGCTGGCCTCGTTGGAATAACCGGACGGTCTATCCGCCCCGGCCGCTACCGATTGACATCGCGCCGATGGGCGACTCTGACAACGAGGACAAGGAGAACATCATCTTCGATGTCGTAAACGATGCGGTAATCGCCTTCGGACGCGGTACGTCCCTTGCTGGGCATTGGTGAGCATTTTGACGCCATGCGGACGCGGCTCGTCCGCGAGGGCGTTGATTGCTGGTTCGAGCATCGCTTGGACGTTGCGTGGTGGGTTTCCGGAACTCTCGCGCTGCGGCGGGTGTGAAATCAATGGTGTAGCGCATCTAATCCAGTTCGAGTTCCGCTTTCAGCGTCTCCCAGGGAATCGTGCCCTTCCCCTTCGCCTCGGCACGCGCCTTCGCCGCTTCTTCGAGGTCAATCCGGTCCTCAGTCGCTTCCATCGCCTCCATATCCTCAATGGGGACAATCGCGGCGAGCGGTTTGCCGCGTCGTGTGACGATGATGCGCTCCTTGCCATATGCGGCGCGGTTGATCGCCTCGGAAAATTGCTCGCGGGCCTCCGCGATGGATAGTTCAGTCATTGTCTCTTCCCATGCGAAAGCGCGGCAAGATGTACAGTTCGTACATCTTGCCGCGCTGAATGTCAATCGGCTGGTCTGCTGGACGCTGCTATCGCCCTGCCGTCTCCAAATCGCGATCCAGCGAGAGGACGGCCATGAAGGCTTCCTGGGGGATTTCGACGCTGCCGACCATCTTCATGCGCGCCTTGCCCTCTTTCTGCTTCTCCAGCAATTTGCGCTTGCGCGTGATGTCGCCGCCGTAGCACTTCGCCGTCACGTTCTTGCGCAGCGCCTTGATCGTCTCGCGGGCGACGATGCGGGTGCCGATGCTCGCTTGGATCGGCACATCGAACATCTGGCGGGGGATCAATTTCCGCAGCGTCTCGACGAGCGCGCGGCCCTTGCTGTAGGCGAACTCGCGGTGCGTGATCATCGAGAGGGCGTCCACGGCCTGCGCGTTGACGAGCACGTCCAGTTTGACGAGGTCGGCGGGTTCGTACTCCGCGAACTGGTAATCGAGCGAGGCATATCCCTGCGTGCGGGATTTCAACTGATCGTAGAAATCCACGATCAGTTCGCCGAGCGGCATGCGATAGGTGAGCAACACGCGCTGTTCGTCCAGATACTCCATCTTGCCGAAGGTGCCGCGCCGCGTCGTGACGAGGTCCATGATCGCGCCGATGAAGCGTGAGGGGACGATCACCGTGATGTCCATCAGCGGCTCGCGGATCTCCGCGATCGTGCCGACGGGCGGCAGTTCGGAGGGGTTGTCTATCAGGAGTGTCGCGCCATTCGTCGTCTGCACCTGGTACTCGACGCTCGGCGCGGTGGCGAGGAGGTCAATGCTGTACTCGCGCTCCAGCCGCTCCTGGATGATCTCCATGTGCAGGAGGCCGAGGAAGCCGCAGCGGAAGCCGAAGCCGAGCGCGGCGGACGATTCCGGCTCGTAGACGAGCGACGAGTCGTTCAGTTTCAGCCGTTCGAGCGCGTCCCGCAGGAGCGGGTAATCGTCCGACTCGACGGGATAGAAACCCGCGAAGACCATCGGCTTGGCGGGGCGGTAGCCGGGCAATGGATCGCGCGACGGTCGTGCGGCGGTGGTGATCGTGTCGCCGACCGGGCAGTCGCGCACGACTTTCAGGCCCGTCGCGACATACCCCACATCGCCCGCCGCCAACTCGTCCACCGGGGTCATATCGGGGCGGAAGACGCCGATCTCGATCATCTCGCTCTCGACGCCGTTGGACATCACGCGGATGCGGTCGCCGTTCTTCAGCGTGCCGTCCACGATCTTCAGGTAGGCGATCACGCCCTTGTAGGCGTCGTAGTGGGAGTCGAAGATCAGGGCGCGGACGGGCTGCGCGCGGTCGCCGCCGGGCGGCGGGATGAAGCGGACGATCGCCTCCAGGATGTCGTCCACGCCGAGGCCGGACTTCGCGGAGGCGAGGACGATCTCATCGTCCACGAGGCCGATGAAGTTCTGCACCTCCTTGGCGACCTTCTCCGGCTGCGCGGCGGGCAGGTCAATCTTGTTGATGACGCCGACGATCGCCAGGTCGTGTTCGAGCGCGAGGTAGACATTCGCCATCGTCTGCGCCTCGATCCCCTGCGCGGCGTCCACGACGAGGAGCGCCCCTTCGCAGGCGGCGAGCGAGCGGCTGACTTCGTAGGCGAAATCCACATGGCCGGGCGTGTCAATCAGGTTTAATTCGTATTCCTCGCCATCCTTCGCGGTGTAGCGCATGCGGACGGCGCGCGCCTTGATCGTGATGCCCTTCTCGCGCTCGAGGTCCATCGAGTCGAGCACCTGGGCCATCATCCCGCGCTTCTCGATCGTGTGCGTGCGCTCCAGCAAGCGATCCGCCAGGGTGGACTTGCCGTGGTCAATGTGCGCGATGATGCTGAAATTGCGAATGTGTCGCTGATCTGTCATGGAATCCGTTCTTGTCTATCACATGCACTTGAAAAAGCGGCGATCCGCGACGCACCCTCGCGCCCGCGTTGCGCCGTTTCGGTGCCTGGCAAGCCAGACGCGGGAAGTATACCAGATTTGTCCTATCCCCCGGCCCCTTCCCTAAAAGGAAGGGGGCGAGCCTCCGCAAGATCAGGGCATGATAGGGAATGCCACGATCTTGCTACAAGTCATCCCCTCCTCGCGGGAGCGGGCCGGGGGTAGGCAAAGCCCGCGCGATTCCGTACACTGACGGCGAAATTGGTGGCGCGGGCTTTCCAGCCCGCGGCGTGGTATGCGAGCGATGATTGGGAGCGGATGAACGATGGGGTATCAGGGCGGGAGCCACAAGCCGTCGCATCATATCGAGCGGCGGTTTATCCACACGGGCGGCATGCGCGAGCGGCGATTCGAGGCGGGGGCGCGGGTACTCGTGAAGTCCGAGCCGGGCGTGCCGAACCCGTACGAGGGGCGGATGGGCGAGATCGTCGGCGGCGAGGGGCCGGGCGACGCGGCGGGCGGCGAGACGGTCTATTCCGTCCTGCTCGACTTCGCGCTCCCCGGCGAGGAGCCCGGCGTGCCGGTGCCCATCTTCGCCTCCGAACTCACCCCGACGAGCGTCCCTAGGCCGGAGAACATCACCGTCTCGTCCGCGCCGCGCCCGAACCGGCGTATTCACTCCCTGGAAACCTCTCTCATCGGCGGTGTGCGCGAGCGCGACGCCGAGGGCTGAACCGGCCGGAAACAATCCGCATGCGTCCTTCCCAGCGTACTGGAAAATGAAGCGACCGCCGACATTTCGTTGCCATAGGTCGCTTCACCGTGCGATAGGTGGGCCTCGGCCCGCGAGAGGAGGATGCGATGCGCGTGCGACGACGGCTGCCCGGTGTCCGGTACGGCATACACCTGTTTGTTGTCCTAGGATTGCTCTGGTTAATCGTCGGGGCGAGCACAACGACAACGTCCGCCGCCGACATGAGTATCACGATCCAGAACTTCGCCTTCGATCCGGCGACGATCACCATCCCGGTCGGCACCAAGGTGACATGGACCAATAAGGATGCCGCGCCGCATACGGCCACGAGCGATACCGGCGCGTTCGACTCGAAAAATCTCACCACCGGCCAGTCGTTCTCGTTCACCTTCAATCAGGCCGGATCGTTCGCCTACCACTGCTCCGTCCACCCGCGCATGGTCGCGACCATCGTCGTGACGGCCGGGGGCGGCGCGGCAACCACGGCCAACGCGCCGAGCGCGTCAACCGCGTCTCCGTCCTCCGTGCTGCCCCAGACCGGTGCGGCACAGGATAGCCGGAACCGCAATCTCATCATCGCCCTGGTCGTCGCGGCCGCGGTGATCGCGGCGGGGATGACGCTCCGCCTCCGGACGAGCAACCAACGGAAGAACTGACGGACTCTCCCTCTCCTTAGCCGCAAGGCTAAGGAGAGGGGGTTGGGGGGTGAGGCTCCCCTTATCCCGCGACTTGCGGCAATACCGCGTCGGCGATAATCCGCAAGCCGTCGAGGTCGTCCTGGGCGAACCACTGCACCATGATCTCCTCGATGCCCAGACTTTCGTAGACGCGGATGCGCGCGATCACTTCCTCCGGCGTGCCGATGATCGCGCCGCGCCCGCGCTGCTGCTCCACCAACGCCTCGTCGGAGAGGTCGGCGAGGGCGGGCGCGACGCGGCGGCCGCTCGCCCGGTGCGCCAGCTCGGCGGTGGAGCGCCCGCAGTAGACCGGCGTCATCAGCGTCCGGGCGACATCGCCCGGCGCGCGCCCCGCCTCTTCAATCAGGGAATCGAGCAGCGTCAGCTTCTCCCGCAATGCTTCCGGCGTCATCATCACGGCGTTCCAGATGTCCGCGTAGCGCGCGACGAGCGGCAGCGTCCGCTTCGGCCCGCCGCCGCCAATCAGCAGCGGCGGTCCGCCGGGCCGCTCCGGGCGCGGCAGGAGCGTCGCCTCTTCGAGGCGATAGTACTTGCCGGTGTAGGAGGCCGGCTCGTCGCTACGCGTCAGGCGGGTGATCACTTCGAGCGCTTCCGCGAAGCGGTCCATGCGCGTCTTGATCTCACCGAGGTCGTAGCCGAACATCGCATGCTCGCGGGCATTCCAGCCCGCCCCGACGCCGAAGACCATCCGCCCGCCGCTCAGGTCGTCGAGCGCGAGCATCTGGCGCGTCAGCATCACCGGATCGCGGAAGGAGATGGGCGAGACGAGTTGGCCGAGGCGCAGCCGCTCCGAACGGTCGGCGGCGTAGGCGAGCGAGACGATCAGTTCGAGCGAATCCTTGTCCGGCGGCGCGCTGGCGAGGGCGAAGTGGTCGGAACCATACAGCCCCGCGAACCCCAGCCGCTCCGCCGTGGCGACGAATTCCTTCCAGCGCGCCCACGTCAGCCCGTGCGCCCCCTCGACCAGCACCGACAATCGCATCATGATCTCCTTCCTCACGACGAAATGGCGTCAACAAACAATGGAAAAGGAAACCGGGGAGAACCGCAGAGAGGGGAGAGAGGAAGAAGAGATTCTTGCATCTTCCCCTCTCTGCGTTCTCTGCGGTTCATTCGGTTTCCGTCCTACCTCGCCCGAGGCGGCGGAGGACCATGCCGCGGACGCGCCGCACTTCCTCGACGCCGAGCAGCGAGCAGACGCCGAGGTAGACCGCCGCGCCGATGCCGAGCGTGGCGAGGAAGAAGGCGAGTTGCGCGACGCTCTTGCCCGCCGCGCGGTGCAGATTGTGCAGCAGCCACGAGCAGGGCATCAGCGCGACGGTCATCGCGGCGGCGGCCCAGAAGATGCGCGCGAGCGCGTCCGCGAGGCCTGGCGCAGTCACGCCCATCCGGCGGCGGAGGGCGACGAGCAGGATCGTCATCTCGAGCCACGTCGTCACGGCGAGGCCGAGACCGAGGCCGCCCAGCCCGAACGCCTTGCTGAGGAACCAACTGAGCGGCAAGTTGAGGGCGATCGTGAGGACCCCCGCGATCACCGGCGTGCGCGTGTCCTGCAAGGCGTAGAAGGCGCGGGTGACGATCTCCACGACGGCGTAGGCGACCAGGCCCGTCGCGAGCGCGCCGAGGGCGGTCGCGGTGAGGCCGGTGGAGGTGGCGTTGAACGCGCCGAGTTGGTAGATCGCCTCGGGGATCGCTGTGCGCAGGACGATCAGGGCGGCGGTGGCGGGGACGATGAAGAAGAGGACGGAGCGGAGCGTGGCGGCGTATCGCGCGCGGAACTCCCCCCAGTCGCCCGCACCGGCGAGGCGCGCGAGCGTCGGGAAGAGCACGGTCGCGGCGGAGAGGGCGAAGACGCCGTGCGGCAGCAGGAAGAGCGTGTAGCCGTACTGGAAGCCGGAGACGCGCCCCTCGCCGAGGCGGGAGGCGAAGTTCGTGACGATCACGAAGTTGAGCGCGAAGACCGCCTGCCCGAACATGCGGGGGATGAGGAGCGCGCCGACCTGCCGCATCCCCGGCACGCGGAGCGAGACGACGGGGTAGTAGCGCATCACGCGGGCGAGGGCGGGCAGTTGCGTGAGGAAATGGCCGACCGCGCCGATCACGACGCCGTAGGCCAGCCCCTTCACGCCGTAGCGGGGCGCGAGGGCGAGCGCGCCGACGATGATGCCGAGGTTGTAGGTGACGGGGGCGAGCGCGGGCCAGAGGAATTTGTGCTGCGCGTTCAGGATGCCCATCGCCGCGCCGCCCAGGCCGAGAAAGAGTGGCTGGAGGAGCAGGATACGCGTCAGGTCCGTCGCGAGCGTCTGCTGGGCGGCGGTCAGGCCGGGCGCGACAATCGTGCGAACGAGCGGCCCGGCGAAGAGGAAACCGAGCGCCGAGAGCGCGGTGAGTGCGTAGAAGGCGGCGTTGAGTGTGCTGCTCGCCAGCACCCAGGCGGCGGTCTCCTCGTCGCGTTCGAGGAAGCCGGTGAAGATCGGGATGAATGCCGCGCCGAACGCGCCGGAGGCGATGACGAGGAAGAGGAAATCCGGGATGCGGAAGGCGGCGTAATAAGCGTCGAGGTCGGCGCGCGTGCCGAACTTGCCCGCGATGATCACATCCCGCAGCAGGCCGAGTACCCGATTGGCGATGAAGGCGACCCCAACGATCGCCACCGACCGCCCCATCGCGGCGCGCGCCCGCACGACGGGCGCCGCCACCGTCGGGGCGGGAGGAGCGAAGGAAGCAACCGGAGCCGCATCGGGCGGCATGGCGGGTGGCGGCGGGGCGATGGTCGGCGGTTCCGGCAGCGCAACATCATCCGGGATCGGGATGCCGGGCGGCGCGCCGCCATTCGGCGACGCGATCGTCGGCGCGGGAGCCGCCTGCGCGTCGGTCGCGCGTGGGGTGGGTGCCGCTGCGGGCGCATTCGGGCTTTTCCGTCGCGCCTTCGCCTTGGGGGGGTGCGGCACCCACTTGATGCGCCGGGTCTGCTCGATTTGCGCCTCGGCCGTCCGGTCGGAGGGCGGCGCGGCCCCGTCAATCTGCATATCGCAAGCGGTCTCCTCGGTACGCCGCCCCGCCGGAACATAAGGGCGGGGCAACGTAGTGTATCCGGCTTGCACGGAATCGTCATCTCTGGTAGTCTAGCAGACGCGCCCGCGTCGGCGTTTGATGAGGCGTATGCATCGCGTCCGGTCGTGTGCGGATGCGGGAGAAATAAGCAGGAGTGTAGCGCGTGCCGAATCTCAAGTCATCCATGAAGGACATGCGGGTCAGCGAGCGCCGCCGCCAGCGCAACCGCCCGATCATCTCCGCGACGCGGACCTATGTGCGCCGCGCGCGCACCGCGATTGACGCGGGCGATACCGCCACCGCCACGACCGCCGTCGGCGACGCGATCAGCGCGCTCGATCGGGCCGCCTCGAAGGGCGTCATCCATCGCAACAACGCCGCCCGCCGCAAGAGCCGCCTGATGGCGAAATACAACGCCCTCAGCAAGTAAAGTTTTCTAACCGCGAAGGCGCGAAGGACGCGAAGAGACACAAAGGAAAGAGAGGAGGCAAGCAATGACCTTCTCTCTTTATCTTCTTCGCGTCCTTCG
>JAICIL010000122.1 GCA_025924435.1 Chloroflexia bacterium | reverse complement strand
GCCAGTTGATGGCCGAATGGCGGCGCGATGAAGTGATCGCGGAGCAGGAAGGTCGCGTAGCCCATCTCCTCCGCCCTGCGGGCCGTGCCGATCAGCGCGTCCCGCGTGCCGATGTGCTCGCCCAATACCCCGAAACGAAACGGATGTCGGTGTGCCAAGAAGTCCTCCCTCGCCGGTGGCCGCGCGGCGTTCTCTCCCGCGCCGGAACATGGATACCTGCGACTACCATACGGCGGCAGGGGATGGCGATCTATCCGATTCTTGCGGGCAAACCGAGGGATGCGGCGAATGGCCGGCGGCGACACTCATCGGCCGGTCGGCGGGCACAACGGGGCGACGCGACCGTCGTCGGTGTCGGGGGGCAGGGCTGTGGGGCGTCTGCGCGCCCTGCTTCGCGCCCTTACGCCGGTTTGATCGCCTGGATCAAGGCGATGCTCGTCGTCAGGTCGTCGTCCGTCATGTTGCGAAATCGCTGCGCCAATGCGCTCCGCGGGATGTCCGACGCCGCGCGGATCGGCACATCGGCGGCGATCCTGAAGCCGCGCTCCGCGATGAGGCGGAGATGCGTCGAATGCGGCTCGCGGTTCGCGAGCGGATAGCGCCGCTTCCCCGTCATGAGCGCCCAGATGAGGTCCGAGTATGCCCAGTGGCCGTTCCAGACGTGCGCCGTCCCCAGGCAGCGGAAATCAATCTGATGCGACATGATGCCGCCCGGCTTGAGCCAGCGATACAGCGTCTCGTAGGTGGCGTGGAGGTCGAGGGGATATTCCATCACCGTTTGCGACAGGATCATATCAACGCTGCCGTCCCGGACGGTTTCGTCCCGATCCCACGGGACGTGATAGGTGATCCATGCGCCGTCGCCCGTCGCGTGCTCCGCGCCCGCGACCGCCGCGCGGATGGAGGCCACGCGCTCCGGGGCGAGCGCGTGCGCGAGGCGCTCATCGGTCAGGATCGCGCGCGGGAAATCGTAGTCGTCGAGCAGCGGCGTGACGAGCGGGAACTCGGCCCGATCGGGGATCGGGGCGCGCGCGCGGAGAAGCGCGACCAGTTCATCGAAGATCGCGACCGCCCGGCTATCTCGGGCGTACGGTACGACGTCGAACGCGTAATAGCGTTCGGCGCCGGTGAGCAGCGCGGCCAGCCCGACGCCGAGCGAATCGCCGGGGCCGAGTTCGGCGACGACCGACGGATTTGCCGGAAGACCGTGCGCGTGCGCCATGGCGAGATGCCGCAGCCAGACGGAATAGCAATAGCGGGCGGAATTGGTGCCGCCCGTCCGACGCGAGACGAGGGTATTGACGCCCGGTACAAAGGTGGCGATGCCCGTGACCAAAGGCCGAACGCGAAGGATCATCCCCGTACACTCCTCGACGCGCACCGAGCGCGCTACAACCCCGGTGGAGCAACCGCCCGCGCCGCCGCTAACATTTGATACCGATGACCGACGCACGCCCCGGCGAGAAACCGGCGGAAGGATCATGCGGCGAACGCGTACAAGATACATGAAGGAAACCGCCGGTAGCGAATAATTGCGCGCGCGTCGCGTCGTCGCGGATCGCCACTGGTGCCCCGCCCCCTTTCCCGGTATCGTACGCGCGGTGGTCCGTCATCGCTCGCATGCGGGGAGTCTGCCGTGGGAGATCGCTGGGAGACGATCACGACGATCCGGGATGGCCTGTACGACCGCATCCCGCTCAACGCGCCGGAATCCGCGCTGATGGCGACGGCGGCCTTCCTGCGGCTGGACCGCATCCAGCAGTTGGGGTTCGTCTCGCGCGTCTGGCCGGGGGCGAAACACACACGCTTCGAGCACTCGCTCGGCGTCATGCACCTGATGCGGCAGGGGATCGCCCAATTGCGGCGACATGGCGGGCCGGTGGCGCTCGGCGACGAGGACGCGCACACCGCGACGGCGACGGCGCTCCTGCACGACATCGGCCACTATCCCTTCTCGCACGCGATCGAGGAACTCGGCCCGCCGATCCTCAAGCACGAGCAGGTCGGGCGGCGGATTATCCTCGGCGCGGAAGTCTCGGATGTCCTGACGCGCATCTGGGGCATTGACCCGGCGCGCGTCGCGGACTTCATTGACCCGCCGGGGCCGCCCGCGACGCCCCAGGACGCCCTGATTCGCGGCCTGCTCTCCGGCGCGCTGGATATGGACAAACTCGATTACCTGCCGCGCGACGCCCGTGCCTGCAACGTGCCCTATGGCCGCGTGGATACCCCCCGCCTGCTCGACGCCCTGCGCGTCCACGAGGTGAACGGCGCGGCGCGCATCGTCCTGGATGACAAGGGGATCAGCCCGCTGCACTCGCTGATCAACGCGCGGCAGGAGATGTTCGACAATGTCTACTGGCACCACACGAACCGCGCCTGCATGGCGATGCTCCTGCGCGCCGTGCAGGAGGCGCTGGAGGCGGGCATCATCGCGCCGGAGGCGTTGACGACGCACGACGACGCCTCGCTCCTCGCCTTCCTCAGCCTGCCGGCGATGCCGGACGCGACGCGACGCCTCGTCGCCGCGCTCCGCTCCCGCCGCATCCACAAGCGGGCCGTGGAGGTCTCCGCGCGGGCGGGCGACCTCTTCCAGCGGCTCGGCGCGCTCTACTACCGCCCGCGCGACCGCCGCGCCGCCGAGATCACCCTCGCCGAGATGGCCGCGCACCTGACCGGCACGGAAGTCCACGACAGCGACGTGCTGATTGACATCCCGAAGCCGGAGAAGTGGTCCGCCGATGTCTGGGTGGAGTTCGACCGCCCGCCGATCGGCTTCGCGCCGCTGATGCCGTGGCACGAAGTCGTCGGCGCGCAGAGCGACGACTTCCGCCGCTACGAGGAGCACCGGCGGCTGATCCGCATCGTCGCCACCGACCCGCTGCGCGAGGTGCTGCGCCGCGAGTGGGCGAACCTCGTCCTGCCGCTGCTCGGCGGCGTCCTGTAACCGGGAGCCGGAAAGCGCTCATGGTTCGATCCGCGTGACCGTAGGAACACGGTCGAAGTCCCGGTCGTAACTGTAGAGTTCCGTCAGCCCGTCCGCCTCCATGTATGCAACCGCGAGCGCATCCTCGAAGTCGAGCGCTGAGTGGAGCGCATAGACGTCGAGCGCGCGACGGTAGAGTTTCTTGCGCGGCAAGTGAAGCCCGCGCAGATTGATGATCGGGATGAGCCGCTGGCGAATCTCTTCGTGGCTGAGATCGTAATGCGCGCGGGCGGAGAGGATGTAGACAACTTCCGTCAGATGCGCCTCGCAGAGCCGGACTCGTTCCTCGCCGCGCGCGACACGTTGAAGGAGCGCGAAAGAGGCCGCCGCCTTTGTGGGGTCATCCCCCGTGAGATAGCGGACAATGATGTTTGTATCGAGCAGCCTCATCCCCGGTGCATCTTCGCGAGCGTCCGAGCAACATGCTCCTCCTTCGCGGCTTCCTCGATGCGCGCGAAGTCCTCGGGATGCGCGACGGGCTTGACTGAGCCGTAGGCGCTCTCTAAGGTCATCGCGGCGGGCGCGAGGCGCACTTCCGTTCCTTCGATCTGGAAGGCAACTTTATCTCCCGTCTTCGTGCCGAGCAAGCGCCGGACCTCGGCGGGGATGGTCACTTGACCGCGTTGGGTGATGGTTGCAAGAATCTCTTTCATCGTCGCACTCCGTTGCACTCCATTGTATTCAATGGTTTACAATGCAGTATAGAAAACGCATTGAGCATCGTCAACAATGATGGGGGACGCCATGGCGGCAATCGAGGATGGGCAGCAGTACGAAGGCGCGACATTCACGGCATATGCCGCACCGGCGCAGGCATTCACGCGCGCGGATTTCGCCGGATGCCACTTCGACCGCTGCGTCTTCACGGAGGGCGCGTTCTCCCATTGCTCGTTCACGGATTGCCGCTTCACGGGGTGCGACCTCAGCCTGGCGCGCGTGCCCGGTTGCCGCTTCACCGATACCCGCTTCCACTCGTCCAAACTGCTCGGTGTTGACTGGACGAAGGCGGGGGACGCGGTGATCTCCAAACTCTTCCTCTCGGTGCATTTCGACGATTGCCTGCTCAATTACGCGACCTTCTTCGGCCTGACGCTGCGCCGGGGCCGGTTCGCCGGTTGCGTCGCGCGAGAGGTGGATTTCCGCGAGGCGGACCTGACCGAGACGGTCTGCACGAAGAGCGACTTCACCGGCAGCAAGTTCCATCACACGAACCTCACGAAGGCCGATTTCCGGCACGCCACCGGCTACGCGATCAACCCGGCGACGAACACGGTCGCGAAGGCGCGCTTCTCCCTGCCGGAAGCGGTGTCGCTCCTCAGCGGCTTCGATATCGTCATCGAGTAGCGCGGCGTTGCCCCGCAGCTTCTCCGGCGGATGGCCGCAACTGTGGCACGCGATGTGCTGTCCTAAAACGACGGGAGTTTGTCGCGCCCTCTTCCGGGGTGCCTGTGGGAAGGGATAGGGGACCATGACCGTGATCAATGCGCGTGCTCTCATCGGTCGCGCCGTCGTCAGCGTCGCGGACGGTGAGAAGGTGGGGGCGATCGCCGATCTCCAGCTCGATCTCGCGCAACGGACCGTCCTCGGCCTCTTGATCGGCGGCGATGGCGGCCTCTTCAACCGCGAGAAGCCATCGCTCGTCCCCTTCGGGCAGGTGCGCACCTTCGGCCGGGATGCCGTGACGATTGCGGATAAAAGCGGTGTCGCGGTTGCGCAAGGCGCGCCGCACGACACCGCCGCGACCCTCGATACGATCAAGAAACGCGTCGTCACGGCGGGTGGCGAGGTGATCGGCGATGGCGACGATCTGCTCTTCGACGAAACCTCCGGCGCGATCACCGCCCTCCAACTCGCGCCGCAGGGCGGCTTCCTCGGCATCGGCGCGACGACGCATGTCCTGCCGATGGAGGAGATCGTCGAGTTCGGGCGCGATGTGATCACCGTCCACAACGCCGCCCTCGCGCGCGTCCGACCGGAAGCCGGAAACCAGTAGCCGGTAGTCAGAACGGGAATAGGGCAACCCTCGGCAGTCATCGTGTTCGGCAGAGCCTTTGGATTGGTGATTCGCACGCACACCGAGTAGAATCACCGACTACTGACTACCGACTACCGGCTACTGGCTACTGGAGTATCAATGCCCGAAGACCCCGCATCCTCATCGAACGGCGCGCACCCGACGAGTGCGCCGACCGAGCAGCAGTTCACCTTCCTCAGCGAGCTGCGCTCCTACATCCGCGAGGAGGCGGGGTGGATCCGCACGCTCACCGACGCCATCCAGCGCGGGGTGGCGGGTGACGAAACCGCGACCGATGTGGGCCGCGCGGTGGCGGATGTCAGCGCGCCCTATCGCGCCGAGATCGCCCGCGTGCGCGGGCTTGCCGTGCCGGAGGGATGCGAGGCGGTCGGCGCGGCGCTGATCGCGGAGACGGACGCGGCGGAAGCATACCTCGCCGCGCTCGCCCGCTGGACGGCGGCGGGGCAGGTGGGCATCTCGCTCCTGCGGGACAACGCCGGGGAAGAGGTCCATCACGCCCTCGAACAGTTCCTCGCCGCCCGCGATGCCTTCGAGCAGGCGTACAGCGAAGCGGCCCGACTGCTCGAATGAGGAACGAGTCGCGAGTGATGAGGAACGAGAAGGATCGAACCACTCGTCACTTGCTGCTCGCGACTCGCGACTTATACCGATTCCTGGTGAACGCTTCGCATGCGTTTCTATGGTAGCGCGGGCTTTCCAGCCTGCGATCCGGGAAGTATCCCGGAGGAATCGGTATTACTCGGCGCGTTCGAGGAGGACGACCGGGATTTGCCGGGTGGTCTTCTTCTGGTAGTCGGCGAAACCGGGCATCAGCGCCGCCTGCTGGTCGAACAGGCGCTGGCGTTCCTTCCCCTCGGTCACGACCGCCCGAACCGGGAATTTCTCGTCGCCCCGCTCGACGGTCGCCACGGGGTTGGCAACGAGGTTGCGGTACCAGTCGGGGTTGGTCGGCGCGCCGCCCTTGGAGGCGATGACGACGATGCGGTCGCCGTCGGTGGTGTAGACCAGCGGCGTCGTGCGCGGCTGGCCGCTTTTCGCGCCGGTGGTGGTCAGCAGGAGCATCGGGCTACCGGCGAACGGGCCGCCGACCTTGCCGCCATTGGCGCGGAATTCCTCGATCACCTGCCGGTTGAAGTCGTTGGGGTTGCTGCTCATCGTTCCTCCTGGTGGCATAGCGCGACCGTCCCGCACGATTGCGGGCGGCCGCGACCGCGTGTCAGGATAGCCGAGGGGCGGCGTCGCGGGCAAATGATGGCGCGCATGTCAGCGGCGGGGCCGACCCGCCGCGCGCGCGAGGGCGAGCAGGAGGATCGCGCCGAGCGTCGCGACGGCGACGGAGCCCCAAAACCCCGCGCGATCCGTGACGCCGAACAGGCTGAAGAGCAGCCCGCCAATCGCCGCGCCGAGCAGGCCGATGACGATATTCCCGAAGCAGCCGAATCCCGCCGCGCGCGTAATCAGCCCGGCCAGCCACCCGGCAAGCAATCCGACGACGATCCACGCCAGGATGCCGCCCGGCTGCAAGTCTATCGCGGCGACAAGTGCTGAGGAGGGCATGTTCACACGCTCGCGTTGCGATTGTGGGAACGGACGAAGGGGCCGGGGCCGATCAGGGCGAGGATGAAGAAGGGGAGGCCGAGGAGGTTGCGGACCGTCGGGCGCGCGCCCTCCGGGGCGAACCGCGCGAGATAGATGACCGGGATCGCGCAGGCGCACAGCAGCGCGCCGAAACCGAAGCGCGTCAGCATCGCGCGGCGATCGGGCGTGAAGCCGTAGAGCAGCGCCGCGATGAGCAGCGAGGCCACCGCCAGCGTCCCGAAAAAGACGTACCCGCTCGGCTTCATGATATGGACGAGCAGCAGGTGCGCGATCCCGAAGACGGCCACGAAACCGCAGAACGAAGCAACGAGCAATGAGCAATGGGCGATGAGCGATGTGCGCCGAGAATCATCCTTGCTCGGATGTGATGACGTATCGTGTCGCGGCTCTTGCGTTATCTCAAGCATCTTGGTCTCCTCCACTCATTGCTCGTTGCTCATTGCTCATCGCTTCCCCGTCTCACTTCGCGCGCGGTCGAATCCACGATCCGGGGCGGCGTGCGGGGCGGTGGCGGGCCGTCGTCCGGCGGGGCGTTGCGGCGCAGGAGACGATCCAGGAGTTGCCCGCAGTACAGCACGAGCAGCGCGCCCAGCAGCGAGATGACGAAAGCGACCGCGACATTGACCGTGCCGTCGTAGAATCGGCCGACGAGGAAGTTCCCGACGATCGCGCCGATGCCGCCGATGAGCAGATTGCCGAAGCAGCCGAACCCGAAGCACCCCATCCCCTGCGGTCGGGCGATGAACGCCGCCATCAGGCCGGAGGCGAAGGCGAGAAAGAGCCAGGTCGCCCAATCTCCTGCCCCATACGTGACGGCGAAAGAAGTCTGCATCGAGAGCGTTGCCCGTCCCGCTAGTTGTCCGCTTCCCCGTCGGCGGCCGTCGCTGCGCCCGTCGGCTGCGCGTCGAGATCGTCCACCGGCGCGGCTTCCGGGGCGCGCGGCGTCGCCGCCTGGAGCAGGCCGACCGCTTCGAGATTGCCGCGTATCCGCGCGCGGGACTCCTTCGAGAGCGGCGTACCCGGCAGGCGGACGGTCGTCTTCTCCGTCTGGCCGAGGGCGCGCATCACTTCCTTGATCGCCGCCTGGAAGGTGCCCGGCACCTGCGTGACATTCGCGACGCGCATCAGATCGAGGAACCCGCGACGCGCACCCTCGTAATCGCCCTTGCGGAAGGCCTCGACGCAGCCGACGCCCGGCCCCGGCGCGAAGTTCGCCTCGCCGATCACCGCGCCGTCGCCGCCGAGCATCAAGGTGTTCAGCAGGTGATCGGACGACCCCGTGAGGACGGAGAAATCGGGCCGGATGCGCTTCACCGTCTGCACGCGGCTCCGCACCAGCGCGGCGGAATCCACCGAGTCCTTGACGCCGACGATGTTGTCGTTCTCCTCCACCAATTGCGCGAGGATGGGCGTGCTGACCGCCGTGCCGGTGAAGACGGGGATGTTGTAGACGAGGATCGGCAGGTCCACCGCGTTGGCGACCGCGCCGAAGTGCGCGAGCAATTGCTCGTCGCCGAGCGTCTGGTAGAAGGGTGTGACGACCGCCGCCGCGTCCGCGCCGACGCCCTTCGCGTGGCGCGTCAGATCAATCGTCTCGCGCGTGTTCACGCCGCCCGTGCCGATGATGACCGGCACGCGCCCCTTGACGTGCTCGACGACCTTCTGCGCGTACTCCTTGCGCTCGGTGGGGGAGAGTTGCGTGAACTCGCCCGTCGTGCCCAGAACGAAGAGGCCATGCACCCCGGCGGCGATCAGCCAGTCCAGATGGCGGAGCGTCCCGTCCCAATCAATGCTCATATCGTCGTTGAAGAGCGTCACCGATGGGGGGATGATGCCGCTAAACGTCGCCATGCTTCCTCCTGCCTGCGCGGGTCGTCCATCGCCGCGAGTATAACAGAGGCGCGCGGCGGTGGCATGGCGTACAATGATCGCGGAGGGAATCGCACATGGCGCTGCTGCTCGACCGATACATCGAGGCGACGCCGGATGTGCGCGGTGGCAGGCCCCGCATCGCGGGGACGGGGTTTACGATCGCCGATCTCGCCGTCAGGCATATGGAAATGGGGCAGCCGCTCGAAGAGGTCGCGCGCAAATTTCGCCTTCTACTCGCCGCAGTCTACGCGGGGATCGCATACTACTACGACCATCGCGCGGAGATTGATGCGCGGATCGCGGCCGACGATGCGTTTGCGGAAGCCTTCCGGCGCGAGAATCCTTCGCTGATTCTCGAACTGCCGGACGATGATTGATCGTATCCGCTTCCATCTCGATGAGAATGTCAATCCGACCATCGCCAGCGCTCTCGGCGATCTCGGTATTGATGTGACAACGACGAACGACGTGCACTTGCGGACCCGCACCGATACCGCACCGTGGGAATAAGCGCGGCGCGAATCTCGGGTGATCGTCACGCACGACGATGATTCTCTCCGCCTCGCACATCAGGATGAACGTCATGCAGGGGTCGCATATTGCCACCCCACGAAGCGCACAGTGGGCGAGATCATCCGACGGCTAACAAGGCTCTATCAGGGGCAGGCGCCCGATCGGGCGATGGGTCGAGTCTTTTATCTGTAGCACATTCACGCGGTACAACGTGGCAGAGTGTGCGAAGAAGCGGTTGACAGACTCCCCCATTGTGGTGACAATGCGCCACGCGGACAGCGCTCGGACGGTATGGCGCGCGCGATGAGGGGGCTACAGGTGACACCAGGCGGCAGCGTGGAATCCAATAACGGTCTGCCACGGCGCGCCGAAGCGGTCCGCTCCACCAATTTCGTTTTCCCCAACGACACCAACCACCACGGCACGATGTTCGGCGGCCGGGTCCTGCAACTGATGGACCAGACCGGGGCGATTGCCGCCGCGCGCTTCGCGCATACCACCGTCGTCACCGCCGCGATGGAGGCGGTCTCCTTCCAGCAGCCGATCCGCGCGGGCGAGATCATCGAGACGGTCGCGCGCGTCGTCTACACCGGCCGCACGAGCATGATCGTGCGCGTGGATGTCTTCGCGGATCATCAATTGAGCGGCGAGCGGAAGCACGCCACCACCGGGTACCTCACGATGGTCGCGCTGGATGCCGTGGGCAAACCGATGCCCGTCCCGCGGTTGTTGATCGAAACGGAGGAAGAGCGGGCAGATTACGAGGCGGCGGAACGTGTCCGGGACGCCGCGTTGCGGCGAAGCAGACAGCAGACAGCGGGCGGCAGGCAGTAGGAGCACGGAGCCTTTTCCGTGCTGTTGGCTGCTCGCTGCCTGCTGCCTGCTACAAAGGGAGGAACGCATGATTCTCACGGGCCTGGGTTCGTATCCGCGTGTCGGGGATACGCCGGAGTTGCAGCGGTTGCGGCGCGGCATTCACCGCTTCGACCGCAAGGAGATTGATCGGGACGACCTGAACGCCGTCGCGGATGACGTGACGGCGGAAGTGATCCGCGAGCAGGCGCGGGCCGGGCTGGACTGGGTGACGGACGGCTGCATCCGCTGGGAGGATATGGTCTCGCATGTCGCGAACAAGTTGCCGAACATCCGGCGCGGTGGCCTGCTCCGCTACTTCGACTCGAATACCTATGTCCGCCAGCCCGTCGTGACGGGGCCGGTCGGCTGGGAGCGGCCCGTCGTGGCGGCGGAGTCCGCTTTCGCCGTCGCCGAGAGTCCGAAGCCGGTCAAGGCGGTCGTCACCGGGCCGTACACAGTCGCCAAATACTGCGACGATCAGCACTATGGGTCGCTCGAACCGCTCGTGATGGACCTCGCCGCCGCCCTCAACAACGAGGTGAAGGCGATTGCCGCGACGGGCGTATCGTGCGTGCAGATTGACGAGCCGAGCATCCTGCAGGAGCCGGGGGACTGGGCGCTCTTCGAGCGGGCCATGAGCCGACTGATGGACGGCGTGCCGGGCACGACGGCGATTGCGACCTATTTCGGCGACGCCGTGCCGCTCGTGTCGCAACTGCTCGGCCTGCCGTTCCATCTCGTCTATTTCGACTGCTCCTACGCGCCGCTCGTCGTGGACGCGCTGCGCGGCAAGGCGCACGGCAAGCACGTCGGCATCAGCGTCGTGGATGCCCGCAACACGAAGCTGGAATCGCTGGAGGATGTGCAGGGCAATATCCAGATGGCGCAGGACATCGTCGGCAGCCACGCGCTGCACATCACGCCGTCGGCGGGACTGGAATTCCTGCCGCGCGCGCGGGCGTACGAGAAATTGGAGCGGATGGTCGCGGGGGCGACGGTCGCGGCACAGTAGTCGGTAGACAGTAGACAGTAGACACTAGACAGAAAGAGATGCGCGCAGCGCTTCCGCCGTCAACTGACTACCGACTACTGCCTACTGTCTACTCAGGAGGAACGACGGATGGCACAGCAGATTCTCCAAACGACGAGCGTCGGCAGTTTCCCGAAGCCCGATTACATCACGAAGGCGCGCACGAAGGCGCGGCGCGGCGAGATGGACGCGGCGGAACTGAAGGAGCTGGAGCAGCGGGCGACGCGCGAGGTGATCCAGTTGCAGGAGGACCTCGGCATTGATGTGATCGTGGACGGCGAGATGTACCGGGGCGACATGGCCGAGTACTTCGCGCAGCACATGAACGGGTTCGAGTCCTCCGGCCTCGTGCGGTCGTACGGCAATCGCTACTACCACAAGCCGATCGTCGTGGACGCCATCGAGCGACCGAACGCGATCACGGTGGAGTGGTGGAAGTACGCGCAATCCCTCACCGACAAGCCGGTGAAGGGGATGCTGACTGGCCCGTATACGATGATGGACTGGTCATTCATCGAGTACTACCCGAACCGCCGCGAATGCACGCTCGCACTCGCCCGCGCCATCCATGACGAGGTCGTGGACCTCGAAAAGGCGGGCGCGACGATCATCCAGGTGGACGAACCCGCCCTCTCCGCCCGCACGGACGAAGTCGAACTCGCCATCGAGGCGATGGGCATCGTCACGCAGGGCGTGTCGGCGAAGATCGTCACCCACATCTGCTACGGCACGTTCGACAAGATTTACCCGCGCATGCTCGACCTCCCGCTCGACCAGATTGACCTCGAGTTCGCGAACAGCCACTTTCGCCTCCTCGACCACTTCGAGAAGCACCCCTTCACGAAGGAAGTCGGCTACGGCGTCGTGGACATCCACTCGCACCGCATCGAGAGCGTCGAGGAGATCGTGGGCGGCATCAAGAAGGGCCTCGAATATATCCCGCCGGAGAAGAT
>JAICIL010000121.1 GCA_025924435.1 Chloroflexia bacterium | reverse complement strand
GGGGGGGGGGGGGGGGGGGGGGGGGGGCTGGGGGGGGGGGGGGGGGCGCGGCGCGGGCGGCGCCGCGCCGGTGCTGATCGTGTACGCCTGGCTGGTGATCGGCGACTGGTTGCCCGCAGTGTCCACCGCCACATACCGCAATGTGGTCGTCGCCGCGACGGTGATCGGGCCCGTATACGTCCGTTTCGTGGCGGATGTGAGGGGCGAACTGCCGTCCGTTGTATAGGTGATCGTCACCGCCGTCACATCGGTGGCCGTCAGCGTGACCGACTGCGCGGTCGCGTACGAACCGCCCGCCGGGCTGGCCGCGACGGTCGGGGCCGCCGTGTCAATCGTCAGCGTGCTCGATGCAACCGCGCTGACGTTCCCCGCGAGGTCCGTCCCCTGCACCTTGAAGGTGTATGCGCCGTCCGGCCGCGCCGCGTATGTCTGCGGCGAGCCGCAGGCGGTGAATGCATCCGCGCCGGTCGTGAACGAGCACTGGTACGCCATGCCGGTGTACGGCGCGCCATTCTTCGTCGCGGAGAAGGTGAACGACGGCGTGTTGACGTTCGTGGGATTCTTCGCCTGGGGTGTGAGCGTCACGACCGGCGGCGCCGTGTCCACCGTGAACGAGTAGATGGCCGGGGCGCTGAGGGAATTCCCGGAGACGGACTCGACCTTGAAGGTGTACGCGCCGTCCGCCAGCGGCGCGGCCGGGACGAAGGGCGAGGTGCAGGGCGCGAAGGAGTCCGCCGTACCCGACGCGACCAGCGAGCAGGAGAGGGTCGCGCCGCTCGTCAGCGTGCTGAAGGCGAACGACGGGGTTGGGTTATTGGTCGGGTTGCCCGGCTTGACGGTGATCGTCGGCTGGGACGGCCCCGCGCCCGCGCCCGGCGGCGTCACCTTCCAGATGTGGCCCACTCCATTCGGCGGCGCCACGGCGTCGCGGTTGTCCCCGACGTAGAGATCGCCGGTGTTCGGATTGATTGCGAGCGAGTTGACGAAGGCATACTGCTGCTGGGTGCCGTCGGGGTTGACGCCGACGCTGCTGTAGGCAAACAAATCGCCGGTGCTGATCGTGTACTGCTGGACGACCGTCGTGTTGTTGCCCGTATTCGGCGCGGGGGGCCCTGCCATGTAGAGGGATTGGTTGCCCGGTCCGCCATCGAACACGGCGAAGCCGTGCGGGCCGCGCACGTTGAGCAGCAGCATGCTCATGCATTCGCCCGGGGCGCATGCGCCAACATTGTAGAGGACATCCACACCCTTGTTGTCGCCGATGTAGAGATCGGATGTCGCGGGCGCGTCGGTCGTGGCCGGGTTGACGATGATGCCGAGGCCGAAAACGGGTACGTCCCGCGTTGTCTTGGCGACGAACTCGACGGACTGGCTGAATGTGTCCGTAGCGGAGGCGTTGCGCACGCGCGCAATCTGCGTCGCACCCGTCTTGGAGACGTTGCGGGACCGGAAACCGACATAGAGCGTGTCGGTGAGCGGATCGAGGGCGACGGCATCGGCGCGCTGACCGTCAATGCCGAAGCCGGTGCCGCTCTGCCCGCCCGCGACGATCTGCGGGCGGTTGGCGAAGATGGAGTCGCCGCTCCCACAGAGCGTCTCCGCCGCGCCGACGCGCGTCCCATCGGGATTGGTGCAGACCGTGCCCGTCGGATCGAACGTGAAGCGGACGACACCGAGACTTTTGGAACTCCCGTCGGAGACGTAGAGCAGGTTCTTCGCGGCGTCGAAGACCGACTGCTCCGGCTTGGCCAGGCCCGCAGCGTTTGTGTTAATCATGCAGGTGTTGACGTTCTCCAACGTCGTGCTCCCACCCGGGGCCGCATCCAGGCGGCAGAGGCCGCTGGCAGGGTCGGCTATCCAGAGATGCGTGCCCATCCACACCCCATCGCTCGGCAGGGTCACGCCGGTTGCGTACAGGCTACCCGTCTGCACCGAGGGCGGCGGCGGGGGGTTGCCCGGCACGCCCGGCTGGCCGAGCGTGTCCGCCGGTGCGTTCGGCGCGACGCGGAAGTAGCGGCCATTGAACGCCGTCGCCCCCGCCGATGGGTCGTCGCCGACGTACATCGCGTGGTCGGGGCCGAAGCCGACGCTGAAGGCGAAGGAGAAGCGCGCCACCGTGCCGTCGTCCAGGATGCCGAAGTTGGCGTACGAATCCTGAATATCCGTCGTGATGTGATAGCGCACGATCTGCGAGTCCGCGCCGGGCGAGTCGCTGATATAGACGACGGTCGGGTCCTTCGGATCGGTGCGCAGGCCCATCGGCGTCAGCACCTTAATATTCGTTGGCACCCCGACGCACGCACCGAGCTGCGATTGGCAGTCTTCGGCGTTGAGGACGACCGAGACGGTGTTGAACTGGGAGAGCAGGAGATCGGGCGCCGGGTCCTGCGGGCTGCAACCCTGCGCTCCGGGCGCGCGCGTGGCGCCCCTGCCGCCGTTGAGGGTCGCCAGGTTCGACCAGCAGACGAAGGTGAGCGCGCGCACGCGTTTGCCGTCATTCGATACGGCGATGTTCGTCTCCACCGTCTGCTGCGCGATCGGCCCATTCACCCCCGTGATGCGGTCAATGGAGCTATTGATGTCGTTGCTGACGTAGAGTTTGCGGTCGCCGGGGCCGAGTTGCACGTCGAACGGCTTGACGCCCTGCCCGGAGGGGCCGATTGGGAAGCGATTGGGTGCGAGCAGTTCGGATTTGGTCATGATCTGCTTGCCGGGGTCGAAGGTCAGGCGGTAGACGCCGCTACTGCGCACGGCCCAGTCGGGCGTGTAGACATAGAGTGTGCCGTCGGCGTTGCGGCGGGGGTCGAGTTCCATCTGGCCCGGCTTGCCACCGGCGGTGATGCAGCCGCCTGGCGTATTGCGGTCCAGGAAAGCGGGCGTGTTGACCGTGCCGTCGGCGTTGAAGGTCGTCGGGATGATGCGACAGAAGCCGGATGTGACGTCGGTAGTCCAGAGATGGCCATAGCCGGCGCTCGTGGGGTCGGTGCCGGGGTCCAGCGGCCCGGTGGTCGTGCCGTCGGTCGTGCCGGGCAGCCAGACATTGCCGTGCGGGTCGGTGGCCTGCAACATGTAAAGTTCGCCGGTGGCGGCGAGCGCCGTCCCGATGGGGATGACGGTGACTGCGGTGATGGCCAGCAGAAGGACGAGTATGCAGCGGAGCGGTCCCCGCATGGGATGCTTCCGTGCCCCTGCCCGCACTGCCGCGCCCGTCGGTTTGCGCCGCTGAATGTACCGATATGGTGCTCGCATCGCGTTTTTCCTGCCTCACTACAGTAGTGGCCTTGGACCGGCCAAGCCGGTCCAACGTGACGCCTCTACTATAGGGACGCAGGACACGCGACCACATCGGAAGAATCTCCCGAATGGCATCGCACCAAAAGACCGCCCTTGGGCAGTCGCCGGGGGTAATTCTTCCCATGCCCGCCACGAGCCGGCCGATGTCGGCCCGCGCGATGAGGAAACAGCCTTGATTTAAGAGAGGGCCACAAGGCGGGAAAAATACGTCCGGCTGGCAATCCGGGGAACGACGTGCGACAAGCGATCGCGCCGATCGGCGCGATGAGCGTTGCCTGGATCGCTACACTCTTGACCTCGCGTTGGCGCGCGCGACCTTGGCGAATACTCCCGCCGCGAACGGGATGACTTTGACCGCATCCCCGGTATCCATGATCTCGATGAAGGCGGATTCCTTCTGCGCGGTCGTTCCCGTTTTCAGGTCGTCGAGCAACGTCTGCGTGATCCCCCGACCCTTTTTGATCGTGATCTGACTCTTGCTCTTGTCTCCGATCCACCTTGCGATCGTCCTAGTCATCGCCGTGTCATTCGACAGGGCGCCGAACATGCTTTGCAGGCCGAGTGTATTCGTCTTGTTGGCCGTGAGGAAGTCTTCAAATGCCTTCTTGTTGCCGACGGCCGGGAATTCGCGGTAATCGAGGAAGGGACCGAGCGCCACGATCTGCTTCGGGTCCGGCATCTGGAAGGGGCCCCATGGGGTCGCCTTAATCGCCGTCGGGTTTGAAGGATTGATGAGCGTCAACGATTTGGCCTCGGTGCCGACGCCCAGGACCACCGCCGCGGTGCTGCCCGAGGTGTTGTTCGCCCGGATGACGGCATTGGCCTGCCCGCCACCGATGTCGTTGCCGGCATCGTCCAGTTTGTTCCAACTCATGGTGATGTAGTCGGCGGGGCCGTGCGCGGGGTGGTGGACAACCCCGCGGTAATAGATGAAATTCCCCGCCGCGACGGCCGCTTTCATTTTGCTCTCGACCTGCGTTTCCATGAGCGTGTTGGCATTGCCGGGGAAGGCGAAGAGATTCTGCGTGATGCCGGGGCCACCCAACTGGTCGTTGAGGATGTGGGCGGCGACATGCACGCGGCCATCGGCCCTGATCGTTGAAGCCGTCGCGTTGTTCGCGGCGGCGGTGAGACTGCTCGGCTGGCTTCCGTAGGGATGGTCGGGGCCGATGACGCCGGTGACGCCGGAGCCTTCCGGATTCATCGCATGGCCGCCCATTACTCCCGGCACCACGAGGGGATCGAAGGTCAGTCTGGTATGCCACGTCACGCCATTTACCGTGGTGCCGAACCCGCTCATTTCGTTCGCGGTGATGTCGGCGTCCACGTCATTGTCGGCCCTGGTCGCACCGAAGAAGGCGGCGGGGTTGATGGATGCCCGTTGGACAATGCCGGATTGCGCGGCTGGCGCGTCCACCGACCTCGACACGTCGCACTCTGCCGGGAGTGCTGTCGAATGTTCCGCGACGCCGCCCGCAGCGGCCGGACGGGCGGCTCTGCCCCCCATGACATCCGCTTCGCGCTCCAACGCCGCGTCGTCATTGACCGGCAGCCCCTTCGCCAGCAGCGTCGCCCGCACCCGCCCCTGCTTCTGCTGGACGACGTGCCACGCTTCATGCGGCAGGTGCCGCTCCTGCCCCGGCCCCACATAGATTTTGTTCCCTCGCGTGTACGCGAGCGCCCCGATCCGCGCCGGTTCGGGCGCGTTTTCGCGCACCCGCACATCGTCGAGCGAGACGCCGGAGAGCGCCTCGACCCCCGCCTTGAGCGCATCGGGCAGCCCGGTGGCATTCTTCCGCTGGATCGGGGCCGGCCCGAATGGGGCAAGCGGCGGCCACGCGCCCCCCGCCGCCTTCGCGGTCTGGATCGGGGCGTGCGCGCGCGGATACTCCGACGATACGCGGGCCTCGGCTGTCGCCACCCCCTCGGATTCCGCACCGGCGGGCGCGGTCGTGGGAGGCGAGGAGGCGCGGTCGAGGAGCGTGGCGCTCGGCGGGGCGACGATCGGCGCACGGCTGACCGACTCCGTCGCCGGTTCGCTGGCACGCTTCGACTCGGCGGCGGCCCGCGCAACCGGCCGGGATGCGGGCGTGAACTGGCGTCTGGTCGGCTCGTACGTACCCATGTGCGGTCATCTCCGTCCGATGGCGCGATCCACCGCCGCGATGCCGAGACGCACGAGCGAAGAACGGCGTGGGCGCATGATAAAACATGCTCCATAAAAATGCGACAGTCCAATTCGCACGCCGCGCGAATCCGGATTCTGCCGTTGGGGCGGGGAGTTGGTAGCGCGTAGGGGATTCGAACCCCTGATCTCCGCCTTGAAAGGGCGGCGTCCTAGGCCACTAGACGAACGCGCCAAACCGCCCGCAGTGTACCGGAGAGCGAGAAACCTCGCAACCCGCCGCATGCCCTCATTTCGCGCGTATGCATTGTCGGTCAACCTCACCGCTGTGCAATACGCCCCGGGATGCGGGCATGCGGCGGGTTGCTGCAATGTGGCAGGTCCGTTATCCTCGCACGGGTGATAGGGCGGCGTGGGGGCGGTGTGATGGAACGGGCGATGAGCAACGCAGCGCCTGGCCGGGGCGTCCGATGACCGACACGGTGTATCCGTTGGTCTGCATCGTCGGTTGCGCCTCGTGGGACACGCTGCTGCCCGTGGACCACTACCCGGCGGAGAGCGAATACTGCATCGCGTCCGGCGAAATCCAGATGCCGGGCGGCACCTCCACCAATGTCGCCGTCGCGCTCGCCCGCCTCGGCATGCCGCCCCGCTTCGTCGGCGTCGTCGGGGACGACTGGCGCGGCGAGCGGTTGCGCGCCGGGCTGGAGGACGCCGGGGTGATCTGCGACACCGTCGGCGTCCATGTCGGGGAGGATTCGGACCGCTCGATCATCCCGATCGGCCCGTCCGGGAGCCGGACGATCTTCTGGATCAAGGGCGCGATGCTCGGCCGCGGCGACGCGCTCGATCTGCCGAGGATATTCCGCCATCCGGTCGTCTACCTCGACATCGTTGATCTCGATTGCTGGGCGGACATCCTCGATGCATACGACCGCGATCGGGCCGGTCGCCCGGACGCGCCCCTGCTCGTCGGCCAGGCAGTCTTCGTCGCCGGTATCCTGCCCCCCGCCGCCGCGCTGCCCTTCGTCGGGCGGCACGATCTCTTCATCGGCGGCGAGTGGGAGTGGAAATTGATGACGGGCGCCGCATCGCGCGCCGACCTCGTCGCGCGTCTGCAAGAGACGGTGCGCGAGACGCGGCTTCGGACGGTCGTCGTCACCCACGGCGCGGACGGCTGCACGGTCATCACCGAGTCCGACACGCTTGCGCTTCCCGCCGCCGATGTGCGCGTCGTGGACACGACGGGCGCGGGCGACGCGTTCGCCGCCGGATTCATCTTCGGGCGTGTGCGCGGCTGGTCGCCGGAGCGCTGCGCCCGCTTCGCCAACGCCGTCGGCGGCCTCGCGACGCGCGCCTTGGGATCGCAAGTCTCGCTGCCCACGCTCGATGAGGCGTGGCAACTCGCGTTCGGCGCTGATCGTTAGCGAGGCGCGCTAAACGGCGCTCCTTTCGCTTTAAATACGATGGTCGCTGGTCTACCACCCTGCCGTTCGGTCCGGAGAGGCAGGCTGGAAGACCTGCTACCACCTGTCGGATTCCGTCGCTATCTCGCTATGGCGCAATCTTCGCGCGCAGGACTTCCTCTGCCTTATCGAGTTGCGGGTCGCTCGCGCCCGGTGCGGTATCGGGCCGCTCGACGACATCGTCGGGCGTCAACCCTTGCTTCTGGATCACGCGCTGCTTCGGCGTGTACCAGTTCGCGACGGTGATCCGCACGCTCGAACCGTCGCTCAGTTCCGTCACCTCCTGCTCGGAGCCTTTGCCGAAGGTCTTCGTGCCGACGAGCACCGCGCGGCCGTAATCCTGCAACGATCCGGCGACGATCTCGGACGCGCTCGCCGTGCCGCCGTTGACGAGCATGACGATCGGCAGGTCGAGCAATTGCGGGCCGTTGTCCTTGACGAGGATCGGCGTCAGTTTCCCGCCGGTTGGCCGCCGGTCTTCGAGCATCGCGACCGAGTCCTTCGGCAGGAACCGCCCGAGCAGTTGCTGCGCGCCGTCCACATAGCCGCCGCCGTTGTTGCGCAGGTCGAGGACGATCCCCTTCAAGTGCTTGTCACGCACCTGCTTGAGCGTGTCGTCCAGCTCCTGATTGGTGAAATCGTTGAATGCCGTGACGGTGATCTTGCCGATGTCGTTCGGCAGCACGTCCAGCGTCACGGCGGGCACCGTGATCTTCTTGCGGATCACGGTGATGTCGATCGTGCCCGGCGTGCCAGCGCGCCGGATGGTGAGGCGGACCGGGGTGCCCTCCGGCCCCTGAATCGGCGTCGTCCGGTCTGCCTTCGGCAGGGTCGTGATGTCTTTGCCGTCAATCGCGACGATCACGTCGCCCACCTTGACGCCCGCCGCCTCTGCCGGCCCGCCCGGTATCGGCGCGGTGATCGTCAGGTCGTCCTTCGTGGTATCCACGTAGACGCCGATACCGACGAACTGGCCGTTGTCCGAGGCTTTGCGCTCCTTGGCGGCATCCGGCGGCAGGAAGACGGTGTAATCGTCGCCCGCCGCGCCGAACATCCCCTTGAGCGCGCCGTAGACCAATTTCTGCTCGTCGAGCGGGCGGTAATAGAATCCCTTCTCCAGCAGGTCGAATGCCCGCCAGAAGTTGTCGAACTCGGCGCGCAACTGGTCCGGCGTTGTGTTCTTCGCCGGATCAACGCTGATCGCCGGATCGGACGGGCGCGGTGTGATCGTCGGCACCGGCGTCGCCGCCGGTCGCGGCGTCGAGGTCGGGCGACCGGGCGCGGCGGTGTCCGTCGGCGCGGGCGGCACGGTGGGGATCGCCACCGCGGCGGCGGTTGTATTCGCACTACCGGTAGTGGCCGCGCCGCCGAACAGCGCGCGGTCCGCCACGATGCCGAGAGCGAAGCCGCCGAGCACGAGGAAAATGCCGACGAGAAAGCCGACGAGCGCCGCTCCCGACCGGCCCGGCGAGGGTGTATCCATGTCTGTGGCTCCGTTTCCGATGGTCTGAGACGCGATGAACGACGCCCCGTTGCTGGAGCGTCGCACCCATCAGCAATCATGCCGCCGGGCGGCTGCGGTGTCAATCGCGGCGGCGCGCGTTATACTGGCGAGCCGCCGGGTCGGGCGGAGGAAGGACGGTTCATGGGGGTATCGCGCATCCGGGTCGGCGTGATCGGGACAGGCTTCGGCGCGCAGGTGCATCTCCCGGCGCTCGCCGCGCTCCCGGATTTCGAGATCGCCGCCATCTGCGGGCGCAACGGCGCGAAAGTCGAGGCGATCGCCGACATCTACGACATCCGCAACACCTTCACCAACTACCGCGATCTGATCGCGTGCAATGAAGTCGAGGCCGTGACGATCGCGACGCCCCCGGCGCATCACCACCCGGCGGCCATCGCGGCGATCACCATCGGCAAGCATGTGCTCTGCGAGAAGCCGATGGCGCGCAACGCGAACGAGGCGCGCGAAATGCTCCGCATGGCGCAACTGAGCAATGTCACCGCGATGCTCTCGCACGAATTCCGCTTCGTCCCCGCGCGGGCGCGGATGAAGGAATTGCTGGACGAGGGATACATCGGCGCGGTCTCCCTCGCGCACCTCTCCTTCTTGCGGCCATTGATGGCCGACGCGCGCGGCAAGGCGTGGCAGTGGCTGGTGGATGCGGACGCGGGCGGCGGGATGCTCGGCGCGCTCGGCTCGCACTTCGTGGACTCGATGCGCTGGTGGTTCGGCGAGATCAGCGAGGTCGCCGGGGCGTCCGCCGTGAGTATGCCGACCATTCGCGCGGGGGGCGGCAATGTCCTCCACGCCGACGCGGAGGACACCTTCGCGATGCTCCTGCGCTTCGCGTCGGGAGCGATCGGCAACATCGCCTGCTCCACCGCCGCCTGGCACGGGCCGGGCGAGGAGATCCGCGCCTTCGGCTCGCACGGCATGCTGACCGTCGCATCGGACGGCACGCTCTGGGGCGCGCGGAGCGGCGACCCCTCTCCGCAGCCGCTACCGATCCCCGCGCGGCTGATCGGCAGCGGCATCCCGGAGGTGGACGACGCCGGTGCGGGCCACCCGCTCATCCCGCCCTTCATCCGGCTCGCGCGGGCGTGGGCACAGGGCATCCGCACGGGGACGAACCCCTCCCCCTCCTTCGCGGACGGATTGCGCGCGCAGGAGGCGCTCGACGCCGTGCCGCGCTCGCAGGAGCAGCACAAGTGGGTGGACGTGAGCGGCGCGCGCTGGCCGACCGCGCCAACCCGCTGATTGGAGCGTATACTGCTCCTCGTTGAGACACGAGCGACACCCGGAAAGCGAGCGACACGATGCAACCGAACATGAAGATGCTCCAGGAGATGCAGCGGCAGATGCAGAAGATTCAGCACGAACTCGGCGAAACCCTCGTCACCGGGCAGGCGGGCGGCGGGCTTGTCACGGTTCAGGTGACGGCGCTGAAGCAGATGCGCGCCGTCGCGATCAAGCCGGACGCGATTGACCCGGACGACATCGAACTGCTGGAGGACATGATCGTCGCCGCCGTCAACGACGCGATGGGCAAGGCGGACGAGACCGCGCAGGGCAAACTCGGCGGCCTGACCGGCGGGCTGGGCATTCCGGGGCTGATGGGCTGATGGCCCGACCGCGCGCCGTGACCTTCGACTTCCACGACACGATCGCGATTGCGCCCGCCTGGTTCGCCCTCGAAGTGCGGCAGTTGCCCGGCATGGTACTGCACACCCTCGCGGCACGCGGCGAGATCCCGCACGACGGCGCGCAAATGGCGGCGTCCACCGCGCCGTATCGCGCCTTGCGCCTTGCCATCCAGGAGCACGGCCAGGAATCCGACGCCCTCGCGGGCGTCCAGCATGCCTTCCGGGCCATCGGCATCACCCTCCCCGATGCGCCGGTGGCGGCCGCGATTGACGAACTGATGGCCTCCGTGCGCGCGGATGCCTCCCCCCGCCCCGGCATCACCGAGGCGGTGGAGCAATTGGCGGCGGCACAGATGCCGATGGCCGTCATCTCCAACGCGGTCTATCACCCCTTCATCGAGTGGTGCCTCGACGACTGGGGCCTCCGCGACGCCTTCGCGGCGATTATTTCCTCCGCCTCGTGCGGCTACTACAAATCCCACGACGGCATCTACACGTGCGCGATGGACGCCCTCGGCGTCGCGCCCGGCGACATGGTGCATATCGGCGACTCCTACCGCTTCGACATCGAAGCGCCGCACCGGCTCGGATTGCGGACCGTCTGGCTGAACCTGAAAGAGGACCGGCCCGATCCGTGCGTCGCCGATCTCGTCATCACCGACCTGCATGGTCTCGCGCCGCGCGTCCTCGATCTCGCCTGACATGGTTGCGCGCGAATATCAGGCAAAATGACTTGACGTAATCAATGTACGTGCATAGCATACCGGCGGTGTATGAGTGCGGCGCGGACGTTTCGGACCGGGAGGGTGACGGGGTGGCTCATTTTCGCCTGCATGCCGGGCATCTTCGGCTGCGCACGTCGCTCGCGGTGATGGCGCTCGTCGCGCTGTCGCTCGCCTTCCCGAACGCCGATCTGCTCATCCCGCGGGCACAGCCCGTCGCGGCGGCGCCGCTCATCCGCTGGGCGTATTATGTCACCTACGCGAAGGACTCGTTCTCGGCGCTGCAAGCGAACGCGGGCGCGCTCTCGATGGTCTCCCCCTACTACTTCACGCTCCAGAGCGACGGCACGATCAAGAACTTCGAGGAGCCGGACACGAACGCGATGCTCCGCAACGCGCGCGTCAAGATCATCCCGATGGTCAAGAATGAGGCGACCAACGCCGATTTCACGCCGCAGATCGCCACGCCCGAGGCACGGGACAAACTGGCCGCGACAATTGCGGACCTCGTCGTGCCGCGCAACTACGACGGCATCAACGTGGACTTCGAGGATATCCGCCCAGAAGATCGCCCGCTCCTCACGGATACCGTCTCCCGGATCGCGGCGAAAATCCGCCCCTCCGGCAAGCTCGTCACGCAGGCGATTGTCGGCAAGACGAAGGACTCGACGACCGGCTACGGCGGCGCGTTCGACTACGCCGCGCTCGCCCCGTCGGTGGACTTGGCGATCCTGATGGCGTACGACTACCACTACGCGGGCGGCGATCCGGGGCCGGTCGCGCCGATTGGCTGGGTGCGCGACGTGGCGAGTTTCGCCGCGCAGACATTCGGCGCGGGCAAGGTGCTGCTCGGCATGCCGCTCTACGGCTACGACTGGAATCTGACGAGCGGCGGCACCGCGAAGGCGGTGACGTACGCGCAGGCGCTCGCTCGCGCGCAGCGGCCCGGCGCGACGCGGACGGTTGACCTCCCCTCGCAGAGCGAAGTCGTGCGCTACACCGACGACGGCGGCGACCAGCACGAAGTCTGGTTCGAGAGCGCCGCAACCTTCGACGCCAAATTCGCGCTCGTGCGGCAGGCGGGGATCGCGGGCT
>JAICIL010000120.1 GCA_025924435.1 Chloroflexia bacterium | reverse complement strand
GCCCGGTATTTGTGCATTCAGCGTGGCAAGCAGATCCCGCTCGATGCGTCCACGGAGCTTCGGTAGCGTAGCTCGCGCTGCGATGATGAGCGTTCGATCCGATTGCGAGATGCCCGATGCCGATCCCATCTCCGCTCTTACCGACCGGTCAGAATCTTGCCTTTACGCACGACGCCGCAACGGTCCCCGCGCCACTCACCGGCCACGCGCGGACGATGGCGCAAGGCGTCTATCAGGTCGCCGAGGACTTCTACGTCGCGGTCGGCTACGCCATCTCCAATATGACGATGGTGGTCGGCACGGACGGGGTCATTCTCATCGACTGCCTGGAGACGGAGGAGGCCGCGCGACGGGCGCTGGGCGACCTGCGGAAGATGAGCGACAAACCGATCAAGGCAGTGATCTACACGCACAGCCATCCCGACCATATCTCCGGCGTACGGGGGATCCTCGATCCGTCCGAGATCGCATCGGGGCAGGTGGCGGTGTACGCCCACGAGCGTCTGACAGCCACGAAACTGGGGAATCCGAGCCTCGGGCTCATGCCCCCCTTGCGGTTGGCCTACACCTTCGGCCTCGCCCTCGATCGCGGGCCCGACGGTTGGGTGGAGGCTGGTCTGGGACCGCAGACGGTCGCTGGCACCGTCGGATTCCTGCCGCCGACGACTGTCTTCCACGGATCGCTCGACATCGCGGTGGCGGGCGTCACCGTGCATCTGCACGAGGCGCCGAGCGAATCGGACGATGAAATCGTGCTCTGGTTCCCCGACCGGGGCGTCTTGCATGTGGCGGACGTGATCCAGGGCGAATCGTTCCCGAACCTGTACCCCCTGCGCGGCGCCGTCCGCGATCCGTGGCAGTGGATCCGCGCGGTCGATCTGCTGCGGGGATATGACGCACAGGCGCTGATCTTCGGACATGGCCGCCCGCTCACGGGGCAGGGCGAGATCCGGGACTTGCTTACGGCCTATCGGGATGCGATGCAGTACGTCCACGACCAGACCGTTCGCCTGATGGCACGCGGACTGACGCCCGACGAACTGGTCGAGGCGGTCACCGAGTTGCCGCCCCGCCTGCGCACCCATCCCTGGCTCGGTGAGTTCTACGGCACGGTCAAGCAGACGGTGCGCCAGATCTACGACAACTACTTCGGTTGGTTCGAGGGGGACCCCGCGTTCCTCGATCCATTGCCGCGTCGCGAGCGATCGGCCCGCTACGTCACGGCGATGGGGGGGCGCGATGCGGTCGTTGCCACGGCGAGGCAGGCGCTCGCAGACGGCGATTCCCGCTGGGTGGCGGAGATCCTGACCCACGTGCTCCGGCGAGACCCCGATGACCAGCCCGCGCGCGAACTCAAGGCGGAGGCACTGCGACAACTCGGCTATCGGGCGAGCAACCCCATCTGGCGCAACAACTACCTGATGGCTGCCAAGGAGATCGACGGGACGCTGGATTACACCAGGCTCCTCGACGCGGTGCGCGCCCTGGGGAATCCGGACATCGCCGCGAGTATGCCGATTCCCCTGCTGCTGCGCGGACTCGCGACCCGACTGGACCCGGCGCGAAGCGATGGGGCGCAGATGCGGGTGTGCTTCCGCTGCACCGATACCGGCACGAGCCACGGTGTAGCGATCCGGTCCGCAGTGGCGGAAGTGCTCGCGGGCCCACCCGCAGACGCGACGATCGAGATGCAGACCACCGAACCGACGCTACGCGGCCTCCTGACCGGTCGGCTCTCCTGGCGGCATGTCGCCGAGGAAGGTGCAGCGACGCTCAATAGGGGAAAGGCCGAGGACGCAGCGCGGTTCTGGAGCCTGTTCGATCCCTCCGTGGGAGAACTCCCGGCACTCGCGCTGCGTTGACCGTCGGCGATGCGGGCACCCTGGCGTTGCCAGCGTCGTGCTAAGGATACCGGGCCTCTCATACGCCAAGTCCAGGAGCGGCGGGCGGTGGAGGGAACCTCATCCTCCGGCCCCCTCTCCATCGCTCCAAGGCTTGTGGCATCATCAGATTTCGTCCGGCGATGGAGAGGGGGAGCACATTGGGCGCGCGGCGTTCATTGCTCGTCGGCGATGAGGCGGTAGCCGACGCCCGGCTCGGTGATGAGGATGCGCGGGCGGGCGGGATCGGCCTCCAGCTTGCGGCGGAGTTGGTTGATGTAGACGCGGAGGTACTGCGCCTCGTCGCCGTATTCGGGGCCCCAGACGCGCTGCAACAGCATCCGCTGCGTCAGCACTTTGCCCGCCGCGCGCGCCAGTTCGACGAGCAGTTGCCACTCCGTCGGCGTGACATGCACCTCCGCGCCATCGCGCGTGACGACCCGCCGCACGAGATCAATCGCGACCGCGCCCGCGTGGATCACCGGATCGCTCGCCGCCTGCTCGGGGCGGTGGCGGAGCGCGACGCGGATGCGGGCGAGCAATTCGTTCATGCTGAAGGGCTTGGTGAGGTAGTCGTCCGCGCCGAGGTCGAGGGCGGTCACTTTGTCCCGCTCCTCGCCGCGCGCCGAGAGGACGATGACCGGCACCCGCGACCACGTCCGGACATCCCGCACGACATCGAACCCACTCTTGCCCGGCATGACGAGATCGAGGATGACGATATCCGGCGGGTGGAGCGCCAGCAGATCGAGCGCCTCCTCGCCGTCGGCGGCGGTCTGCACATCGTAGCCGTATCCCTTCAGCGCGACGCGCAGGGCGCGGAGGATTTGCGGCTCGTCGTCCACGACGAGGACGCGGATCGGCGGCGTACTCATGCGGTGGACGCCCCCGCGACGAGCGCGGCGGGTGCGGGCGATACGGGCGCGGCGCGTATCGGCAGGGTGAATGTGAAGGTGGAACCCCGCCCGACGACCGACGCGGCGGCGATGGCGCCGCCGTGCGCCTCCACGAACCCCTTGCAGATGGCGAGGCCGATGCCCGTGCCGCCGATCCGCCGCGCGCGGCCCTCGCGCCGCACGCGGTAGAAGGTGTCGAAGACGTGCGGCACATCCTCCGGCGGGATGCCGAAGCCGCGATCCGCCACCTGCACGCGGAGATACGCGCCGTCGCGCTCCGCCGTGATGGCGATTTCGCTCTCGGGGTCGCTGTACTTCGCGGCGTTCTCGATCAGGTTGGCGATCACCTGCGCGATCTCCACGAAATCGAAGGCGACGGGCGGCAGATCGGGCGCGACCGCCACGCGGAGCGGGTGGCTCTGGATGAGCGGCGCGAGGCGGTCCGTGACGCTGGCGATCACCTCGCCGATCTCGTTCCACTCCTTCTCCGGCTTGAGCGCGCCGCCCTGGATGCGGGTGAGGTCGAGCAAATTGCTCACGAGCCGGGCGAGGCGGTCCGTCTCCTCATCTATCGCGGTCAGGAACTCGCGCTGCGTCGCGGCGTCCCACGCGATGTCCTCCTGCAGCAGGCTGGTCGCGGCGGCCTTGATGGCAGCGAGCGGCGTGCGCAGATCGTGCGAGACGGCGGCGAGCAGGGCGGATTTCAGCCGGTCCGCCTCTTCGAGGGCGGCGGCGCGCGTCGCCTCCTCGGTCAGCCGGGCGCGATCAATGGCGAGCGCGGCCTGATTGGCGAAGGTCGTCAGCATGCGGCGTTCGTCGCCGGAATAGTCGGCGGCGCGGACGGCGGCGACGCCCATCACGCCGACCGTCCCGTGCGCCGCGCGCACCGGCACATAGAGGACGCGACGGCCGCGCGGCGGCAGGGTGTCGCTCGGGCGTTCCGGCCCGTGCGGGCGGTAGGCGCGATACGGGCTGCCGACACCCGCCGGGATGCCCGTCGCGAAGACGTGCGCGGCGACGGCGGCATGCTCGCGATCCCGGACGTACATCCCGGCGGCGGCGGACGGGTAGGCGAGGCGCACCTGGAGCGTCTCCGCCCGATCGGGCAGCAGGACGGCGGCGGATTCGAGGTCGAAGACGCGCGTCACCTGCTCGACAACGGTGGCGAGGACGGTGTCGAGCGTGACATCGGCGATCAGTTCTGTGCTGAGACGCGAGAGGGTCTCCGATTCGATCGCCCGCCGCCGCGACTCGTGCGCCCGCTCCCGCAGGCGGCCGACGAGTTCGCTCGTCACCCCCGCGACGATCAGGAAGACGAAGAGCGCGACGATATCCTCCGGTGCGCCGACGGTGAAGAGATGATACGGGGGCAGGAAGTAGAAGTTGAAGGTGAGGAAGCCGACGACCGAGGCGAAGATGCCCGGCCCCAGCCCCCCGAGCGTCGCGCAGGCGAGGACGACGACGAGATAACTGAGCGCGGGCGTGACGGCGCTGAGGTGGGACCGACCCGGCACGGCGACCACCGTGACGAGGGCGATGCCGAGCACGCCGAGCAGATAGCCGCGCCAGATGCGCCACCGCGCCCCGTTCACCATGCCCTCCATCCGCCGCATCGCGCCCTCCCGCTGTCACACCTCTTCCCCTATGATACCGCGATGCGACAGATGAAGGGCGGGGCGGCGGACGGTCACGCGAGAGCGGCACAACGCGGAGCGTATTGCTTGTCGGGGAATCCTCACCCCCGCTGCCCAGAGGGCGCCCGCTTCCCTCCAAGGGAAGGGGTGACTCATCTGAATGCCGTGGCGTTTCCCCAAATACCTCAATCTCTCGGAGGTTCGCTCCCCCTTCCCTCGGAGGGAAGGGGGCCGGGGGATTAGGATTCCCCGACAACCACGCTGCAAAACCGTCTACAATAGCGCGACGTTTCTAGGGTAGGGTGCAACGCCGCGACGCGGGGAAGGTGCGGAGCGTGGGGCAGCGAGGGACGCGATGGTACGGACGCGCGCGGGTACGCGGCTGCCGGTGGCTCATGCTGGCGCTGCTCTGTGCCGCGTGCAACGGCGCGAGCATCCCAACCGCGATGCCGTCACCATCGCCTGCCAATCAAGCCCCCGTCACACGGGTACCACCGGCGGGTAGCACGGTGAGCGAGGGCGTGCATGCGACGGGTGCGGACGGCTGGCAGGCGGCGGGGATCACCGGCAAGGGCGTGCGGGTCGGCATCATCGACGCGGGGTTCATCAACTACGCGCGCGCGCTCGGCGGCGCGACGGTGACGGCCCGCTCCTTCCGCGCCGACGACCTGATCGAGGACACCCCCGCGACCGCCGACACGGTCCACGGGACGGCGTGCGCCGAGATCGTCCACGAGATGGCGCCGGACGCCGAACTCTATCTCGCCGCGACGGACACGCCGGGCAGTTTCCTCGCCGCGATGCAATGGCTGATCGGCCCCGCCCACGTCTCGATCATCACGACCTCGCTCGGCTTCTACGGCGATTATCCGACGGACGGGTCGAGCGAACTGGCGCGGGCGGTGGACATGGCGAAGGCGGCGGGCGTCTTCGTCGTCAAGTCCGCCGGGAACTTCGCCGACAAGCACTACGGCGCGACCTTCGCCGACGCGGACGGCGACGGCTTCCACGACTTCCCCGGCGGCAAGACGAAGAACGGCATGGCCGTGAAGATGACGGGCGACCCCTTAGAGATTTTCCTCAATTGGGACGACTGGCAGCGGCCGCACGTCAACTACGACCTGTATCTGTACAACAGCGCGGGGCAGGAGGCGGCGCGGAGCGACACCGACCAGGCGCGCACGGGCAAGCGGCCCGTCGAGCACATCATGGGCACGCTCCCGGCGGGCATGTATACGCTGAAGATCAAGAAGGTGGACCCGCGCGACCCCGACCTGCCGCTGCAACTGATCGTCCGGGGCGGGCAGGCGGCGCAGATAACGCCGGACGGCAGCATCACCGTGCCGGGGGACGCGCGAGGCGCGGTCGCCGTCGCCGCCATCAATGTGCGGACGGAGCGCGTCGAACCCTTCTCGTCGCGCGGCCCGACGCTGGACGGCCGCACCAAGCCGGATCTCGGCGCGCCGGACGGCGTGGCGAACGGCGCGTACGCCTCCGTCGGGGTGGGGACATTCCTCGGCACGAGCGCGGCGGCGCCCCACGTCGGCGGCGCGGCGGCGCTCTACAAGCAGATCATGCCGGATGCGACGCCGGAGGCGATCCTCGCCTTCCTCGCCCGGCGCGCGGGCATGCCGCAGGGCGTGAACACCACCGGCAGCGGGCGGCTCGATCTCGGCGCGCCGCCGGGCGTCGCGGCGAACCCGGCCCCCGCGCCATCCGCCGCGCCACCTCCCGCCAACCCGCCGCACCCCGGCGTCCCCTTCACCGACGACTTCACCTCCCCCGCGAGCGGCCTACCACCGCAGGGATATGCCGGTAATGCCTACCGCGTGACGGCGGACGCGAATATGCTCACCGTCCTCGCCTACCCGACGCCGCTCCCGGCCGGGGACGCGGTCTACGCAGTGCAGGCACGCAAGACGGGCGGTGCGGACGACGCGATGATGGGCCTCGTCGTGCGGCGGACGGACGACAAGGATGCGCTCTCCTTCATCGTCGCCAACGACGGCGCGTTCACCGTGCTGGCGAAGGAAAACGGCAGCACGCGCTCGCTCACCGGCGGCTGGCAGCCGAGCGCGGCGATTGTGCCGGGCGGGGCAAATGCGCTGCGCGTCGAGGCGGCGAGCGGCGTCTACACCTTCAGCGTCAACGGCCAATTGTTGACGCGCGTCACGGTGGCGGAGAGCGGCGACCCCGGTACGTTCGGCCTGCTCGCCGCCGGTGGCAGGCAGGCGCGCGGCGAAATCACCTTCATGCACTATGCCGTGACCGCGCCGTAACCACGGCGACGACCGGCCCGCCCCGCTTCAGCGCGTCGGGGAGACGCAGAGGTCGCAATACTGCTTCGCGAACGCGGAAACGGCGTCGTTGTCGGCGCGTTGCCGCGCCGCTTTCGCGTCCAATTCGCCGGTGTGCGCCGCGAACGGGAGTTCGCCGCTGAAGACGGTGTTGAGCGCCATCCCGAAGTCTTGCCCATCCATGCCGGTGCGCGCCACGAGCGTGTTCAACGGGGCCATCGTCGCGGGGATGGCGGGCGTGTCCAGGTGTTGCAGCGATTGGGCGGCCCGGATCAGTTTGTTGCTATCCTCGATGATGATGTAATGATACGCGAGCCCATAGTTCGGGTTGCGTGGATCAATCACCGAAGGGTTCGTCTTCAAGGTGTCGTAGTCCTGGAATGCTTTGGCGAGGGCATCCACATAGTTGCTCCAGAGGACGCGCGCCGTGGCTCCCGACGCATCCGCCCCATTCGCGTCCGTGGGATGCTTCGTTGTATTCCAGAAGAGATCGAAGTCCGCCCGCGCCGCGCCGGAGGGGGTGGATGCGGGCGTGGCGGTCGGTGGATTCGTAGCGAGGGGGGCTGCGGTCGGCGGTATCGCTATCGTTGCGGTTGCGATAGCCGGGGCGGCGACCGTCGGTGTCGCAACCGCGCCTGTCCCGCCGCACCCGACGACCAGGCCCGACACCGCCGCTGCCACCGCCACGAACCAGAGGCGGATACGCCATTGCCGATCACTCACCCCAGCCCACCCTTCGCTACATCCTTCCCCATCGCCGCGTCGGGCACGGAGCCACACGCGGCAGACGCCGCCATCAGCGGGGCGGTGGCGCGAGAACGCGACGGATTGTTCGTTCGAGGAGCCAATCTATCGGACGCTCACATCCATACAACGCGCGAACACCGCCCCGCGTGACGCGGCGATACACGCGCTCGGCCCGCCGGACGGGAACGCCCCGGATCAGGGCGTCGCGCCGTACGCGGTCAGGCTCCCGCCGCCGTCGGTGATGTAGACAATGCCGTTCGCGACCATCGGACTTTCCCAGTGGATGCCGCCGATGCCGTCGTGCCACAGTTCGGTGCCCGTCGCGGCGTCGAGCGCGCGGATCGTCCCGCCGCCCGCCTCGAAGACGACACCGCCCGCGACGATCGGGGTCGTCCCACCGTTCGCATTCTGCCAGATCGGTTGCAGGCCCGGCATGCCGTCGTCGCCGACGACCAGCCGCAACGCGGCGATGCCGGCGTTGTTCGTGACGATCACCGAGACGCCGCCGTCCGCCGGGTTGATCCAGACCGCCGGGTCGGTGAGCACCGCACCGCCCTGCGGCACGTCCACGAGCGGGCCGATCTCGCCGCCGGTGTGGCCGGGGCTGTCCTGCCTACCCTGCCCACTGAGATCATCGAGATTGAGGAGGCGCAATTTCGCGTCCTTGCCGCCCTGCACGGCCAGATGCGCGACGGCGCTGTTCGGGAGCGGCGGCAAGATCACCGGGGCGGTGCTGCCGAGGTCGGCATCCCGGTCCGTGAGCGCCTCGAAGTTCGGCGGCGTGTAGGCGTCGAGCGGGCCGCCGTTCGCGCCCGTGCCGTCCGGATTGAGCGCGATGACGGACTCCCCCCAGTTGTGCGTGCCGTCATATTCGCCATTGCCCGTCACGGTGTAAATCTTGTCGGTGTCCGGGTCGTAGACGACGGCCTGCCGGACCCAGATCGCGTTCTGCACCGCGTCGCAATCCTGCCCCTGCCCATTCGGGAAGAAGTGGACATCCGCCTGGTCGCTGCACGCGGCGTTGAAGACATGCTGCGACCCGTCCGTGAGGTTGATCGTGGTGAGATGCCCCTGGTAATCGCCGCGGTCGCCCGGATAGCCGGCGTGGGCGACGTAGAGGTAACTCGTGCCGTCCCTGGCGGTCGCGATGTTCAGCGCGGACGATCCCTTCTCGTCGTACCCTTTGCGGGTGGCGAGTGCGGGCCAGCCGCCGTCCATCGCCTCGCTACCGTCGCCGACGGCATATTTGTGGACGAAGCCATCCAACCCGTAGCTGTAGACGAACTGCCGGTTCGGGTCAATGGCGGGGGAGGACGTCGTGTAGCAGGCGCTCGCGCCGCCGTTGATGCGGCAGTCGCCGGGGCCGTACGCGCGCTGCCAGACCTGCGTGCCGTCGTGGGCGTCCAGCGCGACGATCTGCCCGGCGCGGGTGGTGACGAAGAGCAGGTCCTTCGTGCCCATCGGCGTCGCGACGCCGCCCAGGAAGACGGGCACGCCGTCCGCGACCGCCGGGAGCGTCACCTGGAAGAGGCGATGCAGGCCGCCGACATTCGCCGTGGTCAGCGCCGTCTCCCGGTCATTGTCGCCCTGATACATCGTGCCGCCGCCGAACGTCGGCCAGTCGTAGGCGCGCGCGGCGAGCGGGAATGCCGCCAGCACGACGAACGCGAGCAGGAGGGGGATGAACCGACGCCGCAACGGGATGGGATGCATGGTCGCCTCCATCGGAACGTTCCGTGATCGTGCGCCGCGCCCAGTCGGTACTATCGCACATTCCGTGCGAAGGAATCGTTGCAGGGCTTATTCATTGTCGGGGAATCCTCACCCCCACTGCCCAGAGGGCACCCGCTTCCGTCGGAAGGAAGGGGTGACGCTTCGCCGTGCCGTGCCCTATCCCACACGCCCCGATTTCTCGGAGGCCCGCTCCCCCTTCCCTCCGCGGGAAGGGGGCTGGGGGGTTAGGATCCCCCGGATGGCAACAATGAATAAACCCTGAATCGTTGTTGCTCTTCTGTGGTTGATGTTCCCTTTCCGGCTACAATAGCGGGGAAGGAGGCGGGCGATGCGCGACGATGCGGCGATGGATGACATAGACGCGCGGCTCTGGTCGCTGGCGCATGCGTCGCCCTTCGGGGAGCGGCCGGATTTGGGGCGGATGCGGCGGCTCCTCGCGCACCTCGGCGATCCGCAGATCGGCCTGCCCGTCCTGCATATCGGCGGGACGGCGGGGAAAGGCTCGACGGCGACGATCGCCGCCGCCGTGCTGACCGCCGCCGGATACCGCACCGGCCTGCACACGAAGCCGCATCTGCGCCGCGTCAACGAGCGGATTGTCGTCAACGGCGCGCCGATCGCCGACGCCGACCTGCTTGCGCTGATCGAGGAGGCCGCGCCCGCCGCCCGCGCCGTCGAGCCGACGTGGTACGAGTTCACCGTCGCCCTCGCCTTGCTCCACTTCCGCCATATCGCCGTGGATATTGCCGTCATCGAAGTCGGCCTCGGCGGCACGTACGACGGCACGAATGTTGTGCAGCCGCTCGTCGCCGTCCTGACGAATGTCGGTCTGGATCACACGGAAATCCTCGGCGACACCGTGGAGGAGATCGCGCGGGATAAGGTGGCGATCATCAAGCCGGGTTGCATCGCCCTCACCGGCGTCACGCAACCGAGCGTGAAGGCAATCGTCGCGGAGCGCGCCGCGGACGTCGGCGTACCGCTCTGGCGGCTTGGCGATGAGATTCGCATTGATACGTCGGCAGAACGTCGGCATGCGGAGCCGAGCCGATTTGATCTGCGCGTGCGCGGTCGCGGCATCAACCGTCTCGAGATCGGGCTACTTGGCGAACATCAAATGATCAACGCCGCGCTCGCCATCGCGGCGACCGACGCCCTGGCATCATCCGGCCTGAAGGTTCCCGACGAGGTGATCGCACGGACGCTGCCGACCGTCCGCATCCCCGGCAGGCTCGAAGTGGTGGGCGGAAAGCCGACCGTCGTGCTCGATGGCGCGCACAACCCGGACAAAATTGACGCGCTGCTCGCCGCCCTGCCCGAATACTTCGCGTACCGGCGGCTGATCGTCGTCGCGGCCTTCACGCGGCGGCACGATGTGGCGGCGATGCTCGCGCGCCTCGCCGTGGCCGTGGATCGTATCGTGCTCACCGCGTTCGCGATGCAGAGCGACTTCGGGCCGGGGCACACGATCCCGCCGGACGAACTGGCGGCGCTGCTCGCGACATTCCGGCCGCGCGGCACGTCCGAAGTCGTCCCGGACCCGATTGCCGCTGTCGAAGCGGCGCGGGCGTGGGCGAACCCGGACGATCTTGTCTGCGTCACCGGCTCGCTCTACCTCGTCGGCGCGGTACGGGACATGCTGATCTGAGCAAGGGAGCGCGGGCATTCCAGCCTTCGTCTCGCTCGCAGGTTGGAATGCCCGCCCTACCGGGGTTCACCAATGACAAGGGCCACACGCTACGCACCAACCCGCTGCGGCGACACGCTCCTCCACTGGGGGGCGAAAACGTATGTGATGGGCATCCTGAACGTGACGCCCGACTCGTTCTCCGGCGACGGCGTGACGGACGTCGCGGCGGCGGTCGCGCGGGCGGAGCAGTTCGTGCGGGACGGCGCGGACATCATTGATGTCGGCGGCGAATCCACCCGGCCCGGCGCGGCCTTCGTGCCGGAGGATGTGGAGCGGGCGCGCGTCGAGCCGGTGATTCGCGCGCTGGCGGCGCGTCTCGCCGTGCCGCTCTCGGTGGACACCTCCCGCGCGCCGGTGGCGGCGGCGGCGCTCGCGGCGGGCGCGACGATAGTCAACGATGTCTGGGCCTTGCATCGCGATCCGGCGTTGGCGGGCGTCGTGGCGCGCTCCGGCGCGGCGCTCGTCCTGATGCATAACCGCGCCGCCACCGCGACCGTGGACGCGCTCGGCGGCCACTACGACGACGTGCGGTACGCGGATGTCGTCGCGGATGTCATCGCCTGGCTGCGCGAGAGCATCGCGGTGGCGGTGGCGGCGGGCATCCCGCGCGCGCAGCTGATCGCGGACCCCGGCATCGGCTTCGGCAAGACGGTGGCGCAGAACCTCGAACTGATGCGCCGCCTGCCGGAACTGCGCGCCCTCGGCATCCCGCTCCTCGCGGGCACGTCGCGCAAGTCCTTCATCGGACTCACCCTCAATCTCCCCGTGGAGGATCGCCTGGAAGGCACCGCCGCGACGGTCGCGCTCTCCATCGCGGGCGGCGCGGAGATCGTGCGCGTCCACGATGTGCGCGCCATGGCCCGCGTCGCCCGGATGGCGGACGCCATCGTCCGAGGACTGAGGACCGAGGACTGAGTGACAGCATGCAGGCTTCCCTTGTGCATAACGAAAAGAAGCAGGCGTTTTCGCCTGCTTCCCGATTGC
>JAICIL010000119.1 GCA_025924435.1 Chloroflexia bacterium | reverse complement strand
CGTGGCGACCGGGGCAGCGCTCGAAGCGGCGGGCGCGGTCGTCGCCGCACCGGCCGCCGGGCTGCTCGCGGCGGCCTTCGGCGTATTCGTCGCGCCGCTCGTGCCGCCGCAGGCGGCGAGCAGCGCGCCAAGCGCACTGGTCGCCCCCGCCGCCGCGACGCCGCGCAGGACGAGACGGCGACCGACACGCGCGTGTGTTGCCCGATTGGACGTCGTGACTGTGGCCATGCTCCACTCCTCTCGCACCCGCAATACGCCACGGACGCCGAATGGCGCCGAACCGCTTGTTCGCCAGGACCCGAGGACCCGATTGTCGTCCGTCGCGCGAAGTATACACCGAGAGCCGCATTAAGATACGGCGAAACGGGCGGGTCGGGATGGATTTCCTATGCATCTGCACAAGAATCTAAAGAATTGGCAGGAGCAGTCGGTAGTCAGTGGCCAGAAGGACAACGGGCAGTTGGGACCTTGAGCAACCGCCCGGCTGCTCGTTACCGTTTCTGACTACTGTTAAAAGGGTCTGCCCCAGACCGCGCGACCAGCCCAGGGCAGAAAGAAGAGGGGGGAGGAGTGTCTCGGTTCCGCGAGCGTCGCCACTCGGGTCAAAACGAAACCGGATACCTGAGGACATTGCCGCCGACTCGCCCACCTGTCCGGCCAACACCGCGCGACCGCGACAGAATAGAGCGAAAGCGGGAGGTCCATCATGTACCCAGAAGGAGTCCCGGTCACTTCGTCATCGTCCGCCCGTGCGCGTCGCTGACCCTCGCGCCTCGCCGATTGGACAATCCAGCAGGACGGGTAAAGGCCTTGGAGTGTTCCCGGCCCCGAACGATCCGCCCACAGCCTCGGCTCGTTCGGGACTCCCCAGGGGGAGCATCCCAGCGCCCCTCGCCGTTCCGCAGTGCCGCCTCCTGTGTACGGACACAGTGTACGACCACCAATCAATTTTGTCAAGACATTCCGCAAAATTGGCTCGAAACCGGGCGAAGCCGGGGAGAACCGCAAAGGCGCAAAGAACGCAAAGAAAAGATGGGAAAGAGAAGTATGTACTTACTCCGTCCCCTCCTTTCCCTCTTTGCGTCCTTCGTGTCCTTTGCGCCTTTGCGGTTCTCCCCGGCTTCAACCGATACCCGTCCGACACTTTACGATCCGCGCAGGATCGCCGCGACGCGTAACGCATCGTCGGCATTGGCCAGTTTCCCGGCCAATTGCCGCCAGCGGAGGCGGAGCAGGAGGCGGGCGATCTCCTTGCCGGGGCGGAGATTAAGGGCGCGCATCACGTCATCGCCGCTGACGAGCGGCGGCGTGGCGAGGAGCGGGGCGTACGTGCCGAAGAAGTCGCGCAGCAAACCTTGCAGGAAGGTGATATCCCGCGCCACCTTCTCCGGCGGGCGGTTCGGGCCGCGCGCCGTCGCGCGATCGCCCATCGTCACCATGATGCAGGCGGGCGCGGCATCACCCAATACTGCCATCAACCGGAGCGGATGCTCCGGCCCATGCTCCGGGAGGTCGTGCGGCCGCCCATGCTGGCGGATGGCGGCGACGAGGAGGTTCTGCTCCGCGCGGGAGAGGCGCAGCCGCTCCGCGATCCGCCCGGCGAGCCGCCCGCCCGCCTGCTCGTGCCGCGGGAATTCTGGTTCCCCGTCCGTCCCGACCGTGCGGACTGCCGGCTTCGCGGCGTCGTGGAGGAGCGCGGCGAACGGGACGATCCAGCGGCGCGTCCGCTCCCCCGCGAGCGAAGCGCCGAGCCAGGCGCGGAAATCGTCAGTGTACGGCGCGGCCCAGTCGTCCAGCATGTTGAGGAAGCCGACGGCCGCGACGGAGGCCGCCGTATCGTGGTCGAAGACGTCGAGGTGATGGTTGCGGCTCTGCGCCATCCCCCGCCCGGCGGTCGCTTCCGGCACGATCGCTTCCCAGAGGCCGCTCCGCGCCAACCCCTCGATCGCGGGCGCGGCGCCGGGGACGGCGAAGAGGCGGGCCAGTTCGTCCGCGATCCGCTCCGGCGCGACGGACGGTAATTGCCCGGCCACCTCCGCCGCCATCGCCTCGGCCTCGGCGGTCGGCGCGAACCCCAGCGTCGCGACGAAGCGATAGAGGCGGACGGCGCGCAGCGGATCGTCGCGGAAGGCGTCCGGCGCGCAAGGCCGCAGCAGCCGGGCATCGAGATCGGCGATGCCGCCGCACGGGTCAATGGCGTCCTCGGTCGCGCCGAGCAGCAGTTTGCGCAGGTCCACGGCGATGGCATTCACCGTGAAGTCGCGCCGCCGGAGATCCCCCTCCAACGTCTCGGCGCGATATTGGATGAGATCGTATTGCCGGCCCGCCTGCACGACGCGGGCGGTCGGCTGCTCCGCGTGCAGGGGGACGAACGACCCGCCGATCACGTCCGCGAACCGGCGCGCCATCGCCAGCGCGTCGCGCGGGACGAGGATGTCCCAATCGGTGATGCGCGTTTCGCCCCGCAGGGCATCCCGCACCGCACCGCCGACGAGGTAGAACGGCTGCTCCGTCAGGCGCGGGAGCGCGGTCAGGACCGCGTTGCCCCGCAGTGTCGCATGCCAAGCCCCCACCATCGTCACATCCCCGACTTCCGTCTCCATACGAGCAGGTCTGCTGAACCGCCAAGATGCCAAGGGAGAAGAGGAAGGAGAAACGTTCATTCCATCTTTGCTCTCCGTATTTCTTGGCGTCCTTGGCGTCTTGGCGGTTCACTCTCCCGTCCGTGACGACACACCGTTAGACCCTCGTCCATTTTATCCTGACCAGAGACCTGTCGCGACGAATGTGACCATCGCGGCAACAAAGAGGACGTGTGAAAGGATCGAGGCGGTGGTATTCGTGTACCGCCGTGCCACGCCAAGCACGAGGCCGATGGCGAAGACGGTCAGCGGCGCGAGCGGGAAGCCGTACTGCGTGTGGAGCGCGGCGAAGGCGAGCGCGGCGAGGAAGACGCCGTAGCGCGGCTGGATCGCCCCCCGGAAGAGCACCTCCTCGCCGATGCCGAGCAGGATCGCCGCGACCGCCGCCGCGCCGAGGCCGCCGATGTTGGCGAGCGCCCGATCGTTGATGCGGCGGACATTCTCCGCGATCGTCGGCGAGAGTTGCGCCGTCAGCCGCTGCCCGCCAATCGCCACGCCAACAAGTACTGCTGACGTGACGACCGCGACGAGCAATGTCAGGGGCGTTGGGGCGGTGAGGCCGAGGCGGGCGCGGATTTCGGCGGGCGTGCGCCGCCACATGAAGCGCACGCCGCCGACGAATCGCTCGCTCTCCTCCTCGACCGCCGTGCTCGTGGCGATCACCCCCCGGTTCGCCGCCGACGCCCGCGCCGGGGCCGCTTTCGCGGGTGCGGCCCGGCGCGTCCGCCGCACGCCGACGCCGACGAAGACGACACCGAGTATGCCGACAATCAGCGCCTCGCCGATCGTGAAGAGCAGGCCGCCGTGCGGGACGATCTGCCCGAGTTGATCCTTCGCGCCGCCGACGGCGTACAGTTTGCCGTTCACCGCCGCGAACCCGAGGCCGGAACTGCCCGCGACGAGGTCGGGGCCGCCGCTCCATTTATTCGCCGCAATGTCGTAGACCTGGAGGGTGTTCGAGGATTCCGCCGTGCCGATGCCGCCCGCCGCGTAGATCGTGTTCTCGCGGCTCGTCGCGGCGAGGTTCCGGCGCGCGTCGCGCATCGGCGGGAGCGCGGACCACGCATTGGCGCGCGGGTCGAACCGCTCCGCCGCCGCCAGGCTCGTGCCGTCCCGCTGGCCGCCGAGCGCGTAGATCACATCGCCGACCGTGACGGTCGCGAGGCCGCTCCGCGCGGTCGGCATCGCCGGGGCGGCGGACCATTGCTTCGTCGCCGGGTCGTAGACGGAGACGGTGGCGAGGCCGGGCCGCTCCGGGGCCGCCCCCGCGACCGTCGTGCCGCCGAGGACGTAGAGTTTGCCGTTCGCGCCCGCCGCCGCGAGATCGGTGCGCCCCTCCGGGAGGGGCGGCAGCGCGCTCCATGCGTCGGTCGCCGGGTCGTAGACGCTCGCCGTCGCGACGGGCGCGCCGTCCCGCTCGCCGCCGACCGCGTAGATCTTGCCGTCGAGCACGGCCACGCCGAGGCTCGCGCGCGGCTCCGGCAGCGACGCCTTCGTCGCCCACTGCGCGACTTTCCCCGCCACGGGCTGATCGCGCAGGCTCGTGTCGTAGGCGAGCACGCTGCTCGTCGGGCCGCGCGCGTCGTCCCCGCCGACGACGTAGAGCGTGCCGCCGACCGCGACGACGCCCATGTTCTTGCGCGGCGCGGGCAGCGGGTCGAAACCACTCCAGGAGATGCCGCTGGCGGCGCGCGGCTGGCCGGGGTCGTAGACGCTGGCGCGATCGGTCGGCGTGCCGATCGGGTCCGCGACGCTGGCGGAGGTGAGGAAGAAGACGGCGATGGCGAAGAGGAGGCAGACGAGGCCGAGCATGTGCATCCGGCTCTCCGGCTCGATGGGCAGGATGCGCGCCCACGTCACTTTGCGAATCGGGTCGAAGAGCGCCGTGCCCATCAGGATCGTCACGATGACGAGCGCGAGGCCACCGACCTGCCCGCCGATCAGTTGCGCGACGCCGATGAACCAGATGAAGAGGGCGAAGAAGCCGAAGGCGATGTCCTGCCCCATCTTCAGGGCGCGGTTCCCCTGCGAAATCTGGCCCCAGATGGCGATGAGGAGGAGCGCGAAGGCGAAGACCGCCTGGGCGATCAGCGCGCCGATGTCGCCCGCCACGGAGGCGGCAATCAGCGGGTGTACAGCAGACACGAGGGGAAGTCCTTTCCGACGGCGGGCCATGCGGCGTTGCATCGTCCGGTGGCACGACAGTGGGCCACCGCACCGGGAAGTATCCCGCAACGCACCGGGCACGACAACCGCCCCGCCGCGTGATACAATTTCTCGGCGGAAAGGAACAGGAAAATGCAGCAGACGTTCACGGTCATCATTGAACGAGATACCGAAAGCGGCTGGCTGATCGGGGACGTTGTTGAACTCCCCGGCTGCCACACCGAAGCGCCCGATCTTGTGACGCTTGAAACGAACGTCCGGGAAGCCGTTCTGGTCTATCTCCAGACGGTGGACCTCTCACAAGAGGAACCGCTCAACGAGTTCGTCGGTACGATGCAAGTGAAGATACCGACCGACCTTCGTGTGCCCGCCTGATCGCGTTTCGCGCATCCTCCATCTCAGCACGGGAGAAATATGCACCGATGTCGGAGCGTCTGCGGCTTGTTCCCTTCAAGACGATGCGAGCGGTGGCAATCGCGTCAGGATTTGAGGAAAAACGGCGCGTCGGCAGCCATGTTTCGTTCCGGGATGCCGATGGACGGACAACCGTCATTCCCGATCACGGATCGCGCGAGATTGGGCGCGGACTCACACGGAAGATCATCAACGATATGGGCCTGACGATCGCGCAATACCATGATTTGTTGAACAACATGTAGCCGCCATGCCCGCCTCAGGAGGGCTGCCGATGCATTTCGAGATTTATGATACCGAGACGCGGAATTTGCTTGTGGACACAGAGACACTGGCGGAAGCCCTCGCCATCGTGCGGGCGACCGTCGGGAAGCATGGGCCAGCGGCTGTCGCGACATGGATGCTCGTGGAAGATGCTGAGACCAGCACGGAAGGTGGACGACCGATCGCAGAGGGCGAAGATCTTGCTCGGCTTGCCACGAAACCGCAAGCGGCGGCTGCCCGAAGCCATGACTAATCCCGGCATCGCACGAAAGGGATAACCCTTGACCTTCGCATCGCTCGCCACCGACCTCCGACCTCTGCTCTCGCCGGATGCGCTCGTCACCGACGCGGCGGCGCTGCCCGCCTATGGCCACGATTTCTGGACGCAGCGGGGCACGCCGGGCATCGTCGTGCGCGCGGCGCGGGCGGCGGATGTCGCGGCGACGCTCCGGTACGCGGCGGCGCGCGGCATCGCCGTCGTGCCGCGTGCGGCGGGGACGAACGTGCCCGCCGGGTTCCTGCCGACGCCGGAGCGGATCCTGCTCGACCTGCGGCCCATGAACCGGATACTGACAATTGATACCGAGCGGCGCGCGGCGGTCGTGCAGCCGGGCGTCATCAACGGCGACCTGAACGCGCAACTGGCGCCGCTCGGCCTCTGCTTCTCGCCCGATCCCGGCTCCGCCGCGATCTCCTCGATCGGCGGCAATATCGCCGAGAACGCGGGCGGCATGCACTGCCTCAAGTACGGCGTCACCGACGACCATGTGAGCGCCATCGAATGCGCGCTGGTCGACGGCGACACGATCCGCCTCGCGGCGGACGACCGCGGCCCAGACCTGCTCGGCCTCCTGATCGGCTCCGAGGGGACGCTCGGCGTCGTCACCGAGGCGACCGTCGCGCTGCGCCCGCTCCCCGCCGTGACGCGCACGCTGCTCGCCGTCTTCGACGACGCGGAGGACGCGGCGGCGGCGGTCTCCGCGACGATCGCGGCGAGCATCATCCCGGCGGCGATGGAGTTCTTCGACCGGCGGGCCGTCGCCTTCTTCGACGCCTTCTCTCCCTCCGGCTACCCCGCCGAGGGCGAGGCATTTCTGCTCATTGACCTCGACGGCAGCGCGGATGAGGTCGCACACGGTATGGCCGCGCTCGAACCGATCCTGCGACGCGGGGCGCGCGCCGTCCACCGGGCGGACGACGACGCGGCGCGGGCGGCGCTCTGGAAGCCGCGCATTGACGGCGCATTGGCGCTCGTCGCCAGCGGGCGCGGCTTCTTCATCTGCGACACGACCGTCCCGCGCGAGCGCATCCCGGCGATGCAGCGCGCGGTGGTCGAGATCGGACGGCGCGCCGGCCTCCAGATGCTCACCCTCGGCCACGCGGGCGACGGCAACATCCACCCGGTCATCCTCTACGACCGGGACGACCCGGCGCAGGTCGCGGCGATGGAGGAGGCGGACGGCGCGGTCGTCGCGGCGGCGCTCGCCCTCGGCGGCACGATCACGGGCGAGCACGGCATCGGCAGCGAGAAGCGGCGGCAGATGCGGCAGCGCTTCTCGCCGACCGAAATCGCCGCGATGCGCGCCGTCAAGGCCGCCTTCGACCGGGACGGCCTGCTCAACCCCGACGTCCTCCTCCCCGACCCCACCGATGATGAGCCGACCCTGCCCCGGTTCGCCGCCACAATCAATGCGATCGTCGCCGCCCGCCGCGCCGGGAAGATGTGGGAAGCCACGAACCGGCAAACACCAGATGGTTCCAATATCGTTCGCGCAGCCGCCATCGCGCTCGACGCCGAAAATCTCACGGTCACGGCGGACGGCCGGACGCCCCTCGCCACCCTGCACGGCGCGCTCGCGGCGCGTGGTTTCCGGTGCGCGCTGACAGAAAAGGCCGGGCAAACGGTCGCGTCGGTCGTATCCGGCGAAAGCGACCGCGCCGCCGTGCGCGATGCCCTGCTCGCCGTCGAGACGACGCTCCCCGATGGCTACGCGGCGCACTTCGGCAGCAACGCCGTCAAGGATGTCGCGGGATATGACATGAAGCGGCTCTTCATCGGCGGCGGTGCGGCCTTCGGCACGCTCGACCGCGTGACGCTCCGCATCCTGCCCGCCCGCTCGTGATCGCGCGATCAGGCGGCTGAATCGGCGATCCGGTCGGCGGCACTGAAGGCGAGGCCGGTGACGACGGAGGTGAAGGCGTCCTGAAAGCGCAGTTTGTCCGCGCCGAATTTGGCGGCGAGCAGGCGCTGGAACCGGGGGATGGCGGAGGAGCCGCCGGTGCGCACGACCGCATCAATCTGGCCCGGTTCGAGCGCGGCGGCGGCGAGCGCGCCGTCGAGGCACCGTTCGGCCTGCCGGACGCGCGCCTCGATGAGCGCCTCGAATGCGCGGCGCGGCAGCGGCTCGTCAATGGCGATCGCGTCGGCGCCGTAGGCGATCCGCTCGCTCGCGCGGTCCGAGAGGCCGATCTTCGCCCGCTCGATCTCGCGGAAGAGCGGCCAGCCGTGATTGCCGCGCACGAGCGCGAGCAGCGCGCGGGCCTGACGCCGCGCCGCCCCCGCCGTCTCGCGCTCCAGATTCTCCAGGAAGGCGAGCGTGCGCGGTTCATTGAGGTCGGGGATCGTGTACCAGCGGCGGATCGAGTCGAGGATGTGATTGGGCATCGGCAGGTCCTGCGGGCCCCAGCGCAGGTCCTGGCCAAAATGGGCGAGTAGCCGCTGATCCATGATCTCCTCGTCCAGCGTGTTGCCGCCGAGGGGGATGCCGCCGGTGGAGAGGACGGCGCGCTCGCCGCCCCCGATCCGCATCACCGTCACGTCGAGCGTGCCGCCGCCGAAATCGAAGACGACGACATTGCGCGGCGCGGGCAGGGTGGCGGCGAAATGCAGCCCCGCCGCGATCGGCTCCGGCACGAAATCGAACGTCGCGAATCCCGCCGCTTCGAGCGCCGTCTCCATCCGCCGCAGCGCCAGCGCGTCCTTCTTCGGGTCGTCCTCCGCCCAGTGGACGGGCCGCCCGACCGTCGCGCGCGTGATCGGCCGCCCCACTTCCTCCTCGGCGCGCAGGCGCATCGCGCGCATGATCGTCGCGATCAGGTCCTCCATCGTGTAGTACCGCCCGAAGACGTTCGTGCCCCGGAAACTGCGGTCGGCGAGGAAACTCTTGAGCGACTGGAAGAAGCGCCCCGGCTGGCTGACATCCACATCGGTCCAGACCGCCTGCGGGCCGAGGCCGACGAGGGTGTCTATGTACTGCCCCGTCGCCTGCCGCTGGCGGACGATCCGCCGCCCCGCCTCCGCCGCGACGAACGCCTGAATGGCGTCGTAGCCGATCCGGGCCGCGCCGTCGCGCTCGAGGTAGAGGGCGGTCGGGATATGCGTCGAGCGCGGCGCGGTCGGATCGAGGCGCAGCAGCCGCGCCCCGCTCTCCCCCGGTTCAGCGACGGCCATCGCCGAGTTCGAGGTGCCGAAGTCGAACCCGATCGCCAGTTCACGCGTCACGCAATGCCCCTCCCCGTCCCGACGAGACGCGCCACCCGGTGCCGGTCGTCCCTCGCGAGTGTCGCATAATCGCCGGGGATGATCCGGGTGTCAAACCGGGGAATCCCACCCCCCGGCCCCCTCCCGACACGGGAGGGGGAGCGTATTTCTCCCCTCTCCGCGTCGGGGAGGGGCCGGGGGAGGGGTTTATTCCCCTCACACCACGACCTTGAATGCGTAGACGATCCGGTCATACCACATCAGCAGCGTCGTGATTGCCGAGAAGGCGAGGAACGCGGCGGCGACGTACCCGCCCCACCAGACGCGCCGCACGAGCCAGGCGAGCGCGACGCCGCTCCCGAAGGCGACGGCGGGCAGCGCGAAGAGCGGATAGCGCACGTAGAGCCGCGCCACGATCCCCACGACGAGCATGATCGCCGCCACCGCCATCCACACGGCAATCGTGAGCGCCGCCGCGCGCCGGTGATCGCCCGGCGGGAAATCGCCGGATGCCGTATTGTTCCCCTCAATCCTTCCGCTCCGCCAGAGCAGGATGCAGCCCGTGATGCACGCGATCACCGGCCAGACGCGGTAGAAGGCATAGGACATCTCCCAAGCCTCCCGCGCCAGCGCGACGCTCAGGTGAGTCGTCGCCACGGCGGGCAGGCCGATCCGGTCGTCGGGCGTCGCGCCGCCTGTGCGGTAGAGATGGCCGACGGGCGCGGGTTGGGTATTGGTCTCCTCCTGATCCACCGAGGCGGCGTGCTGCCCGGCGAGGAGATCGTGCGCGGGGAAGCGGTAGAAGAGCGCGAAGGCGACCAGCGCGGCGGCCAGCCCGGCCAGCATGAAGAGCGACCCGGCGATCCGCTCATCCCGCCGCTCGCGCGAAGGCGGCCGGGCGGGCAAATACGCCGCGACCAGCCGCGCGACAAAATACAGCGCCACGGCGAGCGCGGTGAGGACGAAGACGCCGATGTGGGCGAGCAGCGTCAGGCAGATGACGGCGGCGAAGACCGCGCACCACCGCCAGCGATGCGGCCCCGCGAGCCGGTCGTAGCCGAGCGCGAGCAGCGCGAACAGCAGCGTCAGCATCCCCTCCGCGAAGATGTTCGCGAACGTCCCCCACGAATAGACGATCCAGCCCACCGGCATCAGCGCCATTGTGAGGACAACGAGATTCGCCGTCAGGAGATCGCGCGCCACGCGGCGGGCGACGAGCCAGAGGACGCAGAAGCGGGCGAGGTCCACGCCGAGCGAGAAGAGGAAGAGCAGCAGCGTGCGGTCGCGGATCACCCACGAAAACGGCAGCATGAAGAGGTACGGCGTCGGCGCGTAGAGCACCGTGCGCCCGCCGAACTCGGCGGACTGGATCGGCAGGAGGAGCCGGTGCGCGTCCGCCACGTCCGCGAAGCGGTGCAGGTGGAACTTGAGGTCCACGATGACGATGTCCGGGTGGAGGACGCCCGCGAACCGGAGCGCGAGCGCCGCCCCAGCGATCAGCGCCAGCCAGCGCGCGTCCCGCGCGGTCGTCGCCAACCCGGCGCGGCGGCAGAGCGGCGCGAAGATGAAGCGGATGAACGCGGCGACGGCGAACATCAGCACCCCCGCCCGCACGACCCCGCCCGCGTCCACGGTCAGGAAGAGGCGATTCCAGACGAGGAACGCCGCCATCCCGCCCGCCGCGAGCGTCGCGCCCGCGAAGGCAACCGGGCCGCCGAACCCCGCGACGGCGAGCGCCAGCGCGACACACAACGCCCCGACCCAGAAGGAGAGCGCGATCCGCGCGGGCGGCGGCGCGAACGCGGTCCCCTGCGGGCGCACCGTCACCGACTGCACGACGATCCCCAATATCCGCCGGTCGCCGCGCGGCGTGAACGGGTTGGTGGCGAGGGTCAATTCGAGCGTCCCGTGGGCCATCAGGGAGGCGGGCACGTCCATGTGATACGAGCGAAAATCGGGCGTCAGATGAAGCGTGGCAATCGCGGCCCCATTGGCGAGCACCTGGGTCTCCGGCGCGGGGTTGATCGCGCCGTTGAGGAGCAGATCCACACCGACCGCGCCGCGCCCGATGCCGGGGAGGGTGATCCGCCCGCGCTCCCGCGTCCAGCGGTATCGCGCGCCGCCGTCCGCCGCCGCCTGCCGCTCCGGCGCGTTGAACCCCTCGATCAGCGGCGTGTCGTGCGCCGTATCGCCGATCCCGATGCGGTACGTGGGCCGCACCTGATAGGCCGCCGTCAGCAGCAGCGCCGCAACGAATGCCGCCGCGACGAGCCAGAGCAGGGTTCGGAGTGCAGGGTTCGGAGTTCGGAGTAGGGGCGCGCTCTTTCTCCGAACCTCGAACCCCGAACCCCGAACCTCCCCATCGCTCACGCTGGCGTCCGGTACTCGATGAAGGCCGGGACGCCGCCAGCGCCCGCCGGGCTGTTGCCGGGGATGCGTTCAAGCCCCTTCGCCCAGGGCAGCGCGGCGATGATGCCGTCCGGCGGCGGGTCGGTCGCGCCGTTCGGAAGGAGGATTGCATAGCGCGCCGGGAGGGTCGCGGGTCTGACGCTCTCCAGCGGCACGAGCGACCCGCCGCCCCGCATGACGCGCGCGAAGAAGGGGAGGACATCGCGGTCAACCGTCGCACGCGGGGCGAGAAAGGTCATGCCGGGGCGCGCCTGCGCCTCCGCGACCATCCGCTTGCCCGCCTGCGACGCGAAGTAGGTGTCGAACCGCAGCGTCTCCTTCCCATCGTGCCGCATCAACCCGAAATAGGTCCCGGCATTGAGCGCGAGGATGGCAGCGAGGACGAGCAGGGCGGGGATGGCCCCCCTCCCCTGACCCCTCCCCCGCTGCGGCGGTAGTGGGTAACTCGCCCCGATATTGGGTGGCTGTTCCCCTCTCCCGCTTGCGGGGGAGGGGTCAGGGGAGGGGG
>JAICIL010000118.1 GCA_025924435.1 Chloroflexia bacterium | reverse complement strand
TCGGCATCGGAGAAATAGAGCGCGCCCTCCTCGCTCCACGCCGGGTCGGCATCCGGGTTGAGGAGGGCGAGCCGTTCCTCCGCCGCCGCGCCGCCGAGGGTGATGAGCATATCCAGCAGCGCCGCGACCTCCGGCACGCGGTCGCGGAAGGGGCGCGGGCGGGGGCGCAGCAGGCCGAATGGCCCGCGCGGGGCCGGTTCCTCGGCGGGTTCGTCGAGGAACCGGCGGACGAGGCCCGCCGCCTCGCGCACCGAGTAGGCGAGATGCGCGTATCGCTCGCTCGCCATCGCCTGCACGAGCACCCACGTCAGGTAGCCATTCCAGTAGCCGGGCCGGTTGTGCCGCATGAACGTCGCGTAGGTGGCGGCGAAGTCGGGCGCGACGCCGCCGCATGCGGCGGGATTGGCGCGGCATTGCGCGATGCGGTCCCGCACCTCCGCCGACCGCGCGACCGCCCAGAGTTCACTCGCCATCTGCCCCGCCTTCCCCAGATCCGTCCGCATCCCGCCGGCCATCCTACCGGGCAACGCGGGGGTGGGCAAGGGAAGCGGTATCATAGCGGGAGACGAAAGGAGAAGGGATGGAACTGCGACGCTTCGACGATGCGGCGATGTTTTACAACCATACACGGGAATTCCTGCTCGCGCATGAAGCCGAGCACAACCTGATCCTCGGTATCTGCGAGCGGCTCGTTGCGAACACCGCGCATTACGGCAGTGCGCCGTATCTCGCGGCAGTCCGCGCGGAAGGCGCGGTTGTCGCTGTTGCGGTGATGACCCCACCGTGGAACCTCGTGCTCTCGCTCTCGCCACCTCAGGCATTGCCACTCATTGCCGCGGATCTCCATACGCAGCACCCGACGCTTCCCGGCGTGATCGGCATGGCCGCCGTTGGCCGTGCGTTCGCCGAGGACTGGCGGCGGATCAGCGGCCAGGTATCTCGTCTGCGGATGGCTACGCGCATCTACCAACTGATGGCGGTGCGGCCGGTCTCCGGTGTGCCGGGGGTGTTCCGGCGCGCGACGGTGGCGGAGCGCGACCTGCTTGTTACCTGGATTTGGGGGGTCAATGCCGAGACCCCCGCCGCGCGGGAGATTGATGACCGCCTGCGCGACGCGGACCGCGCGCTCTACGTCTGGGAAGTCGACGGGCATCCCGTCTCGATGGCCGGGCAGGAAGGCCCGACGCCGCACGGTATCCGCATCAACTCGGTCTGCACGCCGCTGGAATATCGTCGCCGCGGCTACGCCAGTGCGTGTGTTGCCGCCCTGAGTCAGCATCTCCTCGACAGCGGCTATCGCTTCTGCTTCCTCTCCACGGACCTGAGCAACCCGACATCCAACCGCATCTATCAGGCGATTGGCTATACACCAGTCTGCGATGTGGACGATTACGCATTTCTCCCGCCGGAACGAGACCTCGCGCAACGCGCCCCGGCGTGATACGCTCAGCGCACGGAAATCGGTATCAGCAACGAAAGGGGAACCCGTGGACGACGAAGCGAAATCCGCAGCGCTCATGCAGGTGACATACGGCCTCTATCTGATCGGCTCGCGCGCGGGCGACGAACTGAACGTGATGACCGCCAACTGGCTCACGCAGACCTCGTTCGACCCCCCCTATGTCGTCGTCGCCATCCAGGAGGATGCCCACACGCGCAAGTTGATTGACGCGGGCAAGGTCTTCAACATCCAGAATGTGCCGACCGGCTCGAAGGATTTGCTCCTCAAGTTCGTCAAGCCCGCCGAGCGCGTCGGCAACAAACTCGAAGGCGAGGACTACACCGAAGCGGCGACGACGGGGACGCCGGTGCTCGCCGCCGCGCTCTCCTACGTGGAGTGCGAGGTGGAGCAGGCGATCCCGACGGGGAGCCACATCCTGTACGTCGGGCGGGTCGTCGGCGCGGGCGTCCAGCACGAGGGCGCGCCGATCACGATGGCCGAGACCGGGATGCACTACGCGGGGTAATCATTCGATGGTGTAGGCTTTCCAGCCTGCGTTCTCTGTCGCTGGCGCGGGCTGGAAAGCCCGCGCTACTGAGCAAAGGGCAAAACGCAGGCTGGAAAGCCTGCGCTATCCATCAATGATCGGCGAGGATGCCGTCCCGGACGGGCCGCGCGATGACCGCCGGTTCCCAGCAGATGTTGCAGCGCGGGCGCGCCGTGCCGGGGCGGGTTTCGGCGAACCGCCCGCATCGCCCCGCCTGCTCGGTGTCCGCGTCTATCCGGGCGGTCATCGCTCCCCAATGGCGGCAGCCGCCGCATGTGAGCGGCACCGGCATCGGGCGTTCGGATGGAAGCACCTGCATCGAAAACCTCCCCTCACGCGACGGAACGCCGCTCCTCGTCCGATGTGCCGAGCGCTTCCTCGACCAGATCGCCCTCGTCCGCCGACCGCAACCGGCCATGCATGCTCCGGTACATCACCGATCCGATCCCTTCCAGCGCACCGAGGCGGTTGACGAGCCGGAGCACCGCCGTCTCGCGCGCGTTCCCCATCACCAGTTCGATCCGATCTTCGCTCCGCCCCGTGCGCAGCCGCAGGCCGCGCAGCGGCACGCCGGATTCCAGCACGACGCGCTCGACCGCCGCGATCTGCCCCGGCGCGTGCTTCATCCGCACGCTCACGGTGCTCGGCTGGTGGTGGGCGAAGAAGCGATATTCGACGAAGCGCAAGGCGATCTGGATGACGAGAATCGCCGCCGTGACAATCGCCGCCGCCCAGAACAGCCCGCCGCCGCAGGCAAGCCCAACCGCCGCCGCCGACCAGACGCTCGCCGCCGTCGTCAGGCCGCTGATTGTGTTCTTGCGGAAGATAATCACGCCCGCACCGAGGAAACCGATGCCGCTGACGACCTGCGCCGCGACCCGGCTCGGATCGAGCGTCACCTGACCGACGCCCATCACATCCGCGAAGCCGTACGCCGAGACGATCATCAGGAGCGACGAACTGACCGCGACGAGCGCGTGCGTCCGCAGCCCGGCGGCCCGTTCGAGCCGCTCGCGCTCCAGGCCGAGCACCGCGCCGCAGAGGAGCGCGATCCCGATCCGCAGCAATACCGTTGTTGTGGCGATGTGCATACCGTCATCCCTCGTAAGGCGACAATGCGGCGAAAACGTTTCATGCCACATCGAGGAGGATGAGGCTGGCCGAACTCTCTCGCAATTCGGATAACATGATGCAAGAACCGCGTGGCTCGTGCCGATATTGTATGCGGTTTTATGCTATTTGCAAGACCTAAACCGCCGATAAGCCGCGCGGAGCGGATGTATTTCTATTCCGTTATTACGCTGAAAAGAGTTCTTCCCGAAGACGCCCCGTGAAACGTTCCACAGTCTCCGCACCGGTGGACAAGAGCGGCGGGAGGAAGATGACGCGCACGGATGCGCGCCGGGGCCAATGCACACCGGCGGGCAGGAAGTCCGCCGCGCCGAGTATCCGCACCGGCACGACCGGGCATTTGCTCTGTTTCGCGAGCAGCGCGACGCCGCGGTGCAACCGCGTTTCATCGTCGGCATGGCCGGGAATCGTCCCCTGCGGGTAGATGGCGAGCGAGAATCCGGAACGTAACCACGTTATTGCGTCGTGGAGCGACCGGCGCGGAGGGCCGGTGCGATCAATCGGCACGGCGGCGAAGACGAGCGCGACGAACGGGCCGAAGCCGGGCCGGTTGCGCCGGAAGAAGTAATCGCGCGCCGCCGTGACGACGAGGCGGTCCCGCCGCGCGCCGACCGCCCAGAGGAGGAGCGGCGTGTCGGCCATGCTGGTGTGGGTGGCGGCGTAGATCACCGGGCCGGGCGGGATGTGCTCCCGTCCCTCCACGACGAGTCGCCGCATCCAGATGCGCATGAAGGGATACAAGCAGCCGACGACGAGCGCGCGACGAAGCAGGCGCACCGGGCGCCATCCGACCCAGCGGTAGGGCAGCGGCCGGTCGCGCGCGGACATCGTGCGCCCTTATTGCGCGGGGGGCGTCGTGGCGAAGGCGCGCAGCAGGTTCACCGTGGCGGCGATGTCGCTCTCCTCGACCATCTCGGTCGCCGTGTGCGTGTAGCGCGTCGGCGTGCCGATCAGGGCCGCCGGGATGCCGTGATCCATGAAGGCGTGCGCGTCCGAGCTGTAGTTCGCGTAGACGCCGTGCTGGAAGGGGATACCGTTCGCCTTCGCGACGTCCGCGAGCCGCCAGAGCAGCCGCCGGTCGTAGTGGATGCCGCCATCCTTGTGGACGAGCGTCGGCCCGCCGCCGAGGTGCGTCGCGTACTCCTTCTCCTCGACGGTCGGCACGTCGCCGACGAGGCCGACGTCGAGCGCGATGGCGAGATCGAAATCATGGAGATGCGCCATCGCCTTCGCACCGTGCAGCCCACCCTCCTCCTGCACCGTCGCGCCATACCAGAGGTCGTACCGGACGGTCTTGGTGTCGAGATCGTCGAGCAGGAGATCCATGATGGCGAGGAGCATCCGGTCGTCCATCGCCTTGCCCGCGATGCGCGTCCCGAACCGCCGCGCCGGCCACGACCAGATGACGCCCGCGCCGACGTGGACGCCGCGCTGCTCGACCTCCATCCGGCTCTTCGCGCCGATGTCCACGAAGAAATCGTTGAAGTCGAGGTGCGGCTTCTCCAGTTGCGGCCGGGTGAGCGTGTGGCCGCTGGCGGTGGCGAAGATGCCCTCCGCGACGACGCCGTGCCGCCCGACGACCTGCGCGAGTTGGCCGATCATGTAGCGGCGATCCGGCGAATTGCGGCGCATCCCCTGCGCGGTGTCGAGCATCAGGAAGCCCTTGTCGGTGATGTAACGGACGACGAAGCCGATCTCGTCCATGTGCGCCTGCACGAGGAGTTTCGGCCCGCTCCCGCCGGCGCGGCAGAGGATGTTGCCGACGGGGTCCTCGTGCCATTCGGCCATCCGCCCGCGCCACCGCTCCCGCAGCCAGACGCGCACGGCCTCCTCTTGCCCCGACGGGCCGGGAATCTCCGTGAGTTCCTTGAGGAGATTGAAAATCCGGTCGCTTCCCCCGCGTTCGCCCGGCATCGCCCGTTCCTTTCTCGCTCCGCCTCCATCCTCTCGCCGCGCAAGGATAGCGACGCGCGCGGGGCGCGGCAAGGGGCGGGGCAGTAACGAGCGCCGTGCGCCAACCTGTGCCGTTCTGACGGCGGGAACCGTCTACTGATGACCGCCGGAGCGCGGTATACTGAGGCATCGAAATGCGTCGCGATGATGGGAAGTGGATACGGGCGATGATTGAACAGGAACACAAACGGCAGGCGCGGCGGGTGACGATCAACATTCCGCACTTCTGGGGGTGGTTCGCGTTCGCGGTTGTCGCCGCCGTCGTTATCATGCTGACGGTCGTCCATCCCTTCATCGTGCCGAAGTCTATCGTCTTTCTCACGGCGGCGGTCTTCGGCTTCTGGTGGCTGCTCGGCGGGCTGTTCTTCCGCGCCCGCTTCGCGAAGGCGATCGGCAAGCGGCGGCGCTCCGGCTTGCGCGTCGGCGGCTGGGCGCTAGATGGCTGGCAGGCGCGCCACCGGCGGCACGGCTCGTACTGGCGCGCGATGCGCTCGTGGATCCACACGTCGCGCTGATGGCGGACGATGCCGCCCGCTATCGCGCCGCCATCGCCGCCGCACTCCCCGACCTGACGATTCACACCTTCCGCTTCCTCGCCGAGGGGTGGGACAATGCCGCGTGGGAAGTGAACGGCGAGTTCGTCTTCCTGTTTCCGAAGCGCGCCGAAATCGCCGCGTCCCAAAAGATGCAAAGCGGGCTTCTGCGCTCCCTCGCGCCGTTCCTGCCCGTCGCGGTTCCCCGCATTGACTACATGGTTCACTCCGCTGACCTGCCCTATTCCTTCATCGGCTACCGGAAACTGCCGGGCGTCCCACTCGCGAAGGCGGCTGCCAATCTCGTTGAACCGGAGCGGTTGGCGGCGCGGATTGGCGCCTTTTTGACCGCGTTGCACCACTTTCCTGCGGAGGATGCGGCGCTCTTTGGCATGCCGGACACGACGCCGCAGGCATGGCGCGCGCAGTACGTTTCGATGCTCACCGAACTGCGCGCGCTCTTCCCGCGCCTGACACCGCCGGAGCGGGAACGGACGGAAGCACTCTTTGCCACCTATCTCGACGACCCGGTGCATTTCCGCTTCGCGCCCGTGCTCCTGCACCGCGATCTCGGCGGCGATCATCTCCTGCTCGATCCGCGCACCGGCGATCTTACGGGAGTCATTGATTGGGGCGACATCTCGATCGGCGACCCGGCGCAGGATTTCTGCGGCCTGCCCGCCGCCTGGCTCCCCGCGCTCCTCACCTCCTACGGCGGCGCGGTGGACGCGACCTTCGCGGACCGCGTCGCCTTCTACCGCGCGCTCGCGCCCTATCACACCCTCATCTTCGGCCTCCGCACCGGCGGGGAGCCGTTCATCGAGCGGGGGCTGGCGGAGTTGCGGGAGTAGGGCCGTTTGCCCTCTCTCCCCGCTGCGGTCATACTGGCCGCATGGAAAACTGGCACGACCCCGACTACGAGACGATTGCCGCCCTCTACGCGGCGGAATTCCCGCCCGCCGATCCGGACGACCCGGACGCCGCATTCCTGCTCGCCTTCGCGGCACGGATGGGCGGGCCGGTGCTCGATCTCGGCTGCGGCGCGGGCCGGTTCCTCGTGCCGCTGGCGGAGGCGGGCTACGCGGTGACGGGCGTGGACACCTCCGCCGCGATGCTGGCCGAGGCGCGGGCCGTCGTCGCGGATGCCGGGTATGGCGCGCAGGTGACGCTCCGACGAGACGACTTCCGCGCGCTCGCCACGCTCGGCGATGCGCGATTCGCGCTCGCCTTCTGCGCGCAGAACACCTTCCTTCACATGCCGGATACGGCGGCGCAGCAGGCCGCGTTGCGGGCCATCGCCGCCCATCTTCGGCCCGGGGGGCTGCTCGTGCTCGATCTCATCCATCCGAACCCCGAACTGCTCGGCGCGTACTACGGCGCGATCACGCACGAGACGGCGTTCGCGAGCGCGGCGGGGGAGCGCGTAGACCGCTTCGTCTCCGCCTTCTATCGCGCGGCGACGCAGACCGTCGAGGCGACCTGGTTCTACGACATCACCGCGCCGGATCGCACGCTCTCGCGCATCGTCGTCCCGTTCTCGATGCGGCTGATCGGCCGCTACGAGATCGAACTGCTCCTGCACGACGCGGGCTTCGCCGTGGAAGCGGTCTATGCCGACGCCGACCTGACGCCGCTCGACGACGGCGCGGACCGCATGCTCGTCGTCGCGGTGCGCGGGAGGGATTGATTTGAACCGCCAAGACGCCAAGGGCGCCAAGAAAGACGAAGAAATGAAAAGAAATCCGTCTTGCTCCTTATTTCTCTTTCTCCCTTGGCGGCTTGGCGGCTCAACATCCCCGTGCGGGAGGCAGGAACTCTATCTGATCGCCGATGAGATGCGCGGGATGGCGACGCTCGGCAAGGAGTTCGCCACGAACGTGTACGAGGTGGAGCGGGCGCATCGCATGGTGGAATTGGCGGCGAAGGTCGCCGCGCTCGCCGACGAGGGGACGGCGGCGGATGTGCGGGCGGTCTTCGATGCGGAGCCGTGGCGGCGCATCTCGCCCGCGATCGGCGTGGAGGCCGCCGTCTTCGATGCGCGGGGCGATATCCTGCTCGTCCGGCGCAAGGACAATGGCCACTGGGCGACACCGGGCGGGATCGCGGAGATCGGGCAGACGCCGGCGGAAGCGGCGTTGCGCGAGTTGTGGGAGGAGGCGGGGCTGCGCGGCGACGTGCGGCGGCTGCTCGGCGTCTTCGATGGCCGTTTCTGGGGATCGCGGTCCAAAGTGCATCTCATCCACTTCGTCTTTCTGGTCGAATGCGCCGAGCATGCGCTATCGCCCGGAATAGAGATGCTCGATGCGCGGTTTTTCCCTCCGGACGCCCTGCCCGCCGCGATGCATCGGGGGCATGGCGAGCGGGTGCCGAAATGCTGCGCGCTGGCACGCACGGGCGAGACCTACTTCGATCCCGCGGTGTCATACGGGCACGCGATGCCCATGCATCAGCGGCCCACCGGCGCATAAATGTGGTATTGTGGGCATGGTAAACATCTCGCGTTGTTCTGGGAGTCAACCGTATGCAGAAATTCTGGCATATTCCCGTCTATCCTCGCCCCCGCCGCATCACCGCGACCTCGCTGCCCATCTGGGATGAGCACGACACGAATGAGCGCGTGATGATCCAGGACAACGAAACGCTCCGCACGCTCGCGCCCGCGTGGGCATTCACGATTTTCTCGCTGCTCGGCTTCTTCCTGCTCGTCGCACTCTTCGGCTACGTATTGAAGTAAAGACGAGGGACGGACACGCGCGGGGACCGCACGGATGATAGCCGATAGCAGAGTGCGGGCGGCGTCTCACGGACGTGGGGCGGGCCATCAGGTCCGCCCCGACTGCGGCTGGGGAAGCGCAGTGACTATGAGAAGAACGCGCCGTTGCGCTCGCGTCCGATCACCCCGGAGATTGTTGTTGACTTCTCCGCTCCGTCGGACATGAAACGGAAGTGTTGCGTCGGCTCCTCCGCCGACCAGGCAATCGTCGCCTGGCTGTGCATAAAATCGCCCACGAATCCGTTCGCCGCGTCGCTGAGGTGGGCAAGCGGCTTCGTGCCCCGCCAGCGCACGTCGAACGAGACGGCGCTCTGCGCTGGCGGGACCGGCGAGCTGCTCGCCCCGACGGCGTTGAGGAAGTCGAAAAAGTCGGGGATCGCGAGGTGTTCCATGCGGAACCGGGCGGTCGCGTCGTCCAGATCAATCTCCATGCTGTCGCGCGGGATGGGAATTGTCCAGAACAGGCCGTCCGCGCCGACGCCCGGATTGAAATCATGGACCTGCGTGCTCCCTGGCTGGCCCACCGGGCCAGTGAACAGGTCCAGTCAGACGAAGCCGAAAGCGCCCTTCCGCGTCTTGCCATCCTTGCCGATGTACATCCCGTCCATGACGCGCATGTCGGCGTCGTAGAAGTAGCGCGTCTTCATCCCCTTGGCGGTATCGGTGCCGGTTCCCATGCCCTGGATCTCGGCGGCCGCGATCATCCCGTTGAAGTCGGTGATCGTGGAGACCTCCTGGCCGTAGACGGGGAAGAAGACGTGGAAGATGTGGCCGTTACCGAGCAGGTCGAGACCGCCGGGAATGGGGTTGGGCGCGGCGCCAAGCGCGGGTTTCCGGCCCTTATGGTCGTCGTCGCCGTCCGCAGCGGCCTGGATCGGCATCCACAGGCCGGAGCCGACAACCATCGCGGTCGCGCCGGCCGCGGTGCGGACGAACTGGCGGCGCGAGAGGGCGCGCTGCCAGAAGTGGGGATGGCCGGTGTAGCCCGGCGGTTGGAGGGAGGGGAAGGGTGGCGGTCGCTCCTCCGCCTCGGGCGATGCCGCGGGCGGAGCGAGATGAGCACGATTCAACACGGGCGACTCCTTTCGCGTGGTGTAAGAACGACCCCAGCCGCGCTTCAGATGTGGATATGACTATGCATAGTGTAGCACCAAAATACGCGGAAGTAAATCGGTCGGGAGGAAATACCGAGGATCGCCGACCGGCGGCGGCGTATCCGACTCGGCGTTCGGCAATCAATCTATGCGGGCTGGTATGCCATCGCTTGCAATTGCGGTTGCCCCTCCGATGCGGGAGGGGCAACATGCCTCGGAGACGATGAAGAAACCTCTGAGCATTGCTGACGGTATTGTTCCCCGAAACAGGAGGAGCAGGCAAGTCGGGTCAATGCCCGTGCACATCCGTCGGCGTGATGCGGATGGCGACCGAGTATGCCCGCGCGAACGATTCGGCATCCATGCCGATTTGCTTGATCGGCCCGGCGTATTTTTCGATGTATGCCGACACACCGGTCGCCGGGGGCGCATCGCTGACGATCCGCGCCTCGCCCGTGAGGACGATGATGTCCCCGCCCCGGCCGTCGCCGTCAAAATGGAGCGCGACCTTCGGGTTATGCGCGATGTTCCGCTCCTTCTGCTGGTTCGGGCGGCTGTACATCAGCACGGTGTCGCCCTCCCGGAGGAACCAGACCGGCGTGGGTTGCGGCGTCCCGTCGCGCCGCACCGTCGTCAGCCAGATGATCGTCTCCTCGCGCAACCGGCGCTCGACGCGCTTGCCGAAGTCCGTCGTCGTGTCAATCTGCATCGCGTCCCCCTAATTCTTGTTCCGCGCGGCTATCAACGCGCGGTCGGCGAGGATATTCCAAAGCCCGCGCTACCGGCTTATCCCGGAATTGGCGTGAGGTTCTCGGTGATGTCGCGGACAGCGCGCTGGCGGCGGGTCATGCGCGCGCCGCGTCGGGCGGGGTCGCAGAGGCGTTCGAGGAGCAACAGCAGCCCGTTGATCGCGAAGGCGAGGGCGGAAACGGCGATTGCCCCGGCCCAGATTTTGTCGTACCGGTTGCCGGAGATGCCGTCGAAGAGCAGTTTGCCCAGCCCGCCCGCGCCGAACTTCGCGCCAATCGCCGCGATGCCGATGACGACGACCGCCGCGATGCGCAGGCCCGCGAGCATGATCGGCAGGGCGAGCGGGAACTGGACGCGCCACCACGTCTGCCACCCATTCATGCCCATGCCGCGCGCCGCTTCCAGCATCGCCGGGCTGACGGATTGCAGACCGACGAGGACATTGCGCACGAGGATGATCTGCGCGTAGATGATGAGCGCGATGATCACCGATTTCGAGCCGAGCCCGAAGGCGGGGATGAGCAGGATAATCAGCGCGAGGCTGGGGATCGTGTAGAGGATGCCCAATGTGCCGACAATCGGCACCGCGAGCCAGCGGTAGCGGTTGACGAGCAGGCCAAGCGGCAGGGCAATCGCCAGCGCGATGCCGAGCGAGATCGCCGTGATCTGGAGATGCCGGAGCAGCAAATCCCGGACGATATCCGGGTTGTCAATGATGTATCGCATCGGTCTTCTCCGCCAATATCGCGCGGTGAATCTGGTCGAGCGTCAGCGTGCCGACCGCCGTTTCGCCCTCCATCACCGTCAGCACGGTCGCGTCGGCGCGCAGGAGGAGCGAGAGCGCATGGCGGAGGTCGTCATCTCGCCCGATCGTCGGGCCGTCGGCGCGGCGCACGCCGTCCGGCACGGCCGCCATCGTCTCCTCCACGCGCAGCAGGCCCAACTGCCGCACCATATCGTCCGCGCCGAGCAGATCGTGGACGAATGCGTCGGCGGGCCGGGTGAGGACGCTGAGCGGCGTGCCGGACTGGACCATCTTACCGTCCCGCATCACGACGATCAGGTCGCCGAGCCGCAGCGCCTCCTCGACATCGTGCGTGACGAAGAGGATCGTCTTCTTGAGCGTCCGCTGGAGGCGGGCCATCTCGTCCTGCAGGCCCGTGCGGGTGATCGCGTCAATCGCGCCGAATGGCTCGTCCATCAGCATCAGGCCGGGATCCGCCGCGAGGGCGCGCGCCAGCCCGACGCGCTGCTGCTGCCCGCCGGAGAGTTGCGCCGGGTAGCGGCCCCGGTACTCATCCGGCGGCAGGCCGATCAGGGCGAGCAGTTCGTCCGTGCGGGCGGCGATCTTCTCGCGCCGCCAGCCGAGCAGTTGCGGCACGACGGCGATGTTCTTCGCGACCGTCATATGCGGGAACAAGCCGACCTGCTGGATGACATAACCGCTCTTCCGCCGCAGCGCCGTCACCGGCAGTTGATGGATTTCCGTCTCCTCGACGTAAATCTTCCCGCCCGTCGGCTCATAGAGGCGGTTGACCATCTTGAGGAGCGTCGTCTTGCCGCACCCCGACGGACCGACGAGGCAGACAAATGATCCCGCCTCGACCTCGAGGCTGCAATCGTTCACCGCCGGTCGCGCCGCGCCGGGGAACTGCTTGGATACATGCT
>JAICIL010000117.1 GCA_025924435.1 Chloroflexia bacterium | reverse complement strand
TCGTGCACCGAGCCGTCGAGGCGCCGCGTCGTCGGGAGGTAGGCGCGCCGGTAGGGGTACTTCGCGGCCAACTCCTCGTTCACGTCGGTACCGAGGCCGGGGGCGTCGGTGACGGTCAGGTAGCCGTCGTTGAAGGTCGGGCCGCCGGGGATCACTTCCTGCACCTGCTCCGGGAAGAAGACCATCTCCTGCACGCCGAAGTTCGGCACGACGAGATCGAGGTGGACATTGGCCGCGTGGACGATCGGCCCGATGTCGCCGGGGCCGTGCCACGCCGTCTTGACGGCGTACGGCTCCGCGATGGCGGCGATCTTCCGCCCGCCGGTGATGCCGCCCGCGTGGCCGAGGTCGCAGCGGATGAAATCAATCAATTGCTCGGTGATGACCGGCAGGCAGTCCCATGTGTTGAAGTAGAGTTCGCCCATCGCGAGCGGGGTCGTCGTGTGCCGCCGGATCAGGCGGAACGATTCCTTGTGCTCCGGGCGCAGCGCGTCTTCGAGGAAGAAGAGGTGGTACGGCTCCAACTCCTTCGCCAGCCGCGCCGCCTCGATCGGCGTCAGCCGCTCGTGCACATCGTGGAAAAGTTCCAGTTCTTCGGGCAGGTTGCTCCGGAGGTGATCGAAGAGGCGCGGCACGGCGCGGAGGTAGGGCGCGGGTTCCCACGTCTCGACCTCCGGCAATCCGGGCAAGCCCTGCTCCCGCTCGCGTCGCGTGCCCCGCTCGACGCCGTACGTCCCCTTCAGGCCCGCCCCGGTGATCGCCACCTGCGCGCGGATTACTCTGAAACCGTGCGCCATCAGTTCGCGCACGCGCTCCTCGACCGCCGCGAAGTCGCCCCCGCTCGCGTGCGCGTAGGCGAGCGCGCCCTCGCGCGATTTGCCGCCGAGCAGTGAATAGACGGGCAGGTTCGCCCGCTTCCCCTTGATGTCCCACAAGGCGAGATCAATCCCGGCGATGGCCGTCATCTGGATCGGGCCACCGCGCCAGTACGAGCCGCGCGAGAGGTACTGATAGATGTCCTCGATGCGGTCCGGGTCCATGCCGATCAGGAGCGGCGTGATGTGCTCGGTGAGCAGCGTCGCGACGGCGAGTTCGCGCCCGTTGAGCGTCGCGTCGCCCCAGCCGTATAGCCCCTCGTCCGTCTCGATCTTCACCAGCACATAGTTCCGCCCCGGACAGGTGACGACGACCTTGACGCGGGTTATCGAAGCCACTTCCGCCTCCTGACAGTGCTCCCCACGATGCCAAACGACTCGGCAAACACCGCCGCACGATGCGATGGCGAGATTCCGTCCGAATGTCCGGGAAACAGGCTCCATCGGCCGGGGCATCCGGGAGCCCGTGTATCATCAGGCGGTGAGGGAGATTCGCTCCCGCACGCGGCGCAGCAACCGCTCGCCCTCGATGACCATCGAGACCTGATCCGTCGCGTCGAGACCGATCAGCGCCAACGACTGGACGACATCTTCGCCCCGGCGTTCGATGCGCCAGCGAACGTCATCGAGCGCGGCGGCCTCGCTGTCGAACTCATCAATGAGGTTGTTGCTCTCGCTATTCCAGACCTGAAATGTTGTCACCATCGTCGTACTCCTCGTCGGGGAGGAACACCGGCTGTATCGCGGTGACCCGCGCCATCAAATCATCGGGATCGCCCCAGATGGTGTGATGCCCCGGGTTTCGCCCCCACCGCTCGTATGTTATAGCCCCGGATGCCGGGATTGTCACTTCCGCGATATGGTCGCCCTGAGATCGGAACCGTCGCGCGACGGCACGGGCATTTTCCCATGAGTCGAATGCGGAGAGGCCCTGCCAATACCGCCGCTTGCCGGGCGCTGCCGGCGGATCGTTTCCTCGCGCCTGATCGGAGAGGAAATCGTCGCGCGTCGGGTTCGGCCCCTTGATTGTCCGATAGAATCGCCGCACTGCGTCGCGATCGCTTTGCGATGGCTGTTCATCCGGCACACAACTTCCCTTCGCCGATGGAAACCGGCCGCGCTCATGACAGCGCACCTTCCGTGCCGTATCGCACTGCTCGACGAGCGAAACAGGATAATCGAGCAGGCGTGCCTCGCTGGTACACTACATGGATCTGTCGGCCCTGTGGCATGATACGATGCCGCGGTTGGGATTGGCACGGGGGTGAAACACCAAGGGAGCGGGCATGACGATTCTCGACGCGGCATACACCGACCGGCAGGCGCGCTTCGTCGCCCTCGCGGACGAATTGGCGGCGAAGATCGCGCCGCGCGCCGCCGCCCACGATCGCGACAACACCTTCCCGTTCGCGGATTTCGCGGACCTTAAAGATGCCGGATACCTCGCGCTCACCGTCCCGGAGGCGGACGGCGGCATGGGTGCGAACCTCGGCGAGTTCGTCCGCGCGCAGGGGCGGCTGGCGCTCGGCAACGGCGCGACCGCCCTCGGCAGCACGATGTCCCTCTCGACGATCGGGCGGGAGGCGCAATTCCACGCCTGGCCGGACGGCATCCGGGCGCGCGTCTTCGCCGGGGCGGTGCGGGACGGCGCGACGGTCAACAGCGTCGCGACGGAGCCGCAACTCGGCTCCCCGTCGCGCGGCGGGCGACCGAACACGACGGCGACGCAGGTCGAGGGCGGCTGGCTCGTGAGTGGCCGCAAGACATGGAGCACGCTCAGCCCGATCCTCACCTACTTCCTCGTCTTCGCCGGGATCGCGGGTCGGGATGAAACAGGCGATTTCCTCGTCACGCGCGGCGCGCGGGGCCTCTCGATCATCGAGACGTGGGACAGCCTCGGCATGCGCGCGACGGGCAGCCACGATGTGCTGCTGGAGGAGGTCTTCGTGCCGGATGCGGATGTCGTCCGCGTCGGCGGGATGCGCAAGGGCGCGGACCCCGGCGCGACCGATCACCGCGCGTGGGGCGCGCTGGCGGTGAGCGGCGTCTATCTCGGCGTCGCGGAGGCGGCGCGCGATGCCGCCGTGCGGTACGCGACGGATCGCGTGCCGACCGGCCTCGGCAAGCCGATTGCCACCCTCCCGGCGATCCAAGCGAAGATCGGCGAGATAGACATCGCCCTGCTCACGGCCCGGTCGCTCCTCTGGCCGGTGGCCGACGAGTGGGATGCCTCCGGCGCGCGGCGCCCCGGCTTCGCGGGCCGCGTCGCCGCCGCGAAGATGACCGCGACGAACACCGCCGTCCGCATCGTGGACCGCGCGATGCGCGTCGTCGGCGGCGCGAGCCTGTCGAAGGAGTTGCCGCTCGAACGGTATTACCGCGATGTGCGCGCCGGGCTGCACAACCCGCCGATGGACGACGTGACGCTGACCCTCGTCGGCAAGAGCGCGTTCGGCCAGGATTGAGCGGAATTTTGCCGAACCCGTCACGGATGCGCGCGGGCGTCCGTTCATATCAGTGGTAACGAGCGTTGCCTGCGGAGTACGCGCGCGAATCATCCCACCCATCGTTCCGACCGCGCGATCTGTTCTGCTATACTGGCGAGCGCGCCACGCAAGCGAACGCTGTGTGCCGTGGTGACGAGGGGGGCGTATGGAGGCCGACGCCGTGCACGTCCGCGCGACGGACGACGTGCAACCGGCACGCCGGAACGAACGTGTGCTGCCACAGAACGTGCGCACCGCGCCGCACAGCGCGCGCGCGGCGCGCCTGCCGGTGCGCGCGCTGCTCCTCCCGCGCAGGCACCGCCCCGCCCTCGCCGCCCTCGCCGCCTTTTACCGCGAAACCCGCACATTAGGTACGCCGACGCCGCACCATGTGGCACGCCTCAACGCGTGGGAGGCCGACGTCAACCGCGTGTGGGATGGGGCGGCGATCTATCACCCGGTGCTCTCCCCACTCGCCGCGCAGGATCTTCCGCGCGCGCCGTTTCTCTCCCTGATCGCGGCGCAGCGCGAGCGGCAGCGCACCACCGTCTACGAGACCTTTGACGACTTGCTCACCTTCTGCGCCCGCGCGACCAACCCGCTCGGTCGGCTCGTGCTGGCCATCCTCGGCTACACCGATGCGGAGCGCATCGAACACAGCGATGCCATCAGCACCGCCGTGCTGCTGACCGCCTTCTGGCGTGACATCGCGCGCGATTACACGCGCGGCCGCATCTATGTCCCGCGGGAGGATATGCACCTCTTCGGCGTCTCCGGCGACGATCTCGCGCAGGCGATCGCGAACCGCCGCGCGAACACGAATATCCGCGCCATGATCGCTTTCGAGATCGAGCGCGCGCTCGAACTGCTCCACCACGGCGCGCCGCTCGTCACGATGCTCCGAGGGCGGGCGCGCCTCGATTGCGCGCTCGTCATCTCCGATGCGCGCGCGATGCTCGCCGCGATCGTCCGGCAGGGATACGACCCCTTCGTCGCCCGCCCGCAACTCTCGCGCACCGCCCGCGCCAGCACGCTCCTCGGCGCGGTGCGCTCCATCAGCGAAGAGACATTGAACAGCCGGTAGCCGGACTGCCTACCCCCCGGCCCCCTCCCGGAACGGGAAGGGGTGACTCGTCGCAATATCGAGACACTCCCCCGAGTGCCGCAACACCGAAGTGGCTCGCTCCTCCTTCCCTCCAAGGGAAGGGGGCCGGGGGGTTAGGAAAATGCCCGCGCGAACGCAAACTCCCGATTGATGACGCGGAACCCGGTGGACAGGTACGGATGTCTCCTCATCCGCCCCCGGGCGGCGCGCATCCGCTTGCGGCGTACCGGACGCGCGGCTATTCTCTCAGGGCGGGCAATGCCGCGCATGGAGATCTTGCAACGATGCCCGACGACCGCCCGACAACCCAACGCCGCAAGGCCGAGCATCTCCGCATCGCGCTCGATGAGGATGTCTCCTCCGGCCTGACGAGCGGCTTCGAGCGGTACCGCTTCGTCCATCAGGCATTGCCGGAATGCGACCTCGACGCCATTGACACCCGGCAGACCTTCCTCGGCAAGGCACTGCGCCTGCCCCTGCTCGTCTCCTCCATGACGGGCGGGACGGACGAGGCGACGGCGATCAACCACCGCCTCGCGCAGGCCGCGCAGGCCGCCGGGGTCGCGCTCGGCGTCGGCTCGCAGCGGAGCGCGGTGGAGCAACCGGCGCTCGCCGCCACGTTCTATGTGCGCGATGCCGCGCCGGACATCCTGCTCCTCGCGAATATCGGCGCGGTGCAACTCAATCGCGGCTACGGCGTGGACGAGTGCCGCCGCGCGGTCGAGATGATCGGCGCGGACGCCCTCTTTTTGCATCTCAACGCCCTGCAGGAGGCGCTCCAACCCGAGGGCGATCACGACTGGCGCACTCTGCTCGGGCGGATCGAGTCCATCTGCCGCGCGGTTGGCGTGCCGGTCGCCGTCAAGGAGGTCGGCTGGGGCATTGCGCCGAATGTCGCGCGGCAACTCGCGGATGCGGGAGTCTCGGCGATTGATGTCGCGGGCGCGGGCGGCACCTCGTGGAGCCAGGTGGAGATGCACCGCGCCCGGAGTCCGATGGCGGCGCGGGTCGCGGCGCATTTCGTGGATTGGGGCATCCCGACGGCGGAGTGCGTCGCCGGCGTCGCGGCATCGCTCCCGACGATGCCGCTGATCGCCAGCGGCGGGCTGCGCGACGGCGTGGAGGTCGCGAAGGCGATTGCCCTCGGCGCGCACACCTGCGGCCTCGCCCTCCCTTTCCTCAAGGCGGCGGCCATCTCCACCGACGCGGTGCTGGAAACCATCGAAGAACTAGCGACCACGCTCCGCGTCGCGATGTTCGCCGCCGGAACACCCGACCTCGCCGCGCTTCGCGGGACGCCCCGCCTCATTCGCCGCGACGCCGCGCTACCACATTAGCGCTTCGCGAACGCTTCCTCGATCTTATCCGCGAGGTCCACATCGCGCTTCGTGATCGTCCCCGCGTCGTGGCTGCTGCAGGTGATGTCCACCTTGTTCCAGCCGCGGATCGTGATGTCCGGGTGGTGCCAGACCGCCTCGGCGATGACGCCGACCTCGACGACGAAGCCGAGGGCGTGCGTGAAGTCGCTCAGTTCGTACGTCTTCGCGATGCTCTCGCCCTTGCGTTCCCAGCCCGCGAGTTTCCCCAGCCGCGCGGTGATCTCGCCGTCGTTGAGTTTGTCCATCTCGTCGCCTCACTTTCGATTGCCCGGTGCGCCGCCGGGCGGCGGCCCCTATCCGGTCGTGTCGCCCGCGAGCGCGGTGCAGGCCATCACCAACTTGGTGTTCGGGTTCTCGAAGCCGAGTTTGACCGTCGCGCGGGCGGGCCGCGCGTCGTCCGGGAAATGCTTGACGTACTCGGCGTTCATGCGCGCGTACTCCGCCGGATCGGCCAGCCCCACCTGAATCCAGACGACGCGCTCCAGCGACGACCCGGCGGCGTCGAGAATTTTGCGCAGATTCTCGATCGTGCCGCGCGTCTGCTCCTCGATCGTGCCGCCGCCCTCGCCGCTCGTCTGGTTCGCGCCGCCCACGCCCGACACCCAGACAAAGCCGTTCGCGACGACCGCCCGGCTGAACGGCAAATCCCCCCGCCCGCCCGGAATGTTCTTGATGTACCGAATCCCATCCGCCATACCACCCCCTCCAGACTGACAAATCAATTGAACCGCAGAGGCACAGAGAACGCAGAGGACGCAGAGATAATACAAGGAATGGGGAGAGAATGAGATACCCCGCTCGATCCGCGATGGATCATATCGCTCATCTTCAGACCTTCTTTTCTCTGCGCTCTCCGCGTCCTCTGCGCCTTTGCGGTTCTCCCCGATTTCCGTTCCCTTTACCCCGCCGCGACGGGTTCGGGGCGCGGGATGTCGCGCTCCTGTGCGGCGAGCATCGCGGCGACCTGGCGTTCGACATCGGCGCGGCGCGGCACGAGCAGGCCGAAGAGCGCGGAGGCGAAGATGAAGACGGACATCAGCGCATAGACGGGCCGGACGCCGACGAGGTCTATGCCGAAGCCCGCGAGTGAGGAGGAGAGCGGGAAGCCGCTCATCGAGATCGCGCGGGCGGCGATGTTCACCCGCCCCTGCAAGTGATCGGGAATCAACCGCTGGCGCAGCGAGATGACCGTGATAATCACCATCTCGACGCAGAACGCGCGCAGCATGAGCAGGACGAGCGCGGCGGGCAGATTCGGGGCGAAGGCCATCATCACCGTCAGCACGCCCGCGAGCGAGAAGCCGCCGATCATCATCGCGCGGATGCCGAGCCGCGCGCTGACGCGGGTGACGGCGAACGCGGAGGCGATGCCGCCGATCCCGGACGCCGCGTAGAGCAGCCCGACCAGCCCCTTGCGGATGGTCAAACCTTCCAGCGCGTAGACGGGCAGCAGGCCGTAGATGCCGCCGTCCGCCAGTGTGAAGACGAAGAGGACGCAGGCGAGCGCCCGCACGGTGCGCTGCCGCCAGAGGAATCGCAGCCCCTCGACGAGATCGGCGCGGACGCTCCGCCCCCGCGCCGCGCCCAATTCGTGCCGCTGGAAAGGGCGGCGGATGGAGGCGAGCGCACAGAACGAGCAGGCGAAGGTGACGCACGCGACCAGCAGCGATCGCGCCTCGCCGATGTTCGTAATCAAGAGGCCCGCAACCGACGGCCCGATCAGCGCGCCGACGGAGACGGTGATTTGCAGGCGCGCGTTCGCCTCCACCAACTGATCGCGCCGGACGAGCGCGGTCAGGGTGCTGAGGGCGCAGGCATCGAAGAGCACGGTGAAGAGCGGCGCCAGCGCGGCGACGATGTAGACGTGCAGAATGGCGACCGTCCCGAAGGCCGCCGCGACCGGGATGCTGCCGTAGAGAATTGTCCGCGTCGCGTCACAGGTCAGCATGATGACCCGGCGGTTCATCCGGTCCGCCGCGACGCCCGCCCACGGCGCGACGAGCGGGTACGCCAGTGTCTCGAAGGCGGCGACAAGCCCCGTCTGCCACGCCGAGTGCGTCCGGCTGAAGACGAGCAGCGGGACGGCGATCAGGATCGTGAAGTAGCCATAGACGGTCGCCGCCTGCGACGCCCAGAGTTTGCGGAAATCCACATTGCGCAGGAGCGGCGGCCCGGCGAGCGACACGGCGGCGACTTCCCTTCCCGGCGGCGCGATCCGCCCGTCGCGATGAGCATAGCGGTGGCATGCCGGGGTATCAAGGCGTCCGTGCGGCGATCCCCTCATGCCGGGTCGCCATCCGCAGCACCGAGGCCCGATAGTGCTGCGTTTTCGCACTACACCGCGTGCAACCGGGCAGGGATCCATCCGTTTTATCCGTAGTGCAACTGAACCCAGTCCAAAATACGGAGGGAGACCAAAGGAACGATGGACGAGCGACAGATGAACGAGCACGTATCAGGCGACACAGGCAAGCGACTGAAGCGGCGGGGCATCCTCGCGGCGGCGGGGGCGGCGGTGGCGGGCATCATGGCGAAGCAGGCGGCGCAACGGGTAGATGCGGCACCGACAGTGATGATGACGGAAACGGCCAACGTGGAGACTGCAACCACCTCCATCGTGGCAAATCCAGGCACCTATTCGGCGGGTGGCGCCTTCGTTGTTAGCGTGTCACAAGGATTCCAAGCAGTCAATGGGATGACGGTGACGGCAGGAAGTGTCGCTCTCGGGGGAGGTATCGGGATCATCGCCAATGGCGGAGCGGCCCATGCCGGACTGGAAGCCCACGGAGGAAATTCGCCAATTTCCGTAGTTCCGTCGGGACCGGGCGTCGTCGGCTTGGCCGGCAATGTCGGGCCGGCGACAGGCGATGTATCGAGTTGCGGTGTCTATGGCGAGGCGGTGACTCGCTTTGCAAATCCTGGGTTCACCCTCGGTATCGGGGTGCATGGCAAAGCACGGGTAGACAATATCGGGGGATTCACGCGCGCCGACGGGGTTTTTGGCGAATCAGACGCGCCACAGGGGATCGGCGTGCGCGGCGACTCGACGAACGACACCGGGGTCTACGGCACGGGGAAGAACTACGGCGTGCGCGGCGATGCGGGCAGCGGGGCCGGTGCGGCCGGATTGCTCGGCGTCTCGACGACCGCCAATGCGGTTGGCATCGGCTCGGTCGTCGTTTCCCCCGCCACCATTGCGGGCTACTTCAAAGGCTCCGTCTATGTGGAAGGCAAGCTCGTCGTTTCCGATCCTTCCTACAAGAGCGGGCTGCTCGACCATCCCGATGGCTCGAAGCGATTGGTCTACTGCATCGAAAGCCCCGAGTCCTGGATCGAGGATTTCGGCGAGGGCACATTGGCGAACGGCAAGGCAACGATCATGCTGGACAAGGATTTCGCCGCCGTCGTCCACACCGATGCATACCACGTCTTCCCCGTCTCGCACGACCCTGCGAGTGGGGGATTGGCAGTCGCGGCGCGGCATGCGGACCGATTCGAGGTGCGGGAACATAGCGGCGGGACGACGAACGGGTCGTTCAGTTATCGTGTAGTGGCGAAACCGAAGAGTAGCGTGAAAGCGGAGCGGCTGGCGAAGTTCGACGTGCCGCACCTGGCGATGCCCGAGTCGGTGCCGAAGAAGCCGTAGGAGCCGTGCGCCCGGCAGGCGCGAAATCGAGATCGGGTGAGCAGGGTGCGACACCCCGTGGGAGACGGCCCGCCTGGAATAATCATCCGCCCGCCGCACTTCTGATAGAGTGATACCGACGACCGATGGATGCACCAGAACGCGGGAAGGAGGAGTCAATGCACACGCGGGACGAAGTCCGCCTGACGACACTCGCCGCCTGCGCGGGCTGAGCATCCAAACTTGGGCCGGGGGACCTGGCTCTCGTCCTCGCGCCGCTCGCGGCGGTCGCCGCCCCGCCGGAACTGCTCGTCGGCCTCCACACGAGCGACGACGCGGCGGTCTACCGGCTGACGGGCGATCTCGCCGTCGTGCAGACGGTGGACTTCTTCGCGCCCGTCGTGGACGACGCGTACGACTACGGCGCGATCGCCGCCGCGAACGCGATGAGCGACATCTACGCGATGGGCGGCGAGGTTCGCTTCGCGCTCAATCTCGCGGCGTGGCCGGAATCCCTCAGCGCCGATCTGCTCGCCCGCGTCTTCCAAGGCGGCACGGACGCGATGGCGTCGGTCGGCGCGGTGATCGCGGGGGGGCACACGATCCGGGACGAGGAGCCGAAATACGGCCTCAGCGTCACGGGCGTCGTCCATCCCGACCGGATCATCACGAAAGCGGCGGCGCGGCCCGGCGATGTGCTCATCCTCACCAAGCCGCTCGGCACCGGCACGATCACGACGGCGGCGAAAAATCTCGAGGCCGATCCCGCGCACCTCGCGGCGGCGATCGCCGGCATGAAGCGGCTGAACAATGTCGCCTCGCGCCTCGCGGTCGCGGCGGGCGTCCGCGCGGGCACCGATATCACGGGGTTCGGCCTGCTCGGCCATGCCGACGAAATCGCCGCGAAAAGCGGCGTGGCGATCACCTTTGACAGCGCAGCACTCCCGTGGCTCGATGGCGTGCGGGAGTACGCGGCGCGCGGGATTCGCACCGGCGGCAGCGCCCGGAATCGCGACTATTTCGCCGGTCACGTCATCTTCGCCGATTCGATTGACGATGTAACCCAACAGATGCTCTGGGAATCGGAGACTTCCGGCGGCTTGTTGCTCTGCCTCGCGCCGGAGGCCGCAGGCGATTTCCTCGCGGCATGCACGGCGGCGGGGCAAGCGGCGTGGCGCGTCGGAGAGGCCACGACGGGCGCGGGTATCACCGTCCGGTAAGCCGGAAATCGCAACGCCAAACACATCTCCGTTGTACAGCAGGAGTTACGCCGTTCGCTAAAAACCGGGTGGTAGCAGGCTTTTCAGCCTGCTACCACCAAGAAAACGCCCTCGACTGTGTAACTCCTATACAGATTCGTTTTACGCAGTAACGAGACCGGTCATCATGCTTTCGCGCTTGACACGAGCGAACATTTGTTCTATTCTATCGGTGTTCGCGATGGTTTCGGCACAAGGAGGGCACGCATGGTGGCGATGACCGATTACACACCAGGGACTCCGAGTTGGGTGGATGTGAGCACGCCGGACACGGAGGCGACGAAAGCCTTCTACTGCGGGTTGTTCGGCTGGGAGGCGGTGACCCACCCGGAGATGGGCGGGTATACCAACTTCACGCTGCACGGCAAGATGGTCTGCGGCGCCGCCCCGACGATGTCCGCCGACCAGCACCCCGCGTGGTCCACCTACATCTCCGTGGACGATGCCGACGCCACCGCGCAGGCGGTCCGGGAGAACGGCGGGCAGGTGGCTCTCCCGCCGATGGACGTGATGGACCTCGGGCGGATGGCGATTTGCGCCGACCCGACGGGCGCGTATTTCGGGCTTTGGCAGCCGGGCGAGCACAAGGGCGCGCAGGTCGTCAACGAGCCGGGGTCGTTCTGTTGGAACGAACTCGACACGCGCGACATGGACGCCGCCAAAACCTTCTACACGAAGGTCTTCCCATGGAGCGCCAAGACAAATGGCGAAGGCGCCGAGGCGTACACGGAATGGCAACTCGGCGGGCGGAGCATCGCCGGTGGGATGGTGATTAACGACTCATTCCCGCCCAATGTACCGCCGAACTGGCTCACCTATTTCGCGGTGGCGGACAGCGACGCGACCGTCGCCAAGGCGAAAGACCTCGGCGGCGCGGTAATGATGCCGGGGATGGACACCGACCAGGGTCGTTTCGCGGTCCTTGCCGACCCGCACGGCGCGGTCTTCGCCGTCATCCAGATGAAGCAGTAAAGACGCTTGTGGTGACGATGCACAATGGCGAGGTTGGAGCAATCCAACCTCGCCATCGCACGAAAGCGCGCATGTCTAGAGGGTGTATGAGAAGGGTCCGGACAGCGCTCACGCGAGCCGCCGCAGCAGGAGCCGAATGCCCGCCAGATACACCAGCGCCTCGCTCGTCGCGGGCAACCGCTCGTAGTCCTTGCTCAGCCGCCGATACCGCCCCAGC
>JAICIL010000116.1 GCA_025924435.1 Chloroflexia bacterium | reverse complement strand
GCCCTCTTTGTATTTCTTGGCGTCCTTGGCGTCTTGGCGGTTCAAACCCCCTCGTCGCCCGTTCCATCGTGCGGCAGTATGCCGGGCGTGCGGGCGGCGCGCAAGGCGATGATGAAGGCGGCGAGCGTGCCGAGCAGGACGAGCGCGACGCCGATCGCCGTCAGCAGCACCGGCCGGCCAGGGCCGCCGGAGACGTGCGGCGCGGTAGCGGTGAGCGCGAGGGATTGCGTAAGGATGGCATTGCGCCCAATCGCGGCGGCGATCCGCCCCGGCAGTGCGTCAATCCGCGCGATGATGCGGAGCGCGGCGACGGCGACGGTGATCGCGGCCGTTGCGGCGAGCGCGAATGCGACGCCCCGCGCGCGGACATACCACCGCGCCGGGATGATCGGCGCGCAGAGTGCGATGGCGGCGATGGGCACCAGGAGGGCGAAAAGGATTTGGAAGATGTGGCTGCCATCCTGCCACATCGTCGGGGCGATCGCGGTTCGCACCTCGCCGTCGGCGATGGCGGCGATCTGCTTGTCCACCGCCGAGCCGACGCGCTGGAGCACCCCCGCCTTCGGCGGATTCCGGGCGACGAACCGAACCGTCACCCGCACCCAGCCGTGCAGAAAGAGCGGCACGGCGGCGAGCGCGGCGGCGAGCACGATCAGTACGTCGCAGATCGCCGCGACCGCCAGGTGTGTCGGGCGGCCTCGTGCGGATCGGTCAATGTGGGGAATCGCCGCCATGCTCGCTCTTCCCGCGCTCGCACGCCTCGTGCCGTACACTTGTCAGAGAGACGACGCGGAGCATCAATTGGTTGCGGTTACAAGCGGAGGGCAAACAGGATGGGCGGGAAAACGCGGGTGCTGATCACGGGGGGCAGCCGGGGCGTCGGGCGGGCGACGGCGCTCCGCCTCGCGCGGGAGGGCGCGGCGGTCGCGGTGCTGGCGCGGTCGCGCGCAGGCCTCGACGAAACGGTGCGGGCGGTGCGGGCGGCGGGCGGCACGGCGGTGGCGGTCGTCGCGGACGTCGGGGACGCGGCGCAGGTGCGGGGTGCGGTGGATGAGGCGGTTCGCGCGCTCGGCGGTCTGGACGGCCTCGTCCTGAACGCCGGACTTGGCGTGCACGGGCCGGTGGAGACCTACCCGATCGCGGACTGGCAGGAGGCGATCGCGACGATGCTCACCGGGCCGTTCCTCGTCGCGCAGGCGGCGCTGCCCGCGCTCAAAGCGGCGGGCGAGGCGCGCATCGTCGCCATCGGCTCCGGCGCGGCATACTCCGGTTACGCGAATCTCGCGTCGTACTGCGCGGCGAAGTGGGGGCTGCGCGGCTTCCTGCTCGCCCTCGCCGAGGAGGTGAAGGCGGATGGCATCCGCTGCTGCTACCTCTCGCCGGGGAGCATCCTCACCGATTTCGGCGGCCGCACCGTGGCGGAGAAGCGGGGGCAGCCGGGCAAAGCCTTCCTCCAGCCGGAGGATGTCGCGGACGCCGTCGCCTATCTGCTCGCCCAGCCCGCCCACGTCTGGACGCAGGAGATGAATCTCTGGCCGGTATAATCGGCCCATGCGGGGGCGCGGCCGTTGCGCAACCGCGCCCCGATTGCGTACGCTTTCCCCGCTTCTGACCGTATGCTACCGACAACCGGCGACTGGTTATTCGCAAGGAGATGCCGCGATGCCCCGGATGAACAGCGACACACTCGTCGAACTCTCGGTGATCGGCGAGGTCTCCAGCCCCGGCGTGCCGATGCTCTCGCCGTGGCGGATCGGGCACGACGGCGTGCCGCGCGTCGGCGCGTCGAGCGGCGGCATCACGTACAACGTCCGGGTTGGCAATCGCGCCTGCGGCTGGGAGGGGGATCACGTCGAGCCGTGCGTCTCCGTGCGCAACCCGGACGAGCGGCAGTCCGGCGGGCTGAACATCCTCGCGACGATCGGCAATGAGGCGCGCCTCGTCACCGGCGACGCGAAGGGCGGCGTCGGCGTCGTCACGGGCAAGCACGGCGGCATCGAGCATGTGATGGTGGACTTCCCGGACGACGTGCTGGACGCGATGACGATCGGCGACCGGATGCAAATCCGGGCCTACGGCGTCGGGCTGAAGTTCCTCGATTACCCGGATGTGCGCGTGATGAGCCTCAACCCGCGCCTCGTCGAGCAATGGGGGATCGGCGAGCGCGGCGGCAAGTTGACGGTGCCGGTCGCGAAGCGCGTGCCCGCCGGGATCATGGGTTCCGGCCTCGGGCGGGACAACGCCTACCGGGGCGACTACGACATCACGCTCTTCGATCCGGTGATGGTCGAGCGGTACGACCTCGCGGATATCCGCCTCGGCGATTTCGTCGCCATCGAGGACGCCGACGCGACCTTTGGCCGCTATTACCGCACCGGCAGCGTCACCATCGGCATCATCGCCCATGCGGACAGCAACCTCGCGGGCCACGGGCCGGGCGTCACCTGCCTGCTCAGTTCGCGGGGCGGCGCCATCGAACCCGTGCTCGATAGGGGCGCGAACATCGCGGACATCTTGCATATCGGCACGCGCCGATAGCCGTCAGCCGTCGCGGGCACATCCCTTGCGACGGATCGTGTCGGCGGGGTGTCGCGCACTTGGGCGCGCACCGAGCCGCACCGGGAGGGAGCAGCACCATGGCAGCGACGGAGACGATGGAAGCCTACTGCGTCAAATGCCGCGAGAAGCGCGAGATCAAGGACATGAAGGAAGTGACGCTGGAGAATGGCCGCCGCGCCGCGCAGGGCACTTGCCCCGTCTGCGGCACGAAACTGACGCGGATGCTCCCGAACAAGAAGTAATTAGCGGTAGCGTAGGCTTTCAGCCCGCGCTACCACCTCATTGCTCATCGCTCGTTGCCGCGACGGTCACCTCGCTGTTCGCGGGTTGGTCGTTCGCCTTGGGCTGCCACGAGCGGCGCAGGAGGAGCACGGTCGGCTCGTCCGTCTCGGTGACGAACGCGACGCGCTGGCCGAGTTTCGCTTCGAGCGCCGGGCGGCTGGCGGCGAGGAGATCGCGCGAGGATGCCGCGAGGACGACGCGCCCCGATCCGACCGCGACGAACCGTTCCCCGCTCTCGCCCTCCGGCAATGGCCATGAGAAGGGGCTGGCGGCGCGCGGCAGCACTTCCTTACCTTCGTACACCGTGAAGTCGTCGTCCGCCGTCAGGAGCGCGACCGCGTCGTCCGGGTCTTCGGCGGTGTAGACGGCATGCACCCACTGCGGCTTCTCGGCCTCTTCGAGTTGCTTCTCAATCTCCGCGCCGCGCCGGATCAGCGCGGGGTAGGCGTCGCGCAGCGCCGCCATCTCCGGTTTCTCGCCCACCGCCGCGCGGACGGCGGCGATCAACTCTTCCGCGCCCGCCGGGGGCAGCGCGACGCCCGCCGCCGAAAGGCGCGCCATGCCGTCCAGCGTGTAGATGAAGGTCCAGATCGCCCAGCCCGGCCCGAATTCGTCCTTGAATTCCAGCTCCGGCGAGAGGAAGACGTTGTGCGTCTGCCCGGTCAGCAGATCGCGCGCGACGAGCCGCTCACCGGCGGTGTACTCCGTCACTTCCAGGAGCGCGGGGACACTCTCGGCGTAGGCGGCGGCGGCGCGGCGGCCGGCGGGGCCGATGCGGTCCGCGCGGTCCTGCGCGAAGAGGGTTGCGGGCGTCCGGTCGTGATAGCGCTCCATCGGGAAGGCGCGCAGGAACCAGTCCACGAAGCGTGAGACGGTCAGTTGATCTTTCGATGTGAACAATGCCTGCATCGAGCCGGGCCAGGAGTCCCCCTCGGTGAACCGCTCCCACGCGCCGGGGAGGACATCGTTGAAGCGGGGCGCGAGCAGGAAGACCGCCATGTCCTCGCTGACCGTCTTCTCGACCTCCCACGGGACGGTGGCCGCTTCGCGCGGGTGGAGCACCGGGCAGGGGCAGTATTTCACTTTCCGGCCGCTGCCGTTCGGGCAGGGCATGTTCCGCCCGGCGCGGCGGCACGCCGCCGCCATCTCCGGCGTGAATTCCAACGTCGTCACATCCACCGTTTCCGTCGCCAAGCCGTTCCTCCTGCCCGTCAGCACGCCGCCATCTCGCGCGGTGCGTAAGGATAGGATGGCGAGTGAGGGCTGTCAAACATGCCTGAAAACCGCTCCGCGAATGTTCTCGGGATAGGAGGCGGGGAACGGAGGTAGACCTGATCAACATCAACTCAGGGCGGCGGGCGTGATGGCACCCGCCGCCCCGCCGGTCGGCCCATCTACGGGATGAGTCCTTCCTGGCGCATCGTCGTCGCCAAGTCGTAGTAGTCCACGCTGCGCGAGATCTTGCCGTCCCGCACCTCGATCACGCTCACGCCGCGCACCGAGAACCGCTTGCCCGTCTTGGTGAACCCCGTGTGTATGTCGTCCGTGCCGCTGCCATTCCATTCGATGCTGCCGTGGCCGTCGCTGAGGAAGGCGTTGAAGCAGTCGAAGTGGAAGTCGGGAATCGCGGTGAAGTAGGATTGGGCGTAATCCCGCACCTCGGCGGTGTTGTGCGACGTGATGCCGGCGGGGACATCCTCGTAGAAGATGTCGTCGGTGAAGGCGGTGGAGAAGCGGGCAACGTCGAGGGAGTTCCAGGCATCGCACCACGCCTGCCCGACCCGTTGCGCCTCGTCGCCTTGCTGCCGGGCGGCGACATTGCCGCCCGTGCCGACGAGAGGCAGGGCGAGGCATGCGACGGCCACCAGGGCGATCAGTGTCGTTGCCTTGATCCAGTTCGAGAACATCATAGCCTCCTCTTCCGATGTGCCGCCGGTGCGACCCCGCTCTTGTCTCTGCTCGCGGATCATGCCGGTGGCGCGTGCCGCCCCGCCACGTAGCGGGGGGCCGGGAAGTCCGCCGGGTGCGGGATTCCGCGTCCGACGAACTTCCCAACGTCCACACTCTACCGGGCGTTCCTGTCCCCCGACTTCCGTGGAACTACGCAATCACGCCGCGCGATTCGCGGCGCTCGGCAGGGCGGATGTGGCGGAGAGTACGTAGGCGGGTCAGGCCAGCCCGCGCCGCAGGGCGTAGGCGGTCGCCTGTGCCTTGCTGTGCGCGTTAATCTTCCGGTAGAGGTTGGTCATGTGCCGCTCGACGGTGCGGACGCTCAGGCAGAGGTCGTCGCCGATCCGCTGGTTGCTCATCCCGGCGGCGATGCGGCACAGGACCTCGACCTCGCGCGTCGTCAGGCCGTCCGGGAAGGCGGGGGCGGGTGGTGGTGCGAGCGCGGCGGCGAGGGCGTCCAGCTGGGCGAGCAGGGGCGTCGCGCCGAGGGCGAGGGCAAGGGCGCGCGCATCGTCCAGCGGGATGAGTGCCGCCGCAGTGTCGCAGCGGGCGGCGTGGAGGCGGGCGCGGGCGAGCAGGGTGAGGGCGCGCTCATAGGGGACGGCGCAGGCGGTGGCGAGGGTGAGCGACGCATCCAAGTGGCACGCCGCGCCGTCGAAGCGGCGCGCCTCGGTGTCGAGTTCGCCGAGCAGGCGATGGGCGGCGAGCAGGGCGAGCGGCTGGCGCGGTTCGGTGGCATGGACGAGCGCCCGCTGTGCGTGCTCATAGGCCCGCTCGGTGTCACCCGCCTGCCGATGATAGTGCGCCCAGAGCGCCGCGCCTTCCGACCGCCAGAGCGCCGCGCCGCTCCATGCCAGCCAGCGGTCGTGCATCTCGATCCACCCCTTCGCGGTGGCGAGATCGCCCGTGTCGAGCGCGAGGGAGGCCGCCAGGCGCTGCGTCTCCACGGCCACGCCGAAGAGCCGCGTGCCCGGTCGGGTCGCGGTCCCCTCCGGCAACTCGGCACGCACCCGCTCCCAGGCGCGCGCCGTCTCCCCCTGCGCCCGCAGCAGGGTGCCGAAGCCCTCGCGGAGCTGCCACGCATCCTTGGTCCGCGCGGCCCCCTGCTCGAGCGCCTCCCGCGCCTCGGCCCACGCCCCCTCCACGAGCAGCAGCGGCAGCTGCCCGAGACGGGGCGAGAAGTCCTGGATGGCGCCGCCCGCCTTGCGATACTGCTCCTCCGCCGTTGCCGCCAGTGCGCGCCGCTCCTCGATCCGCTCGGTCTCGTACGCCAGGACGACGAGCAGAAGGCTCTTCGCGGTGCTGCCCCACACGAAGTGGTGTTCCATCTTCGCGAAGAAGGTGAGCGTCCGCAGGAGTGCCGCGCGGGCCTCTACCGGCCTCCCCAGCGCGTGGTACGCCCGCCCCAACCCCCACAGGCCGTCGGCATAGTACTCGTCGGCCCCCGCCCCGGACGGCACGACAGTCTCGTCGGCGAAGCGCTCCGCCATCGCGACCGCCTCGCCGAACCGCCCGAGGACCGCGAGCCAGACGAGGAAGGTGCCGCGTGGGGAGGCTACCACCGCCCCGTCGTACCGCATCCAACCGGGGACGCTTTCCGCGCCCCCGGACGCGGGTAGCGCCTCGATCGCCGCGACGCCCGCAGCCATGGCGGTGATTGCCGCTTCCTGTTGCCCATCGAAGGCGAGCAGGCGGCCGCGCTCCCAGCGGCAAATGCCAACCAGCGCGCGATCCCCGGCGGCTGCGGCGAGACGCTCGGCCTCGTCGAGGAGCGGGAGTCCCGCGCCCGGCTCGACGAAGCGGCGCAGCGCGGCGAGGCGCACGAGGAGTTGGGCGCGCTTCCCGTTCCCTTCGCCCTGCCGCTCCATCGCCGCGAGCGCGGCCTCGAGACGGTCCGCCGCTGTCAGCCAGGCGTAAAGTCGCTGCGCGCGATCCCCCGCCCGGATGAGCCACTCCGCCGCCCGCGCATCCCCCGCCCGCTGGAAGTGGTGAGCGACCGCGTCGGGATCGGCCTGGGGCAGCGCGGCGAGCGTCTCCCCCACCCGCCGATGGACATGGCGGCGGCGTGCGGGGGGCATCCCCTCGTAGAGCGCCTCGCGGATCAGGGCATGGACGAAGCGGGCGTTCGTCCCGTCCGCCGTCTCCGCCATCAGGTGTGCCGCCACCGCGCTCTGGACAAGATCGAGTAGCGCGTCCTCGTCCGTCTCGGCGACGGTGGCCCAGATGCCCAGCGGGACCTCCTGCCCGATGACCGCGCCTACCGCGAGCAGCGCCTCCGCCTCCGCGCCCAGCCGCGCCAGCCGGGTGGCGATCACCTGGCGCAACGCGGTCGGCACCGGCACGCCGGCCAGGTCGCCGAGCGTCCAGCACCCATCGGCCGCGTCGAGTACCCCCTCCTCTTCGAGCGCCCGCAGTAACTGGACGGTGAAGAGGGCGTTGCCCCCGGCGCGCGCGTCGAGGTGGGCGGTGAGCCGGGCCGTATCCCCCTCGGCGAGGGCATAGCGCGCCGCCACATGCGCCCGCACCGCCGCCTCGGGGAGCCGCCGCAGGTCCAGTCGCGCCGCCGGGGCCTCGTGCTCCAGGAGGGGGAGGAGTTGGTAGAGTGAGTGGCGGCGGGTCACTTCCTCCGTGCGGTACGCGACGACGAGCAGCAATGGGCGGGTCGCGACGTGGCGGGCGAGGAAGCGGAGGAGATCGAGGCTGGCGGGGTCCGCCCAATGGATGTCATCGAGCAGGAGGACGAGGGGGCGAACCGCCGTGATAGCGGCGAAGAAGTCGAGCGCCTGTTGGAACAACGCCATCTGACTCGGCACCGCGCCGACCGTGCCGCGCGCGGCGAACGCGGCGGGGAGCGGCGGCGCACCATCGGTCTGCCGGTAGCGCGCGAAGAGCTCGATCCACGGGCCGTACGGCGGCGTCTCGGTCAGGTCGTAGCACCGCCCGGTGAGTGCCAGCGCGCCCTCGCGCGCCGCCTCGTACGCCAGCATCTCCGCGAGGGCGCTCTTGCCGATCCCCGCCTCGCCGCCGATCAGCACCAGGCCGCCCCGCCCAGCGAGCGCGGCATCGAGGTGTTCGCGCAACCGTGCCCGCTCGCGCTCGCGCCCGAAGAGGGGCGGCGGCTCCGGCGCGATGACGGGCGGCAGCGGGGTGGCGGGCGGCGTGCCGGGCGCGGCGCGCCGGGCGGCGAGCAGGGCGACGCGCTGCTCCCCGGTCAACCCCAGCGCTTCGGCGAGCAGCCCGACCGTCTCCAGCCGCGGCGCCCGCCCCCCGCCCCGCTCCAGGTCGCTCACCGCCCGCGCCGAGATACCCGCCCGCTCGGCCAGCCCCTCCTGCGTCAGCCCGGCCAGCAGCCGGTGCCGCCGCAGCAGCGCCCCGAAGCCGTCGCCTGCTCCCCCGGCCATCGTCGCCTCCCGCCCCGCTGTAGCGCTCGGCCCGTTCTGCGTCCCGTCTCGATACCCCCAGTATAGCACGCCGGTCGGTGACGAAACGGTGGGCGAACGGTGAGGGAACGTCGTGGTGGTCGCCCCCGCCACGGCGCACACTGGGGATGCAGCGCAGTCGCAACCGCCCAAAGAGCGAGGCCCCGCGTCACATGGCCCGCTGTCATATGGGCGACGCGCGTTTGCCCGGCATTGCCGAGGAGAAAGGCAGGAGGACGGTATGGAAAGCAGCCCGCATGGAACGGTCAGTTCGTTGGCGCACGCACACAGACGGAGTACTCGCTCGCGGTCCCATGAAGACTATCGCAGAAGGGAGACGCTCATGCACGCACGTATCACGACCGCCCGGAGAACCGTCCGGCTGCTCGCCGGTGTCCTCGCGACGTTTGCCCTGCTGGTCGGATGTATCCTTCCGTCGGCGGTCGCTGCCGCGAGCGGGCCGGCGTCCGTCCACGGGACAGGAACCTGGACGAATCTCGCGACGGAGCCCTGTAGTCCAATCCCGTTTGACCCCGCACCGAACGTCAATTTCGCGTGTCGCGGAATCTCGCACTGGGCCGGTCAGGTGCTCACGGGGACGACGGTGTATACGACGATCGGCGCCTTCGACGCCGCAACGGGGAACATCGTCGGGCGGATTGACGAGACCTTCACCGGCTCCGCCACGAATGGCGCGCACGGGACGATCCACTTCAAGGAGTTCATCAGCATCGCCGACGACGGGACGCACACCGGCGCGGGGAGCCTTTTCATCTTCGCGGAGGCGGTCGGCGGTACGGGGGGCTTCTGCCACGTCAAAGGACACCTCGTCTTCACCGGGACGGTCAATGCCGATGGGACGGGCACCGGCCCCTTCTCCGGGCAAATCGTGACGCCGAAGGATTGCAAGTAGGTACCGAACCGGCGGCGAAGCGTCCTCGACGCATCCCCGCCGGTCATCGTTCGTACCGACGAAGGAGGCGCCCATCATGTCTACTCGACCGACTCGCCCGCGCACTTTCATCCACCTCTTCTTCGCCTTCGCCGCCCTGCTGGCGATCATGGTCGGGGGCGGCAACACCCGCGCGTTCGCCGCCGGGGACGACCACGACACGCTCTCCATCGGCGATGGCGGTGACAATACGGTCAAGCAGTACGATGCCCAGACGGGGGCATTGCTCCGTACCCTGACGCTATCGGTCACGGGGCCGCACGCGACCAGACTCAACGGGCCACGGGGTATCCTCGCCCGCGACGACGCGCTGCTCGTCGTCAATCAGAACGTCAACACGCCCTTCAACGGCGAAGTCTTGCAGTACGACCTCGAGCAGGGGCGCACCACCGCGCTGGTGTCGAGGGATGATCCGACAGCCCCCGAAGCGCCCCGCGGCATCGTCCTCAAACACTACGTCGACCGCGATGTCCTCTTCGTTGCCGACCTGGGAGACGACAAGCCCGCGGGCTCCGTCTCCGCCTATCACGCGCAGACCGGGGCCTTCCTCGGCAATCTCCCGCTCCCGACCGGCTTCTCCGGGCAGTTCCACCCGCGCGGGCTGGTTTTCGGGCCCGACGGCAGGCTCTATGTCTCCGGCCGCAATATCCCGGAGCCGTGCGGCGGCGGCGTGCTGCGCTACGACGTGCCGACGAGCGATCCCGCGACGTGGCGGTTCCCGAAGGATGGCGTATTTGTCGCGAATCCCGGCGCCTGCACTCCGGGTCTCCTGCACCGGCCCGAGGGCCTGGTCTTCGGCCCCAACGGGAACCTCTACGTCACCAGTTTCAACAGCACCGGCGGTGACCCGACCGACACGGACAAGATCCTCGTCTACAACGCGCGGGGGAAGCCCGTCGATCACATCGACCTCGACACGGCCAGTCAGCCGCGCACGTTCGCGCAGGCGCTCCTCTTCGGGCCCGGTGGGAAACTCTTCGTGCCGATCAACAACACCGGCGAGGTGCGCCGCTACGACGTGAAGACCAAGACGTTCAACTCCTTCGTGCCCGCCGGTACCGCGCTGACTGTACCGTGGTATCTGACCTTCGACGAGACGGACCCCGCGACGCTCGCGTACCGCTAACGGGGCACGGGGCGCGACGCACCGCAAAGGAGGCCCGACACGCATCGTCTCGGCAAGCGCTGGCGAACGATTGTGGATGCCGTTATGCCGCGCCTCACAGGCACCCGCCCGGCGGTCGCGCCGATGGCCACCGGGACGTGTCCGTCGCAGTCATCGGAGGAGTGCGATCGGCCACCGGAGCCGTTTATCCCGACCTACCCGATGCTCCTTGGGTAGGCGGTGATATCCCAACGGACGCCATCCCGGCATGCCTCTGATGCGAGCGGGTGTGCTCATCCGCCGCTTATGACTGAGGGCCGCCGATGCTGGCCTACACCACCATCTTGCTTACCGCTGGCTCTGCGCGTTGCTCGCCACAAGGAGGTTCACATCATGTCTACTCGGCGATGCCGCCTGCTGCTCGTCACCTCGCTCGCTCTGCTCATCCTCTCCGCCGTCGGTGCTCCATCGGTGTCGGCGCACCATGGCAATGGTGACGGACAGAGCGCCGTCGCGCTCCCGATACAACCGCCGCCATTGCCGCCATCGCGCGGAGGCGGCGGGACCGTCGTCGGGCTTCCGGCGCCCCCGCCGCTGTCGCGCGGGGGTGGTGGCGGCACGGGGCTTCCGATCCCGCTGCCACCAGGGCGCATCTGATTCCCCGGCGCATTGCCCGGCGGCGATGAATGGTCGCATGCCCGATTTGACAACCATGCCCCCCATCGCTGCCAGGCGATAGAGGGGGCATGGGGATGCGGTTTGCCTACATCAGCCCCTTGTACGCGCCGCCGTCAATCTGCGTGCTCGTGCCGGTGAGCCACTCTGCGCGCGCGGAGGCGAGGTAGACGACGAGGCTGCCGAGATCGTCCGGCTGGCCGATGCGGCCCATCGGCACCGCCTTGCCGCCGCGCTCAATCACCTCATCCACGCTCACCCCTTCCCGGTCCGCCTGCGTGCGGCTCGTCTGGCGCACCCGGTCGGTGAGGATCGTGCCGGGCAGGACGTTGTTGAAGGTGATGCCGTCCTGGCCGAACTGCTGCGAGAGGGTCTTCGTCAGGCCGATCACGGCGGCGCGGATGCTGTTCGAGATGATGAGGTTCTCGATCGGTTGCTTGACGGAGAGCGAGACGATGTTGACGACGCGCCCGCCGCCGCGCGCCTGCATGATCGGCACGGCGAGGCGGATCAGCCGCACCGCGCTCATGAAATTCTGCTGGAACCCTGCTTCCCACTGCGCGTCCGTGAAATCCATGAAGAAGCCGGGCGGCGGGCCGCCGGCGTTGTTGACGAGGATGTCCAGCCCGCCGAACTCGCGCTCCGCCGTCTCGATCAGGCGGTTGCAATCCGCCTCCCGCGACAGATCGGTCGCCACGGTGACGACTTTCACGCCCGTCTGCTGCCGGATCTCGTTCGCCGTCTGGTTCAGTGTCTCCTCGCCCCGCGCGCAGATGACGAGATGCGCGCCCTCCGCCGCCAGCCCCATCGCGGAGGATTTTCCCAGCCCCTTGCTCGCCGCGCACACAACGGCGATCTTGTCCTTCAAGCCCATATCCATCTGTCGCTCCCTTCGGTCGCTTCGATAGTCGGCAGTGAGCAGTGGGCGGTGGGCGGCGGAGGCGTATTGCACCCCACTACCCACTGCTCACTGCTCACTGGTGAAGCCGTACTGCCGCACCTTGTCTATCCGGTGCTGGGCGACGATGCGCCTCAGCG
>JAICIL010000115.1 GCA_025924435.1 Chloroflexia bacterium | reverse complement strand
GAACCGGCGAAAATGGCGGCGGACGCGCGGGCGGCGGTCGCGGCGGGCCACACCCAAGTCAAGAGGAAGGTCGGCGCGGCGCGCCTGCAGGATGCTGTGGACCGGCTCATGGCGGTGCGCGAAGCGGTCGGGCCGGCGGTCGCGCTGATGGTGGACGCCAACCAGGGGTGGCGCGACCCGGCGACGGCGATCCCCGCCAACCGCGCCCTCGCGCCCCCCCCGCCCGGCTGGATCGAGCAGCCGATCCGCGCGGACGACTTCGCGGGCCTCGCGGAGGTCCGCCGCGTCACCGGCATCGCGCAGATGGCGGACGAGGGCGTCCACGGCGCGCGGGACGGGCTGCGGATCGCCGAACTGCGCGCGGCGGATCTCATCAATGTCAAACTGATGAAGACGGGCGGCATCACCGGGGCGATGCGACTGATCGCCGTCTGCGAGACGGCGGGGCTGCGCTGCATGATCGGCTCGATGGTCGAGAGCACGATCGCGACGGCGGCGGGCGTGCAGGTCGCGCTGGCGCGGCGAGCGGTGGTGGCGAACGGCCTCGTCGGCCCGGTGATGCTGCGCGAGGATGTCGCCACCGGCCTGACATACGCCGACGGCGCGATCCGCGTTGACCCGGACGCGCCCGGCCTCGGCGTCGTCGTGGACGAGGAGCGCGTCATGCGAGCAGCGAGCAGCTATTAACGAGTAATGAGAAGGCGCGCCCTTGTATCGCTCGTTACTCATTACTCGCTGCTCGCTGCTCGCTACTTGAGGGGAGGGCCACGGCGATGGGCGATGAGCGGCGAGCCGAACCCGGTGACATCATCGCGGAGCGCTGCCCCATCTGCGGCACGCTGATGACGGCGGAGCGGGCGGGGCCGATCCGCTTCGCCAATCCGGCGCGGCGCATCATCCTGCCCGACGCCGAGATCGGCGTCGGCCAATCCGTCACGCGGATGCGGTGTGAGAACGGGCACACCTTCTGGGCCATCGAGGATGAGGACGAGGAGGGCGACCCGTGACGGTCGGATGGAGATGTGCGGGTGGTGTATACTCGATGCCATGAGCAATCGCGCGTTCGATACGGAAACAATCATTGATGATGCCGACTTCGCGCCGGGCACCCGCGTGCGCATCCACGGCAAGCCGGTTGGCGTCACCCTGAATAGCCAGACGGGAACGATTATCAAAGCGGGTGAATGGGATGGCTACTTCATCGTCCATCTCGATGCTCCCGCGCTCTATCATCGGGCCGATGGTCGCACGGAACCGATCTACGATGTCCGCGAAGCGGCCGATAACCTCACCCTCCTCCCGTCTTCTGCGGCATAACAGATGCGAAGGATGCCGCGCTTCGCCGAAGGACGAGCGTGGCGACGGCGCATGAGCAACGCGATAGCAATTGATCGCAGGGTCTGGTATGACGCGGAGGACGGCTTCGAGTATGAGCCGGACCCGAATCCGATGCGGGGACTTGGCACCAAATTGACGCGCGGCATGGTCTTTATCGCGACATTGACCCGGACACAGGCACGCCCATCGCGGGGAGCGAGGGGCAATGGCGTCCGCTCGTGTAGCGCGCGACGGCGGGCGCGATGGATGAATGCTCGATGATACAAGGTTTTCCGCCCGATCTCCGCGTCGCGATGTGCGAGACGGTCGCGGAATTCCACGCCTGCGAAGACCTCCAGTTGGCCGTCTGGGGCGGGGGCGAGCGCGAGATCGTGCCATACGACATCCTGCGCGCCGTCGCGCATGCGGGCGGGACGGTCGTCGGCGCGTGGGACGGCGGGCGGATGGTCGGGATGGCGCTCAGCGTCGTCGCCTGGGCGGGCACGCGCGACGGGGCGTACCATCACTCGCATCTGCTCGGCGTGCTGCCGGCGTATCGCCGCTGGGGCGTCGGCCGGCGGCTGAAGATGGCGCAGCGGGCATTCGTCCTCGCGCAGGGGTTGGATTTAATGACGTGGACATTCGACCCGCTCGAATCGGCGAACGCGCACCTCAATTTCGCCAAACTCGGCGTCGTCAGCCGGACGTATCTGCCGGACTTCTACGGCGCGATGCCCGAAGCGCTCAATGCCGGGCTGCCGAGCGACCGCCTCTTGGTGGAATGGCGGCTCGACACGCCGCACGTCCGGGGCCGCCTCGCCACCGCCGAGGGCAGCGCGACCTTCGGCCCCCTCGTCAGCGTGGAATCCCTCGATGCCCCCTACCTGCTCCGCATGGCCGACGACGGCGCACCATTTGCTCCCCCTTCCCGTTTCGGGAAGGGGGCCGGGGGGTTACGAAGATACCGCATCGAAATTCCCGCGAATATCCAAGCGATCAAAGCGACCGATCCCGCCCGCGCGATCGCCTGGCGGCTGGCGACACGCGCTGCCTTCACCGACGCCCTCGCGCGCGGCTACCTGACGACCGATTACCGCGCCCCGCGCTTCCATCGCCCGGAGTGCGGCTGCTACTTGCTCTCCCAGCCTGTATCGGAACAGAGATAGCCTTTGCCGGTATCACACGTTCGGTGATGCGGCGGGCATCACGGCATCATTTGTGCGGAGGAGTTGGCATGGACCCGAATGTCGCGATCATCATTCTCGGCATCATCATCTTCGCGGTCGGCCTGGCGTATATCGCGCGCCAGACGCCCTGAGAGACGCGCTCAGAAACCGCCGCCACCGAGCAGTTTGCCGGACCAGCCGATCACCCACGGAGCGACGCCCGCGACGATCGTCACGAGCGTGACGGCAATCAGCGTGGCGAGCAGCAGCGGCGATGTCTGAACCGTCGCAATTGGCTCCCCTTCCCTCCGAGGGAGGGGGTCGGCGGGTAGGATCGCAAGAAACACGCGCACGTAGGCGGCGACGGTCACAACGCTGGCGAGGGCGGCGACGAAAACGACCCAAGCATTGACGCCATTCAGCGCGGCGGTGAGCAGGGCGAGTTTCCCCGCGAACCCCGCGGTCGGCGGGATGCCGCCGAGCGAGAGGAGCGCGATGATCAGTGCGGCGGCGATGCCGCGATGCCGCGCCATCAGCCCGCCGAACGCGGAAAGCGTCCGGCCGTCGCCGCCGGTGCGTTGCACCATGCCGAGGATTGTCACGAGCGCACCCGTCGCCGCCGCGTAGGCGACGAGGTTGAGGAAGGCGGCCCGCGCCCCCGCGCCGCTGCCCGTCGCCAGCGCGAGGACGACGAGGCCGATCTGCGCGATGCCCGAATAGGCGATCAGCCGCCCCATCTCCCGCTGCAAGAGCACGCCGACGCTGCCGACGAGCACCGTGACCAGCGCGACCGCCGTGACAATCGGCCCCCAGAACGATTGCAGGCCCGGCGCCGCACCGTACAGAAGCCGGACGAATGCCGCGATCACCGCGACCTTCGTGCCGACCGCAAGGATGACGAGCACCGGCGTCGGGGCGCCGTAATAGGCGTCCGGCGCCCATTGGTGGAAGGGGGCGAGGGCGAGTTTGAAGCCGAGACCCGTCAGCACGAGCGCCAGCCCGACGAGCAGGAGCGGCAGCGTGTCGCCGCTTTTCTGTGCCGCGACCGCCGCGACCGCGCTGAACGCCGTCGAGCCCGCTGCGCCGTAGACGAGCGCCGTGCCGTACGCCTGCACCGCCAGCGCGACGACGCCGAGCAGGAAGTAGCGCAGCGCCGTCTCCCGCCCGCGCGGGAAGCCCGCGAGCAGGTAGAGCGGCAGCGCGAGCAGTTCGATGCCGATCAGCAGCACGAGCAGATCGGACGCGACCGCCAGCACGAGCATCCCGCCCGCCGCGAAGAGGAGCAGCGCCTCGTAGTCGCCGCCCTCCCACCGCTCCTTGGCCCCGTACGGCACCGAGAGGAGCACCGTGACGATCACCGTCGCCATGCCGAGCAGCCCGAAGGCGACGGCGAGGGCGTCCACCGTCGCCGTGCCGCCGAAGGTCGTCCGCGCGTCCCGCCAGCCCCAGAGGATCAGCCCGCACGCGGCGAGCAACCCGAGTACGGTGAGCGCCGCCGCGATGTTCCGCTGGCGGGGCGCGAGCGCCGAGAGCGCGAGCAGCAGCACCGCCGTCACCGCCAGCGCGATCAGCGGCGAGAGCATCATGTACGGAACGGTCATGCCTAACCCCCCAGCCCCCTTCCCGAAACGGGAAGGGGGTGACTGATCGCGATATCGTGATGTGCCGCGCCTACCTCGATGTCCGGATCGGGTTCCTCTTCCTCCTGCCCAGAGGACACCCGCGGGAGGGGGTCAGGGGGTAGGCAGATCATCGCCCCACCCGCAGGAGATAGAAGGCAAGGAAGAGCGCGCCAACGGCCAACCCGGCGACGAAGCGATGGAGGTTCGCGTGCCGCAGCGGCGCGAGGGCGGACGCGATGCCCCGCTCCTCCGGCCGGGGGGGCCGCGCGCCCTGCGCGAACTCCGCGATGTCAATCACCGGCCGGACGACCACCTCGTGCACGAGCGCGTCCAGCCCCATGCCACCGAGCAGCCACCGTTGAAGCCCCCTGCCGCCCGTCAGCAGATTGCGCCGCCGCACCGGGTTCGCCACGAGCCACCAGGTGATCGCGGCGGCGACGAGCGCGACGAGTGTGCTGACGACCGCGCTTTGCAACTTGATGCTCACGACCGCGCCGCCGAGGCGCGGCACGAGGAAGCGCTGCACCGGGATGTACCCGGCGATCACCGCGAAGACCGTCAGTATCCACTGCGGGACGGTCATCACCGGGCCGGGCGGGTGGAGGTGCGCCGCGTTCGCCGGGCCGAGGAAGGTGCGGACGAACGCCCGCGTCGCGTAGGCCGCCGTCAGCGCGGAGATGGCGAGCGCCGCGAGGTAGGGCAGGACGCCGCGCTCGCGCGCGACGTCCACGATCGCATCCTTGGAGAAGAAACCGGACAGACCCGGCGTCCCGGCGAGCGCGAGGGCGGCGACCGCAAAAGCAATCGTCGTCTGGGGCAGGCGGCGTGCCAGCCCGCCCATGCCGTCCAGCAGGTCCTCGCCGTCCAGCGCGTGGATCACCGAACCGGCGGCGAGGAAGAGCACCGCCTTGAACGCCGCGTGCGTCGCGAGATGGAAGGCGGCGACCGCCGTCGCGTCCATGCCGATCGCGAAGACCATCAGGCCGAGTTGCGAGACCGTCGAGTAGGCGAGGACGCGCTTCAGGTTCGGCTGGACGAGCGCGCACAGGCCGCCGTACAAACCGGTCAGCGCGCCGATGGCCGCGACCAGTCCATTCAGGTTACTCCGGTCAATCACCGGGAAGAGGCGGGCGAGCAAATAAATGCCCGCCGCGACCATCGTCGCCGCGTGGATGAGCGCCGACACGGGCGTCGGGCCGGCCATCGCGTCCGGCAGCCAGCCGGAGAGCGGCAGTTGCGCCGACTTCGCGCCCGCCGCCAGGAGCAGCCCGATCACCGCGACGACCGCCCACGACTTCGGCAGGTTCGCGACGTTCGCGTTGATCGCCGCCATATCCAGCGTGCCGAGTTTGTGGATGAAGACGGCCATCGCGACGATCAGGCCGATGTCGCCGACCATGTTGAAGAGGAACGCCTTGCGCCCGGCGGCGACCGTCCCCGCGCGCTCGTGCCAGAAGGCGATCAGGAGGGCGGAGGCGATGCCGACGCCAATCCAGCCGACCGCGAGCAGCGGCACCGAATCGGCGAGCGTCAGGAGCAGCATCGCCGCGATGAAGCCGTTCAGTTCAGCGAAGAAGCGGGCGAAGCCGGGGTCGCCCTCCATGTAGCCGACGGCGTAGACGTGGATCAGGCCGCCGACGCCCGTGACGATCAGCGCGAGCAGGGCGGCGAGCGGATCGAACAGGAGCCGCGCCTGCACGTTGAAATCGCCGAGTGCGAGCCATGTCCAGCCGCCGGAGACGCGCACCCGGCTCCCGGACGCGAGGCCGATCAAATCGCCGAAGGCGAGCAGGACGAGGGCGAAACTGATGAAGACGCTGGCGCAGGAGATCGCGCCAATCGCCCGCGCGCCGAGCCGCTCCCCGGCCAGCGCGAGCAGCACGCAACTGACGACCGGCACCGCCACCGCGACCCAGAGCAGGTTCACCACCGCTTCACACCCCGCAATCGCCTCGCACCAAACGGGAACGGGCCTTGAACCGCGAAGACACGAAGGGCGCGAAGGAGGCACAGAGCAAGCGAGGGATTGTTTTTATCGCTCTCTTCTCTCGTCTTCGTGCCCTTCGCGCCTTCGCGGTTCAATCGGTTTCCACGGGGCCGGAGCATAGCATAGGTTCGTGCATTTTCAAACAATCGGTCGCCGCTCGCTGCGTATGGCCGCGCTGCGAAGGAAATTTGCGGCGCGTTTACACCCTTTTTACTTCTCCCTCAGCATACCTTCAGGTTGGCACACTATAGTAGGCAACGACGGATCGGAGCGATCGGCGGTGACGGTCGAACGGATAAACAGGAAGCCGCACCCACCTGCCACACATCCGGAGCCAATGACCGCTCCTATTCCGTCATCCTTTCCCGATACCCTATCAAACGAGATGTGCGCCATGAGAGCGATTCAGCCCTTTCGAGCAGATCGGACAGAGGCGATGGCAACCCGTGTGCCAATCGAAGATCGCCAGTCCCGTCAGCCTCGCTGGCCGACCTGGCGCATCGCGGTGCCGATCCTCACGCTCCTGTTCGTGCTGTACCCCGCCGTCATGGTCATCCCGCGCCACGGGCCGATGCCCGCGTCAATCGCCGCGACAGAATCCATGCCCGCGCAGGGAAGCGTGCGGGAAAGTTGCCCGCCGATTGATCTCTGCGCCGCTGTCGCGGTCGAGCAGGCGCTCCCCCGCCTCCCCGTCCCGCCCCTCCTGCTCTTCGCGCTCGTCGTCGTGCTCCTCGCCATGCGCTGGCAGCATCGCGCGCCCGCGCGTCGCCGCGAGTGGTGGTGGCCGCCGAACCGGCGCAGGGCGCTTCTGCAAGTCTTCCTGATCTGATATCCCGCTCGCCGAATGGATAGCCCGGCCGCGTGCGCGCGTCGGGCCTGTCGGCTGTCGCCTGTCTGAGTGGCAGCCATCGCGATACCGGGATAGCAAGAGAGATCCAAAGGAGACTCGCATGAAGCGGAAATCATTCATCACGCGCATCGTCGGCGCGCTCATCGCCGCCGTCGCCCTTGTCATCGTCGGCGCATTCGTGCTCTTTCCCCTCGCCGCGCAGGGGAAGTTGCCGGGGCAGGCGCACCCCACGGCGATCCCCGTCACGCCCTTCGCGAATGTCAATCCCCCAACACCCGCCGGTACCGCCGTCGCCGCCGCGAATCCCACGACCGCGCCGAGCGCCGCCACGACCGCCGCGACACCGGCATCCTCCACGACGAACGCGGCGACCGCCCCATCCGGCGCGACCACCTTCGCGATCGTCGCGGACCAGTCGCAGGCGAAGGTGACGGTCAATGAGAAACTCGCCTTCCTGCCCTCGAACAGCGACGCGGTGCTCACCACGAACGCCATGCAGGGGCAGATCGTGCTCGGCGCGGACGGCACGCCGGCGGACGGCTCGAAGATCATGGTGGACCTGCGCACGCTGAAGAGCGATCAGACGATGCGCGACAACTACATCCGGCAGACGACGCTGCAATCGGATACGTACCCGCTCGCGGAATTCGTCATCACCGGCGCGGACGGCCTGAATGGCCCCTTGCAGAACGGGCAGCAAGCCTCCTTCAAACTCCTCGGCACCATGACCATCCACGGCGTGACGAAGCCGGTCGCGTTCGATGCGACCGCGACGATGAACGGCGGCGCGCTCACCGGCACGGCGGCGACCGCGTTCACCTTCGAAGATTTCGGCATGACCCCGTCCAACAAGGCAAACATCGTGACGGTGGCGGACAAGATCAACGTGCAAATGACAATCGCCGCCACGAAGAGCGCGTAGCGCGCCGAGAGAACCTAACCCCCGGCCCCCTTCCTCGCGGGAAGGGGGCCGGGGGTTAGGTTCTGTGGCAAACCGCCGCTTGTGCATTTTCAAACAATCGGTTGTGGAGTATCATACGAAGCAGCATTGTTCGGACGGTGGCGGCCGCGCGCGACGCCACGCCAGCCGGGGGGAAATCGGTGCCAGGAAGTTATCTCGGCCTCCTCGTCCTCGCGGGGATCGCCTTCCTCTTCGCTATTGCCGTCCTCACCGTCTCGACGCTGCTCGGGCGGAATCGTCGCGGGACGAGCCTGCCCTACGAGAGCGGCGTCGCGGCGCCGGTGTCCGCGCCGGGGCGGCAGCGATTGCCCGTGCGCTACTACCGCGTGGCGCTCCTCTTCCTCATCTTCGACGTGGAGGCGGTCTTCGTCTATCCGTGGGCGGTGACGTACCGCAATCTCGGCACCTACGCGCTCGGGGAGATGTTCGTCTTCCTGGGCATTTTGTTCTTCGGGTACTGGTATGCGCGCAAGCGCGGAGGCCTCGAATGGGAGTAGCACACAGCAAAGATGGCGCGCCGGGCATCATGCTCACCCGCCTCGCCGACTGGGGGCGCGCCAACTCGCTCTGGCCCCTCACCTTCGGCCTCGCCTGCTGCGCGATCGAGATGATCACGACCACCGGCTCGACGCACGATGTCTCGCGCTTCGGCGCGGAGGTCTTCCGCGCCTCGCCCCGTCAGGCGGACCTGATGATCGTCGCCGGGCGCGTCTCGACGAAGATGGCCCCCGTGCTGCGGCAACTCTACGACCAGATGCCGGAGCCGAAGTGGGTGATCGCGATGGGCGACTGCGCCTCCTGCGGCGGCGTCTTCAACAACTACGCCGTCGTGCAGGGGGTGGACCAGATCGTGCCGGTGGATATGTACGTCCCCGGCTGCCCGCCCCGCCCGGAGGCGCTGATGGACTCGATCATCAAGTTGCAGGCGCGCATCAAGGCGGGGGCGGCATGACACTGCCCGACCCGGCGCTGCACGACGCCCTCGCGGCGCGCGGGGGTGCGCTCCTTTCCTGGGACGAGGAGCGGGGCGAGGCCTCCGCCACCATCGCGCCCGACGCGCTCTTCGCGACCGCCGCGTGGCTGAAGGAGGCGCACGGGTTCGCGCGCCTCTCCGACATCACCGCGATTGACACGCTCCGCTATCCGGTGGCGATGCCCGGCCAGATCGCGCGCGGCACGCCCCGCTTCGGCGTCATCTACCACCTCGCGGCGATGCCGCCGGGCGCAGTGCGGCTGCGGCTGCGCGTCTTCGTGCCGGAGGATGCCGCCGTCGTGCCGTCGGTCGTGCCGCTCTGGCCGGGCGCGAACTTCTTCGAGCGGGAGATTTACGACCTGATGGGCATCGCCTTCACCGGCCACCCCGACCTGCGCCGCATCATGCTCGCGGACGAATGGGTCGGCCATCCGCTCCGCAAGGATATGAACGTCGGCGGCGAGCCGGTCGAGTTCTCGCACACCGTCGCGGCGATCGCCGGCAACCGGAGGAAAGCGGATGCGTAGGGGTAGTGGGCAGTGGGCGGTGGGCGGTGGGCAGCATGGCACCGAGGTAGTCGGAGCGGATCAACTGCTCACTGCCAATTCTCCACTGCCCACTGCCCCCGGCCGGATGAAAGTCAATCTGGGGCCGCAGCATCCGAGCACGCACGGCGTCTTGCGGCTCGTCCTCGAACTGGACGGCGAGACGGTCGTGACGTGCCGACCGGAGATCGGCTATCTCCACACCGGCATCGAGAAGACCGCCGAGGAGAAGACCTACTGGCAATGCGTGACGCTGACCGACCGAATTGACTACCTCTCGCCGCTCAACATGAACCTCGCCTACGCGCTCGCCGTCGAGCGGCTGCTGGAGGTCGAGATTCCCGAACGGGCGCGGGTGGTCCGCGTCCTGCTCAACGAATTGGGGCGCCTCGCCAGCCACCTCGTCTGGCTCGGCACGCAGGCGGTGGACCTCGGCGCGCTCAGTGCCTTGTTCTACTGCTTTCGCGAGCGGGAAGTGCTGCTCGACCTCTTCGAGGAGATCTCCGGCGCGCGGATGATGACCAGTTTCATCCGCCCCGGCGGGTTGGCGAACGACCTGACGAAGAAATTCCTGCGCAAGTGCGACCAATTCCTCACGGAGATGCCCGCGCGCGTTGACGAGTACGAATCGCTCCTGACCACCAACGGCCTTTTCCGCGAGCGGGCGGTCGGCGTCGGCGTCCTGAGCGCGGCGGATGCCGTCGCCCTCGGGGTGACGGGTCCGAGCGCGCGGGCGAGCGGCATTGACTGGGATTTGCGGCGCGATGAGCCGTACGCGGATTACGACCAGTACCGGTTCAACGTCCCGGTGCGGACGGAGGGCGATGTCTACGCCCGCTACCTCGTGCGCGTCGCGGAGATGCGCGAGAGCGTCAAGATCGCTCGGCAGGCATTCGACCGCCTCCCGGAAGGACCGATCCTGACCAGTGACCGCAAGATCGCCTTGCCGCCGCGCGAGGAGATCGAGCGGAGCATGGAGGCGCTCATCCACCACTTCAAACTGGTGACGGAGGGATACAAGCCGCCGGTCGGCGAGGTCTACCAGTGCATCGAGTCGCCGCGCGGCGAGTTCGGCGTCTACCTCGCGTCGGACGGCACGGGCAGGCCGTACCGCTGCCACTTCCGCGCGCCGTCGTTCGCCTCGCTCCACGCGCTCGGCCCCTGCTCCGAGGGCGGGCTGGTCGCCGATCTCGTCGCGATCATCGGCAGTTTCGATCCAGTGATGGGAGAGGTGGACCGGTGATTGATCCGACCCCGATGACCACCCGCGCCGTCGAACACACGGAAGAAGCCGGGCCGCCGGGGACGCCCGCGGTGTTGAGCGGGGCGACGCGGGACGCGATCGTCGCGCTGAAGACGAAGTATCCGAAGGTGCAATCGGCGATCCTCGATGCCCTGCGGCTGGCACAGGACGAGATCGGCTACGTGCCGGCGGAGGCGTCGGCGGAGGTGGCCGCGCTGCTCGGCGTCTCGCCGCACCACGTCCACAGCCTCGCGACCTTCTACACGATGTTCTTCACGCAGCCGGTCGGGGCGGCAATCGTCGAGGTCTGCGACAACCTCTCCTGCGCATTGTGGGGGAGCAGGCGCATCCTCGCGCGGTTGGAGGAAGAACTCGGCATCGCGGCGGGCGAGACGACGCCGGATGGCAGCGTCACGCTGCTCCGCACGATCGAATGCCTCGCCGCCTGCGGCGGGGCGCCCGCCCTCCGCGTCAACACGACGTACCACGAGCGGATGACCGAGGAGAAGGTGACGGAACTGGTGAAGGAATTGCGGGGAACGACCTAACCCCCCGGCCCCCTTCCCGCGTCGGGAAGGGGAGCGAGCCTCCGAGAGAGCGAGGCAAAAGGGGAAAGGCACGGCATAGAGATTGAGTCACCCCTTCCCGTTCCGGGAGGGGGCCGGGGGGTAGGTAGACCGATGGCCTCCGTGATCGAAGAGACAACGACGACCGCAGCGCCCTTCGAGCCGTTCCTGACGGCATCGGTCGGGCGCGAGGGCGCGTGGGAACTGGAAGATTACCTGAGCCGGGGCGGCTACACGGGCTGGCGGCGCGCCGTCACCGAACTGGCGCCCGCCGAGGTGACGGACTGGGTGAAACGCTCCGGCCTGCGCGGGCGGGGCGGGGCGGGCTTCTCCACCGGCACGAAGTGGGGCTTCGTCCCGAATATCCCCGGCCCGAAATATGTCTGCTGCAACGCGGACGAGAGCGAGCCGGGCACCTTCAACAACCGCGCGATTATGGAGTGGGACCCGCACATCGTCGTCGAGGGCGTGATGATCGCCTCCTACGCGATCGGCGCGACGCACTCCTTCATCTATTGCCGGGGCGAGTTCGGCTTGCCCGCCGCGCGCCTCGATCAGGCAATCGCGGAGGCCGAGAAGGCGGGCTTCCTCGGCACAAATATCTTCGGCAAGGGGATTGATCTGACGATTACCGTCTTCCGGGGGGCGGGCGCGTACATCTGCGGCGAGGAGACGGCGCTGCTCGAATCGCTCGAAGGGAAGCGCCCGATGCCGCGCTCCCGCCCGCCCTTCCCGGCGGTCGTCGGCCTCTACGGCCGCCCG
>JAICIL010000114.1 GCA_025924435.1 Chloroflexia bacterium | reverse complement strand
GGGCGCGGAGAGAAAAAGAAAGAAATCGTGCTCTATCTCTCTTTTCTCTTTCTCATGCTCTTCTTCTCTCTGTGATCTCTGTGCCTCTGTGGTTAAGGTTTCGTCTCCCCCGCCCCGCGTGCTAGGATGCGGGACATCGGGGGGTGAATCGCGCGGAGGAGGTCGCAGGTGCCGGAACAACTGACGCTCACGGTGGATCGCAATGTGCCGGCGCCGATGCGGGACGGGGTTGTGCTCTTCGCCGATGTCTACCGCCCGGCCGGGCCGGGGCCGTACCCGACGCTGCTCATGCGCACGCCGTACGACAAGCAGAACAGCGGGGCGTCCGCGCCGCTCATCTTCCGGGCGGCGGGGAGCGGCTACGCGGTCGTCGTGCAGGATGTGCGCGGGCGCTTCGAATCCGGGGGGGCGTTTACCGCCTTCGTCAACGAGCGGCAGGACGGCTACGACACGCTCGATTGGCTCAGCGCGCAGCCGTGGTGCGACGGCAATGTCGGCATGTTCGGCGGCTCGTACGTCGGCATGACGCAGTGGCAGGCGGCGATCAGCGGCCACCCCGCCCTCAAGGCGATTGCGCCGAATGTCACCGCCGCCGATTACCACGCCGGGTGGGCGTATCAAGGCGGCGCGCTCCAACTCGGCTTCAACCTCTCGTGGACATTGTCGGTGCTGGCGATCAACACCGTCCTCCGCAAGCGCAAGGAAGACCCCGCCGCCGAGGCGATCTTCCAGACATTGCTCGACGGCGCGGACAACCTGCCGGAAGAGTTCACGCGCCTGCCGCTCGCCGGGCACGAAATTCTCACGGAGTTCGCTCCCTATTACGGCGATTGGATGGACCACCCGACCTACGACGATTTCTGGGCGCATCTCGATGTCTCGACGCGGCACGCCGCGCTGAATGTCGCCGCGTTCAACATGGGCGGTTGGTACGACATCTTCCAGAAGGGGACGATAGACAACTTCACCGGCATGCGCGCGCAGGCCCCGGCGGCGGTGCGCGACCGGCAGCGCCTGCTGATCGGCCCGTGGAACCACGGCGGCATGGCGCGCGGCAACCCGATCGGCGCGCACGATTTCGGCATGCGCTCGACGGGTGCGGTGATTGACGCGGACGGCATGCACCTTCGCTGGTACGACCGCTGGCTGCGCGGCGTCGAGAACGGCATCGAGCACGAGCCGCCCGTCCGCCTCTTCGTGATGGGCACGAACAAGTGGCGCGACGAGCACGAGTGGCCGCTCGCCCGCACCGACTGGCAGGAGTGGTTCTTGCACAGCGGCGGCCGGGCGAACTCGCTCAACGGCGACGGCGCGCTCAGCCGCGAATCGCCCGCCTCCGAGCCGCCCGATTCGTACCTCTACAACCCGCGCAACCCCGTCCCGACGATGGGCGGCGGCCTCTGCTGCAATCCCGTCGTCAGCCAGGGCGGCGCGTACGACCAGCGATCCGTCGAGGCGCGCGAGGATGTGCTCGTCTACACGACGCCGCCGCTCGAACAGCCGCTGGAAGTGACCGGGCCGGTGAAACTGATCCTCTGCGCCAGTTCCAGCGCGCCGGACACCGACTGGACGGCGAAACTCGTGGATGTCTCGCCCTGCGGCTACGCCCGCAACCTCACCGACGGCATCCTCCGCGCCCGCTATCGCACTTCGATGCGCGAGGGGACGCCGATCACACCCGGCGCGGTGATCGAATATGCGGTGGACATGTGGTCCACGAGCAACACCTTCCTGCCCGGTCACGCTATCCGACTGGAGATCTCCAGCAGCAACTTCCCGCGCTTCGACCGCAACCCGAACACCGGCGACCTTCCCGGCCGCTCCACGGAGATGGTGAGCGCGCTGCAAACCGTCTTCCATGATACAGAGCATCCGTCCCGTCTCGTCTTGCCGGTGATCCCGACATAGGAGTATGCATGCCCGGCTAACGCTCGCCTGTTGCGAGCACGGCGCACAATACCTTCGTGTTCCAGATGGCCATGCCGCAGCCGAAGAAGTGTTTCTGATCTAATGTCCAGATCGCGGTGTTCGTCGCCAGTGCGAGCGCGACGGTATGCCAGTCATCGGGATCGTCGGGAATCCGTCGGCGCGCTTCCTGCTCGTAGTGCGCGTAGAATGATTCGGCGATGACTACACAGCGAGACGCAAACAGATCCGTAGATGACGCGAGCACCTCATCCGCGATATCTGATGCGAGTCGCCCGCTCCGTACCCAACTCTCGATTCTCCGGGCGAGTACATACATCGCCTCATTCCAAGTGTATTCAGTGATGTAGAGTATTTCGAGAATGGGATGGCCAATGAGCGATTGCGATGCTCCCGTATCTCCATCCAGTTCGCTCACAAGGATATTCGCGTCAATCGTCAGGTGCATCGTCTGCCCGTTCGATCATAAACGCCTCCGCGAGTTCCTCGCGGGTGATGTCGCTCTCGCGCAATAGCCGCGCTATCGCCGTGTGGAACCGGTCCAGCGCTTTCCCGACCTTCTCGCGATCCACGGGCTGGACCGGGAGATAGATGCCGAGCACCTGCCCATGCCGCTCGATGACGATCGGCTCGCTGCCCTTCAACTTCTCCGCGAGATCGCCGCGCAGTTCGCGGACGCCGACATGTTTGACGCTCATCTGATCCCTCCGAAATGTGTACGCACCGCTTGTGTACACAATACGGCGCGTCGGCGCATATGGCAAGGAGCCGCCGTATATGCTGCCATCTTGTACTATCATGCGACGATGGAATGAACGATATGCTTCATTATGCAGGGGAGGGAATCCAGATGGCGATCCGCATTGTCACCGGGGGCATCGCGCAGGAGACGAACACCTTCCAGTGGGAGCCGACGACGCTGGCCGATTTCCAGAAGGGGTCGAGCGGCATCGTGCGCGGCGAGGACATCATCGCGATGGAGGGGACGGGGACGATCTACGGCGGCATCGTCGCGGAGGCGAAGCGGCAGGGTGTGGAGTTGATCCCGACGACCTATGGCCACGCCGTGCCGGGCGGGCGCGTCTCGCGCGAGGCGTTCGAGACGATGCGCGACGAAATCCTCGCCGGTATCCGCGCGGCCATGCCGGTGGACGGCGTGCTGCTCGGCATCCACGGCGCGATGGCGCTGGAGCACAACGACGACGGCGAGGGGCCGCTGATCACGGCGGTGCGCGAATTGGTCGGGCCGGACATCCCGATTGTCGCGCCGCTCGACCTGCACACGAACCTCTCCGAGGAGATGATGGGGGAGGCGACCGCCTTCGTCGGCTACAAGGAGTATCCGCACATTGACACGCCGGAGACGGGCGCGCGGGCGATGCAAATTCTCGTCGCGACGATCAAGGGCGAGATCGCGCCGACGATGGCGCACGTCAAACTGCCGCTCATCGCGCCGAACCAGTCCATGGTGACGACGTGGCAATCGCCCCTCAAGAAGGCGATTGACCGGGCGCGGGAGATCGAGCGGGAGCCGGGCGTCGTCGCCGCGACCGTCCTCGGCGGTTTCCCCTTCTCCGATGTGCCCTTCACGAGCGTGGCGACGATTGTCGTGACCGACAACGACGCCGCGCTCGCCCGGCGATACGCGAACGAACTGGCGAGCATTTGCTGGCAATTGCGCGCCGATTTCACGATCCACCCGACGCCGGTGGACGCGGCGATTGCCGAGGCAATGGGGGGAGCGCCGGGCAGCGTCTACGTGCTCGCGGACATCTCCGATTCCGGCGCGAGCGGCACGGCGGGCGACGGGACGGCGGTGCTGCGGGGGTTGATCGCGGCGAAGGCGCGCTCGGCGGCGGTCGCGCAGATCATGGACCCGGCGGCGGTCGCGGCCTGCGTCGCGGCGGGTGTCGGCAGCGTCGTCACGCTCTCGGTCGGCGGCAAGCACGACAAATTGCACGGCGAGCCGGTGGCGGTGACGGGCATGGTGCGGCTGATCCACGAGGGGCGCTTCCCGATTGCCGGGCCGATGGGCGCGGGCACCTTCGCCAGCCGGGGTAAGACGGTCGTATTGGAGATTGACGGGCCGGGCGGCATCGAGTTGCAACTGACCGAACTGCGCGGCCACCCGCACGACCTCAATTTCTTTCGCGCCTTCGGCATCGAGCCGACCGAGCGGCGCATCCTCGTCCTCAAAAGCGCCGCGCACTTCCGCGCCGCCTTCGAGCCGATCGCGACGAAGGTGATCGAGGTGGAAGCGCCGGGCATCAGCAGCCCGAACCTGCATGGCTTCCCGTACGAGCGCCTCCGCCGCCCCATCTACCCGCTCGACCCGGATGTGCAGTGGTCTCCGGAACCCGGAACTCTGAATCGCCAAGACGCCAAGGACGCCAAGAAACACAAAGAAGAGAGATAGAAAAAGATTCCATTCTCTTTTCCTCTTGGCGTCCTTGGCGTCTTGGCGGTTATGAACGTCTCTCCGTCAGATCGTGTTGCGGGAACGGGGGTCGAGCAGGTCGCGCAGGCCATCGCCGAAGAGGTTGATGGCGAGGGTGGTGACGAAGATGGCGAGGCCGGGGAAGGTCGCGAGCCACCATTTGTCGAACATGTAGGTGCGCGACTCGCCGAGCATGCTGCCCCACGACGGCGTCGGCGGCTGCACGCCGAGGCCGAGGAAACTGAGGAACGACTCCAGGATGATCAACTGCGCCACTTGCAGGCTGGCGATGACGATGATCGAGTTGACGACGTTCGGCAGGGCATGGCGGAGCATGATCCGGGTATTGCCCGCGCCGATCACCCGCGCCGCCTGGATGAACTCGCGCTCGCGCAACGTCTGCACCTGCGCGCGGACGACGCGGGTGTAGATCGGCCAGGCCGTGATGGCGAGCACGATGATCAGGTTGCGGAAACTGGTGCCGAGCACGGCGATCACGGCGAGCGCGAGCAGGACGAAGGGGAACGTCAGCATCACGTTGACCGCCGTGGAGATGAACCAGTCCGCGATGCCGCCGAAGTAGCCCGCGAGTAGGCCGAGCAGCACGCCGACGATGCAGGCGACGAGCGTCCCCGCCGCGCCCGCTTCCAGCGAGACGCGCGTGCCGAGGATTAGACGGCTCAGTTCGTCCCGCCCGATCTGATCCGTGCCGAGCAGGAAATTATGCGTGCCGCCGAGCCAGACGGGCGGCTTCAGCCGGTCGGTGATCTTACCGGCTACCGGGTCGTGCGGCGCGAGGAGCGGGCCGAAGAGCGCGATCAGGACGAGGATGAGCGTGACGACCCCGCCCGCCAGGCCGCCCTTCAGCCGCGCGACGCGCCGCCAGAACTTGCGCCGCTCGCTGGCGCGCGACTCCGCGAAGACCTGCGCCTGCGGCAGCGCGCCCGCGAGATTGCCGGTTGTTTCTACCATACCACCTTCACTTCCCGGTTCGCGGGTCGAGGAACGCGATGAGGATGTCCACACCGAGGTTGACGAGGCAAATAAGCGTGGCGAGGATAATCACGGCCGCCTGCACGACGGGCCGGTCCTGATTCTGGATGGACGAAACGGCCTGGCTCGCCACGCCGGGCCACGCGAAGGTCGTCTCGGTGACGATCGCGCCGCCGAGCAGTTGCCCGAACTGCAAGCCGAGCACGGAGATCACCGGAATCATCACATTCTTCAGCGCGTGCCGCGACAGCACCGCGCGCTCCGCCAATCCTTTCGCGCGCGCGACGCGGATGTAATCCTGCGCGAGCGTGTCGAGCATGCCGGAGCGGACCAGCCGCATCGTGATCGGCGCGAGGAAGACACCGAGCGTGAAGGCGGGCATGACGAGATTGCGCCAACTGCCGTATCCCGACGGCGGCAGCCACCGGAGCCGCACGCCGAAGAGGATAATCAGCATCAGCCCGAGCCAGTAGATCGGCATCGCCGACCCCGCGACCGCGATCACCGTGGAGAGGTTATCTATCCACGAGTTCTTGCGGTACGCGGCGAGGATGCCGAGCGGCACCGCGATCAGGAGTGCGACGAGCAGCCCGCTGAAGGTGAGGAGCAGCGTCGCGGGCATCCGCTCGACGATCAACTGGTATGCGGGCTTGTGGATGACGTAGGAGTCGCCGAAATTGCCCGTCGCGACGCGCGCCACGAAGTGGTAATACTGCACCGGCAAGGGCTGGTCGAGGCCGAGGGCGTGCCGGTAGACATCGCGCTGCTCCTTCGGTGCGTCGAGCGGCAGCAGGACGGCGAGCGGGTCCCCCACCAGATAGGTGATCGTGAAGGCGATCATCGAGATGCCGACGATCACGACCACCGTTTGCAGCAGGCGGTTGGCGATATATGCGCGCACATGCCCCTCCGGGGGTGGGCAGTGGGCAGTGGGCGGTAGTGCCACCGCATTGCCGCTCACTGTCCACTGCCCACTGCCTACTTGGGTTTGGCCTCGAAGAGCCGGTCAATTTCGTCCGAGCGCGGTTTCCAATCGAGGCGGCTGCTGACGCCCCAGATGGAGTGCACGCCGAACATGAAGAGCACGGCGGCCTCATCGTGGAGCATCTGTTGCGCCTTGCTGTACGCCGCCTGCCGCTTGGCGGGATCGAGCGTGCCGCGGCCCTCTTCGAGCAATTTGTCCAGTTCCGGCGTCGAATAGTACGCATACGGCGAACTGCTATGGTGCATATCCCAGAGGATGCCATCCGCGTCGAAGACGGAGAAGTACCCCCAGTCCCACTGGAAGAACTGCGTCTTGCTGTCGCTGACCATCGTCGTGAAGGCGGTCGAGTCGCCGATGTTCTGGAGCGTCGCCTTGATGCCGACCGCCTGGAGGTCCTGGCTGATCGCCTGATTGACCTGCGCATTGTTCGGCACCGTTGACGGGCCGGTGATCAGTTTGAAATCGAGCGCCTTGCCGTCTTTCGCCATCACGCCGTCGGAACCCGGCTTGTACCCGGCATCCGCCAGGAGTTGCTTCGCCTTTGCCGGATCGTACGGGTACGGCGTGACGCTCTTTTCGTAGCCGAAGGCGAGCGGGTTGACATTGCCGGGGGTGAAGTCTCCCCCCTTCTCCAGCGTATCGGCGTACCCTTTGACGTTGCAGGCGTAGTTGATCGCCAGCCGCACATTCTTGTCCTGCATCGGGTTCGGCCCGGAGCGGCCTTTCGCGTCCAGGCCGCGGAACATCGTGCGGAGGATCGGCTGCACGAGCGCCTTGCCGCGCCCGGATTTTTCGAGCGCGTCAATCTGGTCGAGGGGGAAGGCGGGGACGATGTCCACGCGGCCCGCCAGCAGTTCGGCGATCTGCGTGGCGATATCGGGGATGATGCGGAATGTCGCGTTCTTGAAGGCCGGTTTCGGGCCCCAGTAGTCGTCGTTGCGCACCATGGCGATCTGCTGCCCGCGCGCGTAGCCGACCAGTTTGTAGGGTCCGGTGCCGATCGCGTTGTCCTGGATGAACTTGTCGCCCTTCTCCTTGAGGACATTCTCGGAGATGAACTGGAGATTCTGCAACCGCTCCGCGAAGACCGGGTACGGGTTCTTCGTGATCCACGTCAGGTGCGTCGGGTCCTGGACGGTGATCTTGTCAACCGCGACCCAGTTGCCGCGCTGCGGACTTTTGGTGTCCGGGTTCAGGACGCGCTCGATGTTGAATTTCACCGTCTCCGCCGTGAAGGGGTCGCCGTTGTGGAATTTGACATCGCTGCGCAGCGTCATCTCCCACGTCGTGTCGTTCGCCGCCTTCCAGTCGGTCGCCAGCCACGCGCCGACGCGGTTCGTGTCGTAGTTGCGGACGCCGAGATTGTCGAAGAGGTGATAGAAGACCTTGATACCGTCGCGCAGCACGTTGGCGTGCGGATCGAGGCTCGTGATGTCGCTCTGCAAGGCGAGCACGACCGTGTCGGCGTTGCTCGTCGCGCTCACCGCGCCACCGGCGGCCGCCGGGCTGGCGGCGGGCGCGCCTGCTGCGGTGGTCGGTTTCGCGACCGCGGACCCCGCCGCAGTCGTCGGTGCCGCCCCGGCGGTCGTCGGCGCGGCAGCGGGCGTGTTGCTGGTCGCGGCGTTCGCGCCGGTGGCGGGCGTGACCTTCGGGGCGCTCTCGCCGCAGGCGGCGAGGAAGGCCGAACCGGCGATGACGGTGCTTCCCGCCCCGAGCGCCCGCAGGAACGTGCGCCGGTCAATGCGGCCGGTTCGGAAGCGCCACAACAGTTCCTCGAGTTCGGCGGCCTCGAAAATCGCCATCCTGCTCCCCCTTGCCTACGCATGCGCCAACGCGCACAAACGAACGACCGGTCGCGGGGCCTACTGATTTGGGACTGCGGCCACTATAGGTGTCGCCGGTGCCGCTGTCAAACGGCGGATGACGGGGATAGTCCGTTTACCCCGCCGGGTCCAATCGTTGCTGCTCGGTCGCGTCCGCCATGACGGCATCCCAAGCGTAGTGCATCGGCAAGAGGCGCTGCTCGCTCCAGGCGATGCGCTGGTCGGCGTAGTGCGGGCTGCCGGGATGGCCGCATGCGCCGAGCGGCACGACCCAGCCGCTCCGCTCCCAGTCAGCGCAGTCGAAGCAGTAGCGGTTGACGGACATGCCGGTGATCGCGAAATCGCCCGCACCGAAGCCGTTGTAACTGCCGGCCTGCGGCGTGTCGCCGTCGCCGCCGACGCCGACGGACGGCGGGTTGAGCAGGTCGGCGAGTTCGGGGAACGTGGCGGCGAGCGTGTGCTGCGGGTTGGTCCGGTGGATGGCGCTCCACTGCCAGTCCGCCATATCGTCGCCGCACCGCGCGGCGAGCCATTCGGTCGCGCGCTGCAAGGCCGTCGCGAGCACGGAGGGCCACGTCTCGCCGTCGGGCAGGAGCGTTGTGTCGTCCGCCTGCATGAGGGCGAGGAGCGTCGTGCGCAGGCGGGAGGCGAGCGGGAGCGCCTGCGCGATGGGCGAGGCGGCCGGTGTTTCGGCGAGGGCGGCGAGCGGCCCATGCTCCAGGAGCAGGGCGACCGTCTGCTCTCGCCAGACGGCGTAGAGGGCGGCGCCCACGCTCTCCGGCCCCATCACGCCGTCCCACGCGCGCAGGCGCTCCTTCGCCGCCTCGGAACGCGCATCGCGCGGCGCGACGCGATCGAGCATCGCGAGGAATGCCTGCGCCGGGATGGAGCGCTTCTCGGCGTGGATCGTCTCCATCGTCTCCCGCGTCGCGCCGGTCATGCCGGTGAGTCGGTCGGTGATCCGCTGGGCGCGGAAGGGCGGCGCGAAATCGAGGCAGATCGAGTACGGGTAATCGTCGCCGACGATGCGGTTATTGGCGGTGGCGAAGAAGCCCGCGTGCGGGTTCGTCATGCGGGGCAGGTTGGCGTGCGGGATGCGCCCCTCCCACTCGTGCTCGCCCGTCCAGCCGGGCACGGGCAGCCAGAAGTTCGCGTCGCTACGGATCGGGATTTCGCCGCGCGTCAGGTAGGCGATGCTGCCGTGCCGGTCCGCCATCAGGAGGTTGTTGCAGGGGTCCACCCAGTCGCGCATCTTGTTGTCGAGGTCCGCGACGCTCGTCGCCCGCAGCATCGGCAGGAAGGTGCTGAACCCGGCGTTCGGCCCGGTCGTCGCGCTGTAGCGCATCGCCAGCGCGTACCCCTCCGCCGGGTCGCCGACGGCGATGGGGCCGTGCCGCGTGACCGTCGCATCCACCTCGACGGGCGCGCCGCCGCGCACGCGCACCGTCTCGCGGTACCGCTTGGCCTCCTGCCATTCGCCCCGGTATTCGTAGCGCGTCGGGTCGCCGGGCGCGAACCGCTCGACGTAGAGGTCCTGGTAGTCGGCGGAGGCGTGGGTGATGCCCCAGGCGACATCGGCGTTGTGCCCGAAGTGCGGGAAGGCGGGCACGCCGCCGAACGAGAAGCCGATCACGTCGAACTCCGGGCAGACGAGGTGATTCTGGTAGTAGACGTTCGGCGTGTCGAGCGCGCGGTGCGAGTCCCCGCAGAGGAGCGGCTTGCCGGAGGCCGTGCGCGCGCCGTGCAGCGCCCAACTGTTGCTGCCGCTGCCCGTGTCCCACGCGCCCGCCATCGCGTCGGCGGCGGCGCGCAGTTCGTCCGCGCCATCGGGCACATTCGTGTACTCCATGCCGGGTGGGATGATCAGCGGGCCGGGGATCGCCGCGCCCGCCCGCAATTTCAGCAGCAATTCCGGCCCACCGGCGCGCAGTTGCCGCACGCGCCAGAGTTTCTGCCCCCAGACGCCCATCAGGACGTGCCGCACCTTGTAGACGGCGGCGGAGTGCCACGGCTGCCAGAGTTCGGGGGCCGTCTCGGTCAGGTGGTACTCGATGGGGAGCGCGGCGGTTGTCTGGATGAAGGCATTGACGCCCGCCGCGTAGGCGTCGAACATCGCCTTCGTCTCCGCGTCGAAGGCGGCGTAGTCGGCCTGCGCGCTCGCGCCGAGGCGGAGGCGGCGCATCAGGACGTCGTGCTCCCGCCCCGTCGTCCCGGCGACCTCCGCCCAGCGGCCGAGCGCGCGGCGGCGGTCGTACTCCATCTGCCAGAGCCGGTCCTGCGCGTGGACGTACCCCTGCGCGAAGAATGCGTCCTGCACCGATCCCGCGCGGATGTGCGGGATGCCGAGCGAATCGCGCACGACCTCCACGCCACCCTCCAGCCCCGCCAGTTGGGCCGCCCCGGTGTGATCGGGAATCGCTGCCCGCAAATCCTGCTGCTCGATGCGCATCGCCACGGCTTTCCCTCCGATGATGTTGACTGCCAAATGCTGCGTTGCGGGCACGATAGCACAGCACGCCGGGCGGCGATAGTTCCGGTGCGCCCGTGTTTCGGCCCGTGGCAGCCGGCGTGCGCGTCGCGGTGGCGGGGGCTTTCCCGCCTGCCGAGGGGCTGTGAATATGAGCAACGCGATCGGGTACCGGTGGGAGGAGCGCCCCCCGGTCAACTACCTATTGTCGGCGGGATTCTCCGGCATCGCCAACGCGGCGGCGATGCGGCGCGGCAGGTCGCCCATCCGGCGGGCCAATCGGGACAGGCTCCACTCCGGCTGCGTGGCGATCGAGGTGCGGATCGTGTCGTCGAAGGGCGCGAGCCAGCGGTCGTCGAGATGGCCCGGCCCGAAATAGCAGCCGAGGAGCGCGCCCGCCGTCGCGCCGAAACTGTCGGCGTCGTTCCCCTGGCTCACCTGCTTGCAAATGCCGTCCCCGACACTCTCCGCGAACCGGAGCGTGTTGATGAGCGTGCCGACCTCCTGATAGACCTGGCAATGGCTGAACTGCGCGTACTTGCCGTGGATGCGAGCGTAGCCGTCCAGCCAGTCGGTCGCATCGTGGACCATCGTCAGCGAATCGGCGACGATGCGGTAGAAGCGGCTGCGGCGCGGCACGTATTGCAGCGCGACCGCGAAGATTTCCAGCGGGTCCGCCACCACCGGCGCGGCGGCGATGGCGGCGGCGGTGAACATCGTCGCGTAGATGCCGGTGCGCCGGTGCGTCCAACTGGCGTCGCGGTACGCCAGTGCGGCGGCGAGCGCGGGGCGGCCGGGGCAGGCGTAGCCGTAGGCGTCGGCGCGGATCATCGCGCCGCACTGCTCGTCCTTCGGATTGAGGACGCTCACCCACTCCTCCAGTGCGTCCGGGTCGCCGCCGTCGAGCGTGTTGATGCCCGCCGTGAGGAGCAGCGTGCGCTCCGGGCCGAAGGTCTGCGCGATCGGCAGGTGGCGCAGCCAGAGGTCGCGGATGTCCGCCTGCGTGAAGCCGAGGCCGTGCCGTTCGAGCAGCATCATGCCGAGGACGGTGTAGTTGATGTCGTCGTCCGGCGCGACGGAATCAATCCGCTCCCGCGCGGACTCGACCCACGAGCGGTGCCGCCGACCGAGGGCGAGCAGCGTGCGCTCGGAGATGTAGTCGTCGAGCGGCCAGGCGTCGGTGCGCGTCAGGGCGTCGCGCAGTTCGTCGAGCGTCGGGTTGACCTCCACCGGCTTGCCGAGCATGCAGCCGCAGACGGAGCCGCGTAATCCCGCCTCCACCCGCCGCGCGCTGTCGTTCTGGTCCACCGCCGCGAGGGCGCCGAGCGGTCGGTCGGGATCGCAGGCCGCCCAGATTTCGTCGAGTGT
>JAICIL010000113.1 GCA_025924435.1 Chloroflexia bacterium | reverse complement strand
CAGGGTTAACCGCGCCCAAAACCGCACTGCGTCAGTCGCGAATCGCCCCTACAGACAATCATCGAGGCTCCGCATGCGATGGCGTATCACCATATGTTGCCAGCATCGTTTCCAACTCCGCACGCACTACCACGCGCCACGCTTTCGGTTCGATCTATTCCGCCTCCGGGCCGAGCCAGCGGAGCAATTCCAGCACATTCGCGCGATCCGTGTCACCGTAGGTCATCAATACATCGCCGTCCGGTAAGGATTCATAGGTGGCATAGCGATAGTACCAATCCTGTTGCAGCCGCGCCGCCTGCCGCCGTGGGAGCCGGATTATGACAGGTGATTCCGCTCGCCATTGCTCCATCGCCGCATGCAACCAGGTGCGTCCGAGGAGATCGCGCACATCGAATTCGGGGGCGGATGCGGCGGGCAGGGTCCGCGGGCTGATCCCCAGCACCCGATCCGCGCGCCAGAGCCGAAATTCGTCGCCCGCGCCATCCCGCCGCCCCGCGAGGTACCAGCGGTCGCGATCCCAGAACAGGCCGAGCGGGACGGCAGTAATTGCATCCGTCGTGCCGCGATAGGGCGAGCGGTACCGGAGGGAGAGCGTGCGCCGGTCCAGGACGGCCTGGAGAAAGACGCTCACGACCATCCCTTCCGTCGCCGTGATAGATGCGGGCGAGGCCGAATCGGGTGGGTCGGGATGGAAGATGTCCGCCGGGGGACGCTCGAAGCCGATCACCTTCCGCGCGTCCGCCAACGTCGCACGCAGATGATCCGGCACGGCGGCGAGCAACTTCTGCTCGGCGGTTTCGAGATCGGCGGCAAAGGGCGTCGCGCGCAGGCTTCGCAAGAACGTCAGCCCGAGCAGGAGCGAGACGGCCTCGGCGGTGGTGAACATCACGGGCGGCAGGAAGTAGCCCGCGAGGAGGCGGAACCCCCCGGCCCGGCCCATCTCGGCATACACCGGCACGCCGACGGCGCTCAACGTCTCGACATCGCGGTAGATCGTCCGCGTCGAAACCTCGAACCGCCGCGCGAGGTCGGTCGCGGGAAGTGTCTTGCCACCGCGCAGGAGCAGGAGGATCGCCAACGCGCGATCGAACCGGTTCATGTCGCCCTTCGATCCGTCCGACGAAAGTATGACAAACAGATGGCAGGAATGGCACTTTATCATATCTTGGATGGTGGTGGGTAGCGCGGGCTACCGATGCTACGCGAGTTCGGGGAAAGGCGGGCGGGGAATTATGACATTTGACCGCTATCGCCAGGTCTTCGCCAATCGCTCCTTCCGCATCTTCTGGTCCGGCTTCTCCTGCTCGGTGCTCGGTGACGGCATGACGCGCGTCGTGCTGATCTGGTTCGTCTACTCCACGACCGGCTCCGCCCGCGCGGTCGGCGGGTTATTGCTCTGCTACACCGGGCCGATCATCGTCGGCGGCCTGATGGCGGGCATGCTGCTGGATCGCTTCAACCGGCGGCGGGTGATGATCGCGGACAACCTCATACGCGGCGCGGTGATCGGCCTGATCCCGCTGCTGCACGCGCTGGGCAGACTGGCGCTCTGGCATGCCTACGTCGTCGCCGGGGTCTACGGCCTACTGATGATGATTTCGCTGGCGGGCGGGCCATCGCTCGTGCCATCGCTGATCGAGGGCGAGCAATTGGCGACGGCGAACGCATTGGAAATGCTCAGTTTCACGCTCGGCGGCGTGATCGGCCCGCCACTCGCGGGCGCGCTCATCCCGATCATCGGCGCGCCGAATGTCGTGATCGTGGATGTTTGCTCGTATTTCCTTTTCGCCGTCGCGCTCTCCCGTGTCCGGCTCGCGCCGCGCCCGGTCACGGCAAAACCGGCGGTGGGACAAGGCTATCGCCTCGGGCACGCGGTGCGGCTCCTGCTCGGCAATCGCATTCTGCTCTCGACGACGGCGATGTTCCTCTGCTTCAACATCGGTCGCGGGATGCTGCTCCTCTGGCTGCCGATCCTCGCGGACCGCTCACTCGGCGGCGGCGCGGCCCTCTACGGCGTTTTGCTCGGCGCGGAGGCGGTCGGGGAAGTGATCAGTTCGCTCATCGTCGGTGGCGCGACGTTCCGGCTGCCGCTCGGCGCGCTGATCTGCCTCGCGCAGTGCTCGGCGGGCGCCGTCATCCTCATCCTCCTGCCCGCCCGCACGATCTGGGGCGCGCTCCTCGCGCTCGTCCTCTACGGGATGAGCGGCGCACCCCTGACGATCTGGGCGCAGACGCTGCGCATGCGGATCATCCCGGAAGGGCTGCGGGGCCGGGCGTTCGCCCTCCTCCGCACGCTGATGCAGAGCGGCACGCCGGTTGGCGGCGCGCTCGGCGGCCTCCTCCTGCCCATCGTCGGCATCCCGGCGATGATCCTCCTCTCGGCGTGCATCGTCGGCGCACCCGGCCTCGTCGGCCTCAATGTCCGCGAACTGCGCGGGGCGGACAACCGCCGTGGCACGGTCATCGAGGCATCGCTGCCGCTCGCCGTGCCGCAAGAGGCGGTGGAAGGGTAAACTGACAGCGACCGACGACGGTACACCGCAACCCAAAGCGGAACAATCATTCGCCGCCGCGATCGCGGCTGTACCACGCGTTGAGCACCCGCTGCGCCCCCTCGCGCGATGTCGCGGCGATTGCATCATCCGACAGGTGGCGATCTTCGCGCAGGTGGCGCGCGAGGTATTCGGGCAAGGGCCGCGACGGTTCCATCTCTCGTGGGATGTCATATTCAACGGGCGTCCCATCGAGTCCGCGCCAGAACTCGTCTTCCGAACGGAGCCGCAATTGTCGCTTCCAGACGCGCGGCCAGAGCGATGGCGAAACGGGTTCCGTCTCCACACGGTTAAAGGAAATCTTCGTACCCGCCGTGCTGCCGTCCGGCAATATCATGTCGCAGAAGTCGTGATCCGTCGTGGACGGGCGGAATCCCTGCTTCTCGCAGAAACGCCGCACCTGCGCCCAAGTCGGACGCCGCCCCGGCATGCTATGGCGTGGCCGGGTCGAAGAGGAGCCGCGCCAATTCGTCGTCGCCACGGGCGACCGCGAGGCGGAGCACTTGCGGCACGAGTCGCGCGCGGTCGGGCCACGTCAGATAAATCGGCAATTCCCCGAGGAAGTTCGCGACGTACGACCGCACCTCCCGCACAAGATTTCGCCGCGCCTCCTCGACATCTACGCCATGCGCGCCAATGTCGAGATCGTTCACCCACAGGCCGATCCCGTCCTTGTCGGGAAGATAATCCACCTCGACACGGGCCGCGCCGATCACCGCGTCGAGGACTTCACGCGGGAGGAGGTACATCACCTCGTGTCCGCCCCGCTCGCGGCGCACCGCCTTCGGATGTTCGCGATGGACAACATCGTCCATGATCTCCGACAGGCGCGATTTGGCTTGCGAGAACTGAATTTCATCCATCATCGGCGTTCCGACCACGGGGAATCCCTCACCACTATCCAGCCTATTTGACCAATCAGCCCAAAGAATACGCGCGAAACGTCGTTCGTACAATAGCCGGGCGGCTAGCGCTTCGCGGGACGCTCGTTGCCGGCGCGGATGGAAGCGAGGAGCGCCCAGACCGCGCTGAGGTGGACGCCGAGGCTGAGGACATGCAAATCCTCGAAGAGGTTGTGGACGGCGACGGCGACGACGATCCCGACGCCGCCGAGGGCGAGGGCGCGCGCGAAGGGGTCGCGCGCCGTCCGCCGCACCGCGCCGACGCCCGTCGCGAGTACGCCGCCGATCAGGAGCAGATACGCCGCCAGCCCGATCACCCCCGTCTCCGCCGTGATGTGGATGTAGTAGTTGTGCGCATGGACCTGCGCCTTCATGAAGGGCGAGATGAAGTATTTCGCGTCGTACTGCGCGCCGTAGTTGCCGAGGCCGACGCCCTGCCAGGGGTGATCCTCCGCCATGCGGATACCGCCGAACCAGTAGGCCATCCGCTCCTTGACGGCGAAGTTGGCGTCCGTGATCGGCACCTTGTAATAATCGAGCAGGATGAGGCTGCTGCCGACGCTGCCGATCCGCTCCTGGAGCGTCTTCGGCAGCACGCCCGCCCCGCCGAGGGCGAGCGTCGCCACCAGCAGCCCGGTCGCGACCAGCGCGGCAATCGCCCACCGCCGCCCGGCGAGGAACATCATCGCGAGGAACCCCGCCGCCCCCCCGAACCATGCCCCGCGCGAGAGCGAGAGCGTGATGCCCGCCGCGAGCATCAGCGCCGTCGCGCCCGCACCCGCGAGCGCCGCCAGCAATCCGAGGAGCGGCAGAAGCGCACGCCGCTCCTCAATCAGTGGACCGCCGCGCGCGGCGGTCCATCGCCGCAGCGCCGCCGGGAGGGCGAAGAGCGCCCAGAGCGCGACGGCCACGGCGAGGGGAACGATCATCTCAAGATAGCCCGCGTACGAGTTCGGGCGGCCAAAGGTGCCGAAGGAGCGCGCGATGCCGCCGACGAAGAAGGAGAGGTTGCCGAGGCCGAGTTTGCTCTGCACCGTGCCGATGAACGCCTCACCGCTCGCGCCGACGAAGAAGCAGGCGACCAGCCCCGCCCAATCGTGCCGCGTGCGCAGCGTGTCCCGCGCGATGACGTAGATCGCCAGCGCCTCGCCCCAGTGGAAGCCCTCGGTGAGCGTCGCCCTGATGTCCCCCGCGACGCGGCCTGAGGCGAGAATGGCGACGTAGAAGAGGGCGAACCGCCAGACGTTCGCGTCCCGCAGCACATCCCACCGCGCGCCGCGCAGCAGTTTGCCCGCCGCCCACGCAACGACGACGAGCAGGAAGGCCCCCTGCGTCGCCGTCAATCCTTTGAGGGAGCCGTACTGCTGCACCGGCACGGAGAGCACGGCGAGGTAGAGGCCGTAGCGCGGCTCCGCCAGCGTGAGCAGCACAATCGCGCCGCCGATGACGAGCGCGACCGCCGCCATCGGCCCGAGGTTCGCCAGCAGCCAGAGCGCGATCAGCGTCAGCACGGCCATCAGCACGGGCGGTGCGAGCGGATAGCCGCGCACCTCCTCGATCCATCCGTTCGGTTGTGTGCGGCGGAGCGGAGCGGGAAACTGCATAGATGGGAGCCTCACCCCCCGGCCCTCTCTCCTTTGCCTTGGGCAAAGGAGAGAGGGAGTGATACGGAATAGACTCGTTCGTTCCCCTCCCCTCTCCATCGCCGGACGGGTCTCTCTGTTCCCCGATCTGATGGCGATGGAGAGGGGAGGGGATGAGGTTCGGAGACCGCCTCTCAGTCCTCAGTCCTCAGTCCTCAGTCCTTCTCTTTTCAGGGCTTGCTCGAAATAGGGGATCGTCAGCCGAAGCCCTTCGTCGAGCGGGATGGTCGGCGCCCAGCCGACGAGGGTGCGCGCTTTGGTGATGTCCGGGCAGCGGCGGTTCGGGTCGTCGCCCACGACGGTCGGGCGATCCACGAGCGGCGCGTCCCGCCCCGTCACGGCCAGGATGACTTCCGCCAGGTTGCGAATCGTCCGCTCGTCCGGGTTGCCGAGGTTAATCACCTCGCCCTTCGCCCGCTCGCCCTCCATCACCGCCATCAGGCCGTCCACGAGGTCCGCGACGTAGCAGAAGGCCCGCGTCCGCTCGCCGCCGTCGTAGAGCGTCATCGGTTCGCCCCTGAGGGCCTGCGAGAGCAGGTTCGGGATCACGCGACCATCGGCGATGTCCATGCGCGGGCCGTAGGTGTTGAAGATGCGCACGATGCGGATGTCCTGCTCGTAGAGGCGGTGGTACTCCATCGTCAAGGATTCCGCGAATCGCTTGCTCTCGTCGTAGCAGGAGCGCGGCCCGACGGGGTTCACGAAGCCCCGATAGGTCTCGCGCTGCGGGTGCTCCTGCGGATCGCCGTACGCCTCGCTCGTGGAGGCGAGGAGCAGCCGCGCGCCCTTCGCTTTGGCGAGTTCGAGCAGATGGTAGGTGCCGAGACTGTTTGTCAGGTGCGTCTCGATCGGGTGGCCGCGATAGCCCTCCGGGCTGGCGGGGGAGGCGAGGTGGTAGATGCGATCGAGCGGGCCGGGATCGGGCAGATCCTGGACGATGTCCTGCCGCACGAAAGCGAAGCCGGGCGCTTCGCCGAGATGGTCGAGGTTGGCCATCGTGCCCGTAATCAGGTTGTCCCAGACGATCACCCGATCACCGCGCGCGAGCAGCGCGTCCGTGAGATGCGACCCGATGAACCCCGCCCCACCCGCCACCAATATCCGCACGTTCGCCCCTCTTCCGCTTCGCATCTATCGAGAGGAAGAGTCGCGGTCTGATCGTATCTTCTCAGTCCTCAGTCCTCAGTCCTCAGTCCTGTCTATCCTACACGGGATGACGCTCCCCGGCGAGTGGGGGGGCCGCTCGTGTCGTCGCGGGGGTGGCGAGCGTCGGTTCGGCGGCGCGTCGCCGCAGGGGAACAGGAGCCACGCGCGGCCCATCGGGCAGCCCCCAATCGTCCGCCGGCCAGTCCACCGCGCCGACACGGATGATGAGGATGGCGAACCAGAAGCCGTAGGCGAGCATATGCAGGAAGTAATCCTGATCCACCATGCCGTGCACCGTGAAATCCACGAGCGCGCCCGTCGCGCCGATGACGAGGGCGAAGCGGAGCAGGTCGCCCTCCGCCTTGCGCCGCATCGCCGCGCGCCAGCCGCGCATCATGAACGGGACGAGCGTGAAGATCAGCCACGCGAGGCCGAGCAGGCCGAGGCGGACATAGAAATCGAGGAGCAGGTTGTGCGGGTGGGAGGTGAACCGCTCCTGCCAGGCGTCCGGCCTGATGTAGCGCGGGTATTGGGAGATGAATTGATCGAGGCCGACGCCCCATGCGGGATGGTCGCGCAGCATGCGCGCCGCCGACGCCCAGATGTTCAGCCGCAGCCCGTCGCTGCCGCTATCCGGGTGGATGATCGAGGTGAACCGCTCGATCCCGGTCGCGAAGGCCGCGACGCAGACGACGGCGCCCGCCGCGATGTAGCCGACGATTAGCCGCCGGTTGCCCGTGGCGCAGATGAGCAGCAGGAGCGCCGCCGCGACGCCGATGTAGCCGCCGCGCGAGAAGGAGAGGCCGATCGCGCCGAGAATCAGCACGGTCGCGGCGAGATATGCCCACGTCCGCCAGGAGCGGGGCGCGAAGAAGACGTACGCCGCCGTGATCGGCACGATCCGGCCGAGATAGAGGGCGAGTTCGTTCGGGTGGTGGAAGACGGAGCGGACGCGCCGCACGCCCTCCACGCCGAGGCCGCCGCCGCGCGCGAACTGGAGATAGGCGATCAGCGCGATAATCACGCCGGAAACGATGACGGCATCCACACCGAGCACCAACAAGCGGAACATGACCCGGCGGCGCTCGCTGCCTTCCAGCAGGGCGGCGGCGAGCAGGAAGAGCACGACGGGGAAGAGAATCGTCATGCGGAACTCGCGGATGCTGTTGCCCCGGAACTCCGCGTCCGCGACGGTGAAGAGCGAGAAGAGGCCGATGATGAAGAGCGAGAGCGCCGCCCAGGTGCCGGGCTGCCAGACGAAGGCCATCAGTTCCGCCGGGAAGGCGCGGATCTCCTCGCGCGTCCACGTCTCCTCGACGACCACCGCCGCCATCTTGCCGATCGCGGGCAGGTAGGCGGGGATCGCCGCCAGCGCGACATGTCCGAAGGTCGCGAGCAGCGCCACGCCGATCAGGAGCGCGGTGCGGTCGAGGTGGAGGTGCGCGGCGGGCGAGGCGACATCGTGGAAGGGGAAGGTGACGGGGATGATCATGGCGACGAGCGCGGGCCGCCGCAGGCCGATCAGCCCGACCACGGCGAGCGGCAGGAGCGCGGCGAGCGCGGACGGGACGAGGAAAAGCAGCAGCACCGCCGCGCCGAGCGGCCAGAGCAGCGTCTCGCGGTAGACCCCGGAGGCGAGGCGGAGCGCCCTGCTCATGGTGCGGTCACGGTGCGCATCGCCGCGCGCCGCGTGCGGATGCGCCGCAGTGCGTCGTCGCACATGCCCAGCGTCTCCGCGATCGCCGCGCCGATCGCGCCCGCGCCGATCAGGATGACGCCGAGCGTCAGGAGCGGCAGCGCCCAGCCGAACGGCGCGCGCCGCTGGACGAGGAAACTGCCGAGGCGCACCGTGCCACCGGCGGCGCGCAGCGTCGCCGTGTGCGGGCCGTCCGGCAGATTGCTGGCGAGCCGTGTCGCCCCATTGGCCGAGGGCGAGAGCGGCGTCGTGCCGCGATCCTTTCCGTCTATGGCGACCGCCAGCGTGCCGCCCATGCCGGTCACCGCGAGATCGGTGCCGGTGAAGGGCACGGTGAGGGTTGCATTCGGCACGCCGGCGGCGAGCGTCGCGCCCGCTCCGGTGCCGCCCCGCTCCCAGCCCGGCCCCGGCTGGACGAGCGGATCGGTCGCGGCGGTGCGGCCCGTGCGGAGCGTCTGGCTGCGGGCGAACTGGCGCACCGCGTTCCAGGCCGGGCGGGGCGTGAAGTCGTAGTTGACGAGTGCGAAGTACGGCTCCGGCTTCGGTGGCCCAATGGGATTATTCGGATCCTTGCCGAACAGGCCCGGCCGCTCCGCCCAGCGGAAGCCCCAGATGTAGATTTCACCCATCCATGGCCATTCCTGCTTCATCCGCGTCAGCCCGCCGACGAGGTAGCGCGCCTGCGTCTGCTCGTCCACATTCTGGCCCCAGATGCTCGGCTCGCCATTCCATCCGCTCGGCAGGGAGTTGTAGCCGAACTCGGTCGCCCAGACGGGCGTCGTCGTGTCGCCGTAGCGCGTCATGATGTCGTGGACGAGGATCGGGCGGGAGACGTTGAAGCGGTCGGCGGAGAGACGGCGGTCATCCGGCGGCTCGCCAAGGCCGTAGACATTGACCGCCAGCACGTCGAACGACCCCTTCGCCCCCGCCTGGTACATCTGCTCGTAGTAGATGAGATCGGAAACGCCCACTTTGGGGTTCGTCTCTTTCGTCGGCGCCATCGCGGCGGTGACGACGAGCACGTCCGGGTCGCCCTGCTTCGCCGCCTGATACGCGCGCTTCAGCATATCGGTATACTGCACGACGTTGAGTGCGCCGCCCCATTCCTCGCTCAGGTTCGGCTCATTCCAGATCTGCACGGCGGCGATCCTGCCGCGATAGTGCGCCGTGAATGCGCGCACGAAATCGCTGTAAGCGCTGAGGTCGGTCGGCGGCCCCTTCTGGCACTTGCTGCCGGGGTCGTTCGTCTGGCCGGGGCGCGACCAGAGGGGCGCGTTATCGAGCCGCGCCGTGATCGCGATGCCATTGGCGGCGAGCATGTCCACGATCTGGTCGTACTTCTGCCACGACGGCTTATTGTTCGCGTAATCCCAGTAGACGCCGCGCCCCGTCGTCTCCAGCTCGCACCACGAGAAGGCTTGGCGGACATTCGTCACGCCGCCCTCCTTGAGCATCTCCGCCGTGCGCCGGATATTCGCGGGGTCCACCTCCTTATCGAGGAAGGTCTGCACGCCGACCGCTTTCCCCGGCAGGAGCGGCGCGTCCGCCGGGGGCATCGTCGTCACGATGCCCCGGCTCTCGTACGCCGTCAGCGTCCGCGCCCCGCCCCACAATCCGAGCACGACGACGAGCGTCAGCAGCGCCGCGACGACCCGCACGGGCCGCGCGGGGCGATGGAGTTGGGGAGGATGCTGCTTCACGCGTTTTCCGGTTCCTGTCCGTGCCGCACGGCGCCATCATCAGCGAGCAGGGTACCGCATCGAAGAGTATGGACGCAATTTCACGGCATGAGGGGTTTCAGCGATGCACGGATCTGCTTAATCAATCCCTGTACGTCGCGAAAACAATCACGAACGATCTGCTCCGTGGTTCCCACATCTGCCAAAGTAGGGTAGCGATCCAGCATATAAAACGCCGTAACCTTCTGGCAGACCAGTTGATATTGAGCAAACGTCGGTTCATACGAAATCGCCTCTGTAAGAAGAACATCAAGGACATGAATCCGGCGGAGCGTTGCCCCTCGTGAGAGCAGGAAAGCCTTGAGAAATTTCTCAACGGTCTGCTGCAAATAGAATCCAGCCTGATCGGGATCATGCGCCCGCATCGCTCGACGCAAGCGTTTGAGGTCTTTCTCCGCGATGTTCAGCCAGTCTTCCGGATAAAGCGAGTCATTATGCTGCATAGAGAACTTCACCCCGCCTAAGGATCTCCGCAACGAACTGATCACCGATGCGCAACCGTTGCTCAATCTCCGCAGGTGTCAAGACTAATGGTTCGAAGCCGACGCGCGGATGCGCGTCGGTCACGAGTTCATGGACAGTAAAAATGCGCCGAACCAGGAGGTCGGTAGTCTCTTTGATAATCAAGACATCAAGGTCACTATCTTCATGCGGCTCACCATAGGCGTACGAGCCGAAGAGGATGATCTTCTCCGGCTGATACTCCGCGACGAGTCGGCGGACGATCTCATTGAGCGTCTGTTCGATGCGCGCGTCCCGCTTCATCCGTCTGCTCCCGGCGAATATCCGTATTGATCGCCTCCCCTATTGTACGACAGGTTCCGGTGTACACTGGCGTTCGCTATTCATTCGTCCGAGGGAGGCCGTTTCATGACCGTTCATACGCTCGATGATGCGCTGGAGAATTTGCACGGATTCTTCAGCCGCACCCTGCCGCCCCGCCTGCGCGTCGCCTCCGGCGATACGGTGATCTACCGCACGCGCAACGCCGGGTGGAACGACATCCCGCCGGGCCAGCGGGAGCCGACCGGGCAGCGGCCCGAAGGCGCGGGGCACGCGCTCTCCGGCCCGATCTTCATCGAGGGGGCGGAGCCGGGCGACACGCTGGGAGTGCGGATCGAGGAGATCGTGCCGCTCGATTGGGGCTACAACGCGCACCGACCCGGCAACCCGAATTCGCGCGTCAAGGGGCTGCTCGGCGGCGAGCCGGACGATGTGACGGAGCCGTACTTCCGCCACCTGCCGATTGACTGGCCCCGCCGCGCGAGCGAGATCCAGCCGGGGATCACCGTGCCGCTCCATCCGTTCATGGGCATCTACGCCGTCGCGCCCGACGAGGACGGCCCCGTGCCGACCGCCTTCCCCGGCGCGTTCGGCGGCAACATGGATTGCAAGGAACTTGTGGCGGGCACGACGCTCTATCTGCCCGTCTTCGTCCCCGGCGCGCTCTTCTCGACGGGCGACGGCCACGCCGCGCAGGGGGACGGCGAGGTGAATGTCACCGGCATCGAGGCGGGGATGGAGCGGGTCGAATTGCAGTTCGTCGTCCGCAAAGATATGCGCATCGAACGCCCGTGCGCCGAGACGCCGACGCACCTCATCTTCCTCGGCTTTGGGGACGACCTCGACGCCGCGCTGCTCGTCGCCGCGCGGGATGTGATGCACTACCTCGTCGCGGCGCGCGGCCTGACGTGGGACGAAGCGTACAGCCTCGCCAGCATCGCGATAGATTTCCGCATCACGCAGGTCGTGGACGGCCCGCGCGGCGTCCACGCCATGCTGCCGAAGGAGATTTTCACCGGGGAGCCGTTGACGCTCGCCGGGGCGACAGCCTGATCCGCCGAGCGCCCTTGCACCCCCTTCGCGGTCGTGGGATGCTTCCCGCTCGACGCCGCGATGGAGCGAAACGACGAAAAGCACGATAGGAGCAGCCGAACATGCGATACAAGCGACTGGGGCGGTCGGGGTTGAAGGTGTCGGCGGTGGGGTTGGGCGGCAACACCTTCGGGCGGTACGCGGACGAGCAGGAGACGGCGCGCTGCATCCACACCGCGCTCGATCAAGGCATCAACTTCTTCGATACCGCCGATGTCTACAACAACGGCGTCTCGGAGGAGTACGTCGGCAAGGCGCTGGCCGATCGCCGCGAGCGCGCGATCATCACCTCCAAGGTCGCGATGAAGATGGGCGAGGGGCCGAACGACAAGGGCCTCTCCCGCGCGCACATCATGGACGGCGTCCATGCCAGCCTGCGGCGGCTCGGCACCGATTACATGGACCTCCTGCAAGCCCACGCGTGGGACGCCGAGACGCCCATTG
>JAICIL010000112.1 GCA_025924435.1 Chloroflexia bacterium | reverse complement strand
TCGAGTTCTTGCCGATCAGCCCGGCTTGCGCGACGATCTGCCGCACCGCGTCGATCTTCCAGACATTGTGCGGCACGTCCTGCCACTGCGTCAGCACGCCCGCCATCTGCGTGCGGTCGTAGACGCCGCTCACCGGCACGTTCCCCGCCGCGAGGAGGTCGCCGAGCGCCCCGATCAGCGCGCCGGAATTAATCAGCATGCTCCAGATGCGCACGCGCCGCCGCGCCCCGGAGACCCGCCGGGCGACCTCGTCATCAATCTGCGGCCCGCGCCCCGGCGAGAAGAAGACCCGCACGGTGAGCGGCGCGCCGCCATAGGTCAGGTTCACGGGCGCGGTGTCGAACGAACCGCTCGTGCCGATCTCGCCCTCGCGCCATAAGTCCGCGAAATCGTGCGCGTAGAACCGCGCCACGTCGGGCGAGGCGATGCGCAGGATGTTGTTCTCCTCGACATTCCACGAATCGTCGGTGAAGTTCGTCGAACCCGTCCAGACCGATGCGCCGTCGCCACCGTCCGCCGCGTCGGGGTCCGGCAGGTCCCGGACGATGTATTTGTTGTGCATCAGTTTCGGCCCGCCGATGCGCCGGTAGGGGTAGCCGAGCGACTGCACGAACGCGCCGGTGCCGGGCGGCGCGGGGTCCATCCCCTGCGCCACGAGCGGCGGCTCCGGCTTGTCCGCGTCGTAGGCGATGCGGATGGCGACACCCGCCGCCGCGCGCTCTTGCATCGCCCCCGCGACGACCGCCTTCAGCGGGTCGCTGAGGCGGAAGTCGTAGAGCGCCATGTCGAGGCTCCGCCGCGCGCCCCGGATGAATGCGGCCACCTGCGCGGCGACCTGATCGCCGGTTTGCTCGCCCTGCGCGAGCAGCGTCACATCGAGATCGTCCCCGGACGGTTGCGGCGTCGTTTCCAAGCGTGCGCTCCTGCTGCGGGCCGCCCGGCGAGCGCGCCGGTCGCGCGTCATGGGCGGCGTCCGCATCGGTATATGCAGAGACGATGCCGGGATAGGGAAGATGGTATCACTCCGGCGCGAGACTGAGGCGGGTGCGGATGCCAGTAAATTGCTCGCGCATCGCGGCGGCCGCGCCGTCGGCGTCGCCGCGCCGCACCGCTTCGAGGATGTCCCGGTGCCAGCGGGCATTCGCGGCGGCGATTGATTGCACTTCGGGCAATTGGAGGATGACCGCCTCCTGTACATCCCAGAAAGCGTGCAGGATCAGCGTCACGACATGGTTATCGAGCGGTTCATAGAGCGTGTCGTGGAAGGCGCGATCCACATGCGGGTCCATGATCTCCCGCCGGACATCCGCCTCCATCCGCGCGATGTATTCTTCCAGCCGGGCGATCTGCTCGTCGGTGTGGAGGCCGAGCACGCGGCGCACGAGTGCGACTTCGAGGATTTCCCGCAGTTGGAGCATCTCGCGCAGCGTCCGCGTATCCCGACCGATGTTTTGCAGCAGATTGAAGGCCATCCCGTCAATCAGCGGGCCGAGCGACGCCTGCCCGACGTAGGTGCCCAGCCCGTGCCGCGTCTCGACGACGCCCGCCGTCGCGAGCGCCTTCAACGCCTCGCGCAGCGAGTTGCGGCTGATGCCGAGTTCGCGCGCCAGCGCCGTCTCCGTTGGGATCGGGTCGCCCGGCTGCAACCGCTGCCGCACGATGTACTGCTTGATGCGCTCTTGCGCCGCGCGGTAAATCGTTCCGGTGCGCAACGGCTCGGTGATCGGCATGCTTGCATTCCTCTTTCCCGGACAGTATACTGCAAAGCACTTGTTGTAGGACATCCTAGGACCATCGCACGGGGCTGTCAAACGGAACGCGCGGAGCGGGTACAGGGCGCACGCGCGGCGGGTGATCTCTCGCTCGTTCGGAAAGCGGGGAGGCGGCATGAGACTGGTGAGTTACCGCGACGGCGCGGGGGTGCGGCACGGCGTCCTCGGCGGGTCGGAGGGCGATCAGCGCATCAACGATCTCGGCGCGGGCGATCTGCTCGCCCTGCTCGAAAGCGGCGATGACTGGATGGAGCGGGCGCAGGCCGTTTCCGCCACAGATTCCATCGCCCTCTCCACCGTGCAATTGCTCGCCCCGCTTCGCCGCCCGCCGAAACTGCTCGCCCTCGCGGGGAATTACCAGGAGCATGTGCGCGAGAGCAAGGTCGCGGATGTGCAAAAGGCGCACGCCGTCCCCCTCCTCTTCCTCAAGCCGTCCACGTCAATTATCGCGGCGGGCGAGCCGGTCTACGCGCCGGAGATTTCGGACGCGGTGGACTACGAACTCGAACTCGCCGTCGTCATCGGGCGGCGGTGCAAGGGCATCCGGGCCGCCGACGCGCTCGGCGTCGTCGCGGGGTACATGGTGGCGAACGACATCTCCGCGCGCGTCGTGGATTGGGGCGTCGAGCGGGGCGAGGTGACGCCGCGCATGGCCTTCTTCGACTGGCTGAACGGCAAGTGGCCGGACAGTTTCGCGCCGATGGGTCCGTACCTCGTCACCGCCGACGCGGTGCCCGACCCGCAGCGCCTGGCGATGCGTCTCTCGGTGAACGGCGCGGTGCGGCAGGAGGCGTCCACCGGCGACATGATCTTCACCGTCGCGGAGACCATCGCCTTCTGCGCCCGCTTCATGACGCTGGAACCGGGCGATGTCATCCTCACCGGCACGCCCTCCGGCGTCGGCGCGACGACGCGGACCTATCTGCAACCGGGCGACCGGATGGAGGCGTGGATCGAGGGGCTTGGCACGCTCGTCACGCCCGTCGTCGCGGCGGGGAGCAACGGATGACCGATTGCCTCTCGGTCGCGATCATCGGCGCGGGCGGCAACGCGCGGGAGCACGTCGCGGCGTACGCCCGCATCCCCGGCGTGCGCGTCTCCCATATCGTGGACACGGACGCCGCCCGCGCCCGCTCGCTCGCCGCCCATACGGAGACCGCCACATGGTCCACCGACCCGCAATCCGCCTTCGCCGCGCCGGAGGTGGACGCGGTGGACATCTGCACGCCCTCCGAGACGCACGCGGCGCTCGCCATCGCGGCGGCGGAGCGCGGCAAGGCGATCCACGTCGAGAAGCCCGCCGCGCTCTCCCTCGCCGATTACGACGCGATGGTCGCCGCGACCGCGCGCCACGGCGTCCCGCTGATGGTCGGGCAGACGGCGCGCTTCCAACCCGTGAATAGCGAGATCGCGCAGGAGATCGCGGCGGGGACGATCGGGCGGCTGCGCGTGCTGCATGTGACGTGGTACGCGGGCCACGTCTGGGCGGAGGGCTGGCGGGCGTGGCAACTCGACCCGGCGCGCTCCGGCGGCCACCCGCTGCACAACGGCATCCATGCGCTCGATCTCGCCGTCTGGCTCTTCGCGCGCACGCCGACGCGCATCTTCGCGCGCGGCTTCCGCACCTTCGCCCCGGAGATGGGCATCCCGGACAGTTTCCACATGACCGTTCGATTCGACGACGGCAGTTTCGCGCTGCTGGAGATCGCCTACGCGCTCCGGCAGCGGGACGACGCCCTCCGGCGCATCCTCGCCATCGGCGAAACCGGCAGCCTCGGCCATAGCACCGAGGACGACCCGCAACTGTACAGCGACGGCGTCCATCTCCCCTCGCCCGCCATCGAGGACGCAATGTATTACCAACTCCGCCACTGGGTCGCGACCCTGCGCGGCGAGGAAGTGCCCATCGTGACGGCGGCGCAGGTGCGGCACGCCCTCGCCGCCGCCCTCGCCGCGCAGGAATCGCTGGAAACGGGCAGGGCGGTCACGATCGGGGAGGCGCGCGATGGGCAGTAATGCCGCCCCCCTCGGCCTGCTCGTCCTCAGCGCGGTGCGGCACGCGGCGAGTTACCTGCCGGTCTTCGCCGCGCACCCGGAGACGGCCATCCGCGCGATTGTCGAGGAGCCGGACGCGCCCGACTGGGCGCATGCCGACGCCCGCATCCTCGCGGAGCGGTACGGCGTCCCCGCCCTGAATGATCCCGACGCGGCGCTCGCGCGGGACGACGTTGATCTCGTGCTCGTCTGCTCCGAGCCGACGCGCCACGCGCGGCTGGCGGCGCAAGCGCTCCGGGCCGGGAAACACATCCTCGTGGACAAGCCGATGGCGGTCACGCTCGATGAGTGCGCGATGGTCGCGGAGGCTGCGGCGAGCGCGCCGGGCGGCAAATTCACCGTCGTCCACCGGCTCTTCGGCGCACCGATCCAGCGGGCGCGGCGGGCGATTGACGCCGGGCATCTCGGCCTGATCCGCTCCGGCGATGTCGAGTTCCTCTCCAGCGGCGTCTTCTTCGGCACGTCGGTCGAGCGACCCGAGTTCGTCGCCAATCCCGCGCTCTCCGGCGGCGGCGAACTGATGAACTTCATGGTCTATCCGGTAGATTACCTCCACTACCTCACCGGCGCGCTGGTGGCGGAGGTCTTCGCGGAGGCCGGGACCTTCTTCTTCGACGCGCACAAAGAGTTCGGCGTCGAGGATGTCGGCATCCTTTCGTTGCGGCTGGAACACGGTATAATCGGCTCACTCACCGTGGGCAGAGTCCCATTCGCACCGACACCCGGCACCGGCGCCTCCACCCTCCGCCTGATCGGCTCGCATGGGCACCTGACGGTGGACGAGAACCGGCCGCAACTGGACATCTGGAGCACGGTCACGGAAAGGAGGGGGCGGACGATCGGGGGAGAATCCGCGCGTAGCACCGTCGCGACGCAGATCGGCGCGTTCATCCGGGACATCCGGGAGGATCGCGCCCCGCTCTACGGCGTGCGCGATGCCTGGGCGACCGTCGCGGCGATCGAGGCCGCCTACCGTTCACTCGCCACCGGCCAGCCCGCGCGCGTCGCCACCATTCCCGCGCGGTAGGGCGGTTCCACCGGCAGACAAGAGGGGAGCGTACCGATGCATCGGTTCCAGCGAATGACGGGTCTCCTGATTGTTTCCCTGACCATTCTCGGGTTGCTCGCGGCGTGCGGCGGTTCCACCAGCCCGACCGCGACGACCGCCGCGACGCGGGCCGCCGCACCGACGACCGCGGCCGCCCCCACCACGGCAGCCGCCGCGACGAGCGCGCCGAGCGCGGCGAGTGCGGTGCCCGCCACGACCGGCCCGGCCGGTTCCGCCGGGGCGGCCATCCCGACGACCGCCCCGGCGGGGTCGCAGGTCGCGGCGACGACACAGGCCGTCGCGGGGACGGCGGGCGGCACGCTAACGGGCGGCTTCGATGTCGGCCCCGGTGGCAGCCCCGCGCAGTTCTACCCTCCCTCGATGGGCGCGGGCTACGTCTGGCTGGAGAAGTACTTCTCAAAACTGGTCATGTACGACGTCGGCTACACGAAGATGGTAGGCGAACTGGCCGAGTCGTGGACGGTTTCGGCGGACGCCAAGACCTTCACCTTCAAACTGCGGCCCAACGTGAAGTGGCACGACGGCATGGCCTTCACGTCGGATGACGTCAAGTTCTCGGTCGAACTGGCGAAGAACCCCGACAGCCAGAATGTCTACCAGCCGAAATACACCGACATCGCCGACATCGCGACGCCCGATCCGCTGACGGCGGTGATCACGACGAACAAGCCGAACGTCGCGCTGATGGACGCGATGGTCTTCGTCTTCATGTTCCCGAAGCACGCGCTCGCCTCCATCGCCCTGAAGGACCTGCCGAAGAGCGACTGGTGGTACACCAACCCCATCGGCACCGGCCCCTTCAAGTGGAGCAAGTACGTCCCCGATCAGTACGTCGAACTGGTCGCGAACGACGCCTACTGGCGCGGCAGGCCGAAACTGGACAAACTGATCAACCGCTACTTCAAGGAGCCGGGGAGCGCGCTGATCGCGCTCAGGAAGGGCGAGATCCAGTTCACCTACGTGACGCTGGACGAATCCGAACTGGTGAAGAAGGACGCGAACCTTACGCTCATCCCCGGCCCGTCGCAGGTCGAGAATTACCTCCAGTTCAACCTGAAGGACCCGCGCTTCCAGGATGTCCGCGTGCGGCAGGCGTTCATGTACGCGATTGATCGCACGACGATCGTGGATCAACTCTTCAAGGGCGCGGCGGTTGTCACGCCGTGCGTCTTCGACAACCCGAAGTACCAGCCGAAGGACGCGAACCCGTACAAGCGGGACGTGAACAAGGCGAAACAACTGCTGAAGGACGCCAACTGGGACGCGATCAAGGGGCAGCCGATCGAACTGCTGACCTACTACGCCGATCAACTCTCGCAGGACATCCTCGTCGCGATGCAGCAGCAACTGGCGGACGTCGGCATCCAGATCACGATCAAGGCGGTGGACGTGCCGACCTTCAACGGCTTCACGAACAAGGCCGCGCCGGAATTCACGCTCTATTACGCGGGCGCGGCGAACGGCGCGGACCCGGACGTGACGAGCATCTACTTCCTGTCCACCGCGCTGCCGCCCGCCGGGTCGAACCGGGGCTTCTACAGCAACGCGGACGTGGACAAGGATTATCTCGCGGGCCGCGCGGAAGCCGACCCGACCAAGCGCGCGGAGGATTACCAGAGCGCCTGCAAGGTCCTGAACGATCAACTCCCCTGGGCGCCGATGTGGGTGACGACGCGCTTCGGCGCGATCACGAAGAACGTCCAGAACTTCGTCTACACCCCGTCAGCGGGCAGCGGCAAGTACTACGACCAGTCCGAGTTGTGGAGTCTGGCAAAGTAACGAGTAACGACTAGCGAGTAGCGAGTGGTGAGAGGAGGCGACTTCTCGTTACTCGTTACTTTCGACTTGTTACTCCCCGTGAGGGGTTATGGGACGCTACATCCAGCGGCGGCTGCTCATCACGATCCCGATCCTGGTCGCGATCACCGCGATCATCTTCGGCATGCTCCAACTGACGCCGGGCGATCCGCTGGACGCCTACCTGCCGCCCGATGCCAACCTGAGCGTCGAGCAGCGGGCGGCGGCGCGGCACGATCTCGGCCTCGACCGGCCCGCGCCCGTCCGCTATCTCTTCTGGCTGCGCGAGGTGGCGAGGGGCGACCTCGGCTACCGCATCAAGACGGGCGAGCCGGTCGGCACGGTCATCAAGCAACGGATCGGGCCGACCCTCTCGCTGATGGGGAGCGGGCTGGCCATCGGCATCGTCGCCGGGGTCGTGCTCGGTGTCGTTTCCGCCGTCAAGCAGTATTCCGCCCTCGACTTCATCCTGACGATCCTCGCCTTCCTCGGCGCGTCCACGCCCGCCTTCTTCGCGGGGCTGCTCGGGCTGTACATCTTCTCGCTCCGGCTCGGCTGGTTCCCCGCCGGGGGTCTGGCGACGCCGGGCGTGCCGTTCTCCCTGTGGGATCACCTGGACCACCTGATCCTGCCCGCGCTGATGCTCTCGCTCTTCCAGGTGTCGAGCATCATGCGCTACACCCGCTCGGCGATGCTCGGCGTGCTCACACAGGATTACATCCGCACCGCGCAGGCGAAGGGGCTGTCGCGGCGGGCGACGGTCGGCAGCCACGCCCTCCGCAATGCGCTGATCCCAATTGTGACGGTGATCGGCGCGACCGTGCCCGCGCTGGTCGGCGGCGCGGTCTTCCTCGAATCCATCTTCTCGTGGCCGGGGATGGGCACGCTCTATCTCGACGCCATCGCCGGGCGCGATTACCCGCTCATCATGGGGATGACTTTCATCATCGCCCTCGTCATCCTCGTCGCCAATCTCCTGACGGACGTGGCGTACGCCTTCATTGATCCACGGATTCGGTATGGGTAGGACCCGGTAGCGCAGGCTGGAAAGCCTGCGCCAGCGACCACCAGGGCTGGAGTGCGATGGATAGCAGCATGGCCGAACCCGACGCCCGCGCGCTTGCGCCGATCCGACCGGACGCACTGACGGCGCGGACGCAGACGAAAATTCTGACGCCGACGGGGCAGGCGCTGCGCCGCTTCCGGCGGCACCGGCTGGCGGTCATCGGCGTGGTCGTTGTCGCGCTCTTCGTCCTGCTCGCGATCTTCGCGCCGGTCGTCGCGCGCGTCGGCCCGAACGCGGTGGACCTCCTCGGGCGCAATCAAGGGCCGACGGCCAAACACTGGTTCGGCACCGACCGGACGGGGCGCGACACCTTCGCGCGCACGCTCTACGCCGGGCGCGTCTCGCTCTCCATCGGCTTCGCGGCGGCGATGATCTCGATTGTCGTCGGCGCATTACTCGGCGCGATTGCCGGTTTCTTCGGCCGCTGGGTGGATGGCGTCATCATGCGCTTCACGGATGTCGTGATGACCTTCCCCGCGATCATCATCGTCCTGACGATTGTCGCGCTGACCGGGCCGGGGATCATCAAGACGCTGCTGATTATCGGCCTCTTGAACTGGCCGGTGCCGTGCCGCCTCGTCCGCGCGAAGTTCCTCTCGCTGCGGGAGCAGGAATTCCTCGTCGCCGCCCGCGCGATGGGCGCGTCCGCGCCGCGCATGATCGGCGTGCACGCCTTCCCGAACACGGTGGATGTGCTCGTCGTCTACGCCAGTTTCGGCGTCGTCAACGCGATCCTTCTGGAGGCGGGGCTTTCCTTCCTCGGCCTCGGCGTGCAGCCGCCGACCGCGAGTTGGGGCAACATGATCAACGTCGCGCGCAACCTGCAGGTGCTCGAACAACAGCCGTGGCTCTGGGTCCCGGCGGGCGTCGCGATTGTCCTCACCGTGCTCGCCTGCAACTTCATCGGCGACGGCCTGCGCGACGCCCTCGACCCGCGCATGAATATCGGATAGTAGCCAGTAGCCAGAGAGGTGGAATCGCTCCGACGAATCGGCGGTAGCGCGGGCGTTCCGACCCACGCTACCGCCGATTCGTGCTTCGTGAAACCGATTCGTCGAACGTCCCTATCCGTCCCCCAGGCGGTGAATAAAGGACGGGCCGCGGCTCGGTGTGCTGCCGAGCGCGTAGAAGATGCCGTTACGCTCCCGCCCGATCACCGCTGCCTGACTTTTCGATGTCTCGATCGCATCGGATACGTACGTGAATCCGCTCTGCCGCGACGACCAGGCCGTCGTCGCGTTGCCCAGAATGAAGTCGCCCGTGAAGCGGAGATCGTCGTCGCTGCGTGGACCGCGCTTCGTCACCCCGCTCCAGCGGGTCTCGAACGAGACGGTCGCCGGGACGGAAGAGCCGCCCGTCAGCCCGTGCTTCAAATCGCCGAAGTCCGGGATGGCGTAGTTCTCGAGATGCATCCGGGCGGTCGCGCCGTCGAGGTCCATCTGGATATTCTCGGCCGGGAACGGCACGGTCCAGAAGAGGCCGCTCGGCGGGAGGGGCGGGGAGTAGTCGTGAATCTGCGGTCCGGAGTCAACTGACCCCTCGAAGATGTCCAGTCATATGAAGGCGAATGTCCCGGTGTGGATCTGATTGTCTTCCCCGATATATGTCCCCTGCATGAATCCCGTATCGGCTTGGAACGGGAGGCGGGTCGTCTTGCCGGTCGTGGTATCGGTGCCGGTCCCCATCCCCCGGACGCGGTTGAGCGTGACGATCCCATCGAGGTGATAAATCTGCGAGGGGTCCTTGAAGTTCTCGAAGGTCGTCGCACCGGTCAGCGGGTAATGGTGGACGAAGGCGAAGGGGAGTTGCGTGCCGCCGGGGATCGGCTTCGGCGCGACGACATCGGCGGCCCCAACCTCGTTCGCCACCGGCACCCCGACGCCGGAGCCGAGGGCTAGGGCGGTGGCCCCGGCCACCGTGCGGATGAACTGGCGCCGCGATACGGCGGGTAGAGAGTGCCTCGGGACCCCGCGGCCCAAATTCCCGTGTGTGTGCTGCATGTTCGCCTCCTCACCTGATTCGTTCGGGCCGGCGCACGCCGCGCCGGGTTCCCGACAACAAACGTGACGGAACCGACCTCGTCCATGAGGCGACGATTGCGCATCTTCGCGCCTATGCTTGGGACCTTCTCACAGAATACCGTATAGTTGCGAAAACGCAATGAGTATGGCCGCCTATAACGAATGCATCGTCGCGATCGTTGGCGAACGGTGCGATGATAGGGGAAACAGGGACGCGGCCCGGTCCCGTGCCGGGTGTGATCGAGGAGAGAGACGATGGCACGTCGCGATGTGATGGGCACAATGCCGGTCGGGCATGATTCCGGCGGCGCGGAGATCGTCTGGCGGCCGAGCGAGGCGGATCTGGAGCGCAGCCGCCTGCGCCGCTTCATGGTGCGCGAGGGCGTCGCGTCGTTTGAGGAGCTGCTCACGCGCGCGGCGGATGATGTCGCGTGGTTCTGGGACGCGACGGTGAAGGACCTCGATCTCCAGTTCTATCGCCCGTACGACGCGGTGGTGGACCTGTCGCGCGGCGTGCCGTGGGCGACGTGGTTCCCCGGCGGGCAGTACAATTACGTGCACAACGCGCTCGACAAGCACGCGACCGGCGCGAAGAGCGGCAAAACGGCGGTGATCTGGGAGGGCGACGACGGCGCGGCCCGCCGCCTGACCTATCGTGAACTCTGGGAGCAGACGAACCAACTGGCGGGCGCGCTGGCGGCGCTCGGCGTCGGCAAGGGCGACCGCGTCGGCATCTTCATGCCGATGCTGCCGGAGACGGCGATGGCGACGTTTGCCGTCTCGAAACTCGGCGCGATCTACATCCCGATCTTCTCCGGCTACGGCGCGGAATCGGTCGCGACGCGCCTGAAGGACGCGGGCGCGAAGGCCCTCATCACCGTGGACGGCTTCTACCGCCGGGGCAAGACCGTGCCGCTCAAGGAGACGGCGGACGCGGCGATTGCCGGGGTGGACAGCCTGAAATCGGTGGTCGTCTTCCGGCGCACCGGCGAAGCGATCCCCTTCACGCCGGGCCGCGACCACTGGTGGCACGAGATCGTCCCGGCCCAGCCGACCGAGCGGGAGACGGAGCGGACAAGCGCCGAGGACCCGTACATGATTATCTACACCTCCGGGACGACGGGACGGCCGAAGGGCGCGCTGCACACGCACGACGGCTTCCCGATCAAGGCGACGCAGGACCTCGCGCACTGCTTCGACGTGCAGGAGGACGACACGCTCCTCTGGTTCACCGACCTCGGCTGGATGATGGGGCCGTGGGCGATCACCGGCACGCTGACGCTCGGCGCGACGCTCGTCCTCTTCGAGGGCACGCCCGACTGGCCGGAGCCAGACCGCCTCTGGTCGCTGATCGAGAAGTACCGGATTACCGTCTGCGGCGTCGCGCCCACCGTCGTCCGCGCGCTGATGGCGAAGGGCGACGAATGGCCGCAAAAGCACGATTTGTCGTCGCTCCGCGCGCTCGGTTCGAGCGGCGAGGCATGGAATCCGGGGCCGTGGCGGTGGTTCTTCGAGAAGATCGGCGGCGGCCGCTGCCCGATCATCAACTACTCCGGCGGCACGGAAATCTCCGGCGGCATCCTCAGCAGTTTCACCATCCTGCCGCTGAAGCCGACCTGCTTCTCCGCGCCCGTGCCGGGGATGGCCGTGGATGTCGTGGACGACGCGGGCGATCCGGTGCGCGGCGCGGTCGGCGAACTCGTGCTGCGCGGCGCGTGGCCGGGCATGACGCGCGGCTTCTGGCGGGACACGGAGCGGTACGAGGAGACCTACTGGTCGCGCCTGCCCGGCCTCTGGGTGCACGGCGACTTCGCGCGCATTGACGAGGACGGCTTCTGGTACATCCTCGGCCGCTCGGACGACACGATCAAGGTGGCGGGGAAGCGCGTCGGCCCGGCGGAGATCGAGTCGGCGGCGGTCTCCCACCCGGCGGTGCAGGAGGCGGCGGCGATCAGCATCCCGCACGACATCAAGGGCGAGACGATTGTCGCGTTCGTCGTCCTCCGGCCGGGGCACGAGCCGGGCGAACCGCTCCGCGCGGCCATCGAAGCGACGATCACGGACCAACTCGGCAAGTCGCTCAAGCCGGAGGCGGTGAAGTTCGTCGGCGACCTGCCGAAGACGCGCAACGCGAAGGTGATGCGCCGCGTCATCCGGGCGCGCTATCTCGACCTGCCGCTCGGCGACATCACCGCGCTGGAAAACCCCGGTGCGGTGGACGGCATCGGCGCGGCGCGGTGA
>JAICIL010000111.1 GCA_025924435.1 Chloroflexia bacterium | reverse complement strand
GTAATCTGAGATGATACGCTGACAACTCTCTCGTTCTGTCTACTGGCTACTGTCTACTCAGGGGAGGTTCACCATGACGCATACATCGAGTGGCCGTACGATCACGAATGATGATCTCTTCGCACTGCGCGTCGTCGGCGAGTTTCAGGCTTCGTCGGACGGATCGCGCGTCGTCTTCGCCGTCACGCGGACGGATACGGAGAAGGATCGCACCGTCTCGAATCTCTGGCTCGTGGAGACGGCGGGCGGCGCCCCCCGGCAACTGACGACCGCCGAAGCGAACGACAGTGCTCCGCGCTGGTCGCCGGATGGCCGGACGGTCGCGTTCGTCTCCGACCGTGAAGAGCGCAAGGAACTCTGGCTGATCCCCGCCGACTTCGGCGAGGCACGCCGCCTGACCCACGGATCGAGCGATGTCAGCCAGCCCGCGTGGTCGCCGGACGGCGCATCGCTCGTCTATGTCGCCAAGACCGACCGCCCCGCGAATGACGATCCGACGCACGCCCCGCGGGAGGGGAGCGACGTGCGGGTGATCACGCAGTTGGGTTACAAGATGGATGGCGAGGGCTTCTGGGATGGCCGGTACAAGCATCTCTTCACCGTGCCCGCCATGGGCGGCGAGCCAACGCAACGGACCGACGGGCCGTGGGACGATACGCAGCCTGTCTGGTCGCCGGATGGGTCGCGCATCGCCTTCATCTCCCGCCGCACGCCGGATCGCGAGTGGACGACCGTCGCCGATCTCTACACGATCCCGGCGGGTGGCGGCGATGTGACGCAACTAACGGGGAGCGTCGGGCCGTTCAAGGCGCCCGCCTGGTCCCCGGATGGCAAACAGATCGCCTTCCTCGGTCACGACCAGCCGTCGGAGACCGGCCCGACGACGCAGGATTGGGTCTGGGTCGTCCTTGCCGATGGCGGCGGCGCACCGCATGCCCTGACGCGCGACTACGACCGCTCCGCGACAGGCGGCGTGATGGGCGACATCGGCACGGGCAACGGTCAGTATCCGATCCAATGGACACCGGACGGCACCGGCATTCTCTTCGTCACCGAGGATCGCGGCACGGCGATGGTTGCTCGTGTCGCGATGACCGGCGGCGTCGGCATCGTCCTCGGCGGCGACCGGAACTGCGCGGGCTTCCACGCGGCGGGTACGACAATCGTCGCCGCCGTCTCCAGCATGACGATACCGGGCGACCTCGTCGTCGCGAACCTCGATGGCACGAAGGAGCGCCGCCTGACGGACATAAACAGCGAGGCGCTCGCAGGCGTCATCCTTCCCGAGCCGGAGCGCGTGTCCGTACCGATTGGTGAGGGGATCGCGATGGACGGCTGGATTTTGCATCCGCCCGGTTTCGATGCATCGCGCCAGTACCCGCTGATTCTCGACATTCACGGCGGCCCGCGCGGGCAGTACGGCTCGTCATTTATGCATTCGTTCCACCGCTACGCCGCCGAGGGGTACGTCGTCGCCTATTTCAACCCGCGCGGCAGCACCGGCTACGGGCAGGCATTCACCTCCGCGCTCACCGGCAACTGGGGCGATGTGGATGTCCATGACGTGATGGCGGGGCTGGAGTATGCGCTTGAGCGGCCCTACCTGAGCGCGGAGCGCGTCGGCATCACGGGTGGCTCGTACGGTGGCTACCTGATGAACTTCCTCATCGGTGCGTACCCGAATCGCTGGAAAGCAGGCGTAACGGAGCGGAGCACACTCAGCCGCATCTCGTCATATGGGACGAGCGACATGATCTGGCGCTCGCTCGATTGGGAGTTCGAGGGGCCGTACTGGGAGCATCGCGACTCCTACTGGGACCGCTCGCCGATCGCGCATGTCGAGAAGATCACGGTGCCGCTGCTCATCATCCATAGCGAAAACGACCACCGCTGCACGATCAGCGAGGCGGAGCAGTTATTCACCGTGCTGCGGCGGCTGCGGCGCGATGTCGCCTTCGTCCGCTTCCCGAATGAGAGCCACGGCCTCTCCCGCTCCGGTAAACCCGCCCACCGCCGCGAGCGATTGGAGCGCATCGTTGGCTGGTTCGACAAATACTTGAAGGCCTGAGTTCGAGGTTCGAGGTTCGAGGTTCGGGGTTCGGAGTAGACTCCCCAAACCTCGAGCCCCTATCTGTTGCTCGCGACGTTCGCGGCGAGGCCGAGCAGGAACTTGACGCCGTCCGCCGCCATATACGCGCCGTGAACTTTGCGATGAGCGGCGTAGCGCGGCTCGTTCGGATCGCGATTGACGAAATCCAACCCCTCGGCGATGGCGCGCATCTTTGGCTGAAGGAGCGCAAACTGTACGATCGTGAGCGCCCACATCGGCGCAACGAGGGCGGCAGTGCGCTTGTTGCTGCCCTCATCCCGCGCGGCGACTAGGGCGGTCGCGGCGGTGAGGGTGGCGAGGCCGAGTTCGTAGCGGCTCCATGCCCGAAAAACGGATCGCCCAACCGCCGTGATCGCGTTGCGGTCGAGGCCGGGCGTCTTGAAGCGGGCGGGCGCGTCCACAAAGTCAATCGCCGCCATCCCGCCCACCCACAGACCGAGACCGAGATTACGTACCGTCTTCGCTGCATTCATCGGTGTATCCTTCCCTGCGCGCACGTCATTGTGCGCCATCCTAGGAGGATACCACCGCGCGTGCAACTGAGGAGGAAGGCGGAGCATCACTCAAGACGGTTGGGGCGAAGCACGAGCCTCCCCGACGATCTACTCTGCATTTCCTTGCACTACACGCTTGGCGATTGCGTCTGCCATCTGGTCAGTGGTTGCGCCGCCGCCGAGGTCGGCGGTGCGGAACTCGCCGTCGCGAAGGATGCGGCCCATCGCGGCTTCGATGGCGTCCGCTGCCGCCGCTTCACCGAGATGACGGAGCATGAGTGCGCCTGCGCCGATGGCGGCGACGGGGTTGGCGATGCCGCGCCCGGCGATGTCCGGCGCGCTGCCGTGGACCGGCTCGAACAATGAGGGCGCGGCACCTTCCGGGTTAAGATTGCCGCTCGCCGCTACGCCGAGGCCGCCCGCCAGCGCCGCGCCGAGGTCGGAGAGGATGTCGCCAAACAAATTCGTGCAGAGCAGCACGTCGAAATCCTGCGGACGCAGCACCATCCGCGCGGCTGCCGCGTCCACATAGAATTTGTCCAGTTGCACGTCCGGGTATTCTTTGCCGACTTCGGCGATTACTTCATCCCAGAGCGTGTAGGCATGGCGCATCGCGTTCGATTTCGTGATGTTCGCCAGCCGCTTGCGCCGGGAGCGGGCGAGGTTGAAGGAGTAGCGCGCGACGCGCTCGGTGTTGCCACGGCTGATGACGGTCAGTTGTGAGGCGGTCTCCCACGGTGTGCCGACGCCGGTACGCCCGCCCGGCCCTGCCAGTTCGCCCTCGACATTCTCGCGCACGATAACGAAATCCACGTCCTCCGGCTTCGCCTGCGCGAGCACGGAAGGGATACCGGGAAGCAGTTTGCAGGGGCGGAGATTGATGTACTCATCGAAGGCGAGGCGAAAGGCAAAGAGCGTCTCCGCGAAGGCGACATCGTCCGGGACGCCGGGCGTGCCGCCATGCGCGCCGAAGAGGATCGCGTCGAAGCCGCGCAGCGTGTCGAAACCGCCGGGCGGCACGATTGGCGCGCCCGTTTCGAGCGATGTGCGCGCCGACCAGTCGAAATCGGTCATTGCGAGCGCGAAACCGCCGACCGCCCGCTCTGCCGCGCGCAGGACGCGCACCGCCGCCGGGATTACTTCCCGCCCGATGCCATCCATCGGCATGACCGCAATCCGGTGTGTTCGCATCCGCTCGCTCCTTCCGCATCTCATCGAACCTCGCTCGGAGAGTATACGGGAGGGGAACGTTCCCGAACATCGGGCGTTCACCGATCATTCATGTGCGGCGCGGTATCTGTTAAAGGTCTCTATCGTGCCGGAAGATGGACGGCGATAATCTGCGTCGGCTGAGGAGTGATGGCGGCGCACGATCGCGCATGGTTGGGTGCGGACATGGCGAGGTTGGCGGCGTTCCGGCGGTGGGTTCTGACATGGCAGGTCGCGCTCGGCGTGATCCTGCTGCTCGCTGTGCTCGTGCGGATGCCCTTCCTCCATGTGCCACTGATCGCGGACGAGGGCGGCTACGCCTACACGACGCACTACGGCCTGAGCGGCAGGACGCTCTATCACTTGCTCTGGTTCGACCGCACGCAGGGCATTCTCTGGGTCTATCGCGTGATCTTCCAGACGCTCGGCCGCGGCATCGTCGCGATTCGGCTCTTCGCCGCGCTCTACAACGCGGGTTCGGCGCTGCTCATCTCCATCATCGGGCGGCGGCTCGCGGATACGCGAACGGGGTTGCTCGCCGCCTTCCTCTTCGCCCTCTTCTCGGCGATGCCGCATGTGCAGGGGTTCACCGCGAACGCCGAACTCTTCATGACCCTCCCCGCGCTTGCCAGCCTCGTGCTGCTCCTGCCCGCCGAGCGTACGCGGATGGAGCCGGATAGACGGCTCTTTGCCCGTGAGAGCGTCGCCGCGACGCGATGCATCTTCCTGAGCGGCCTCTGCGCGGGCATCGCGGTCGTCATCAAGCCCGCGGAGGTCGCGGCAGTCGCCACTGCCGCGCTCTTGCTCTTCCTCGCCGCGCGTCGGGAGGGGATACCGTGGTGGGCGCGCCTGCGCCGTCAATCCATCCTCGGTGCGGGGGCACTGATCGGTGTGCTGCCCGCCATTGTGGACGGTTTCGCACGGGATGGGCGGGCGTATATCCGGCAGGTGCTGCTGTATCGGGGCGCGACGGAATCCATCGTCTCGCGCCACGCCTTCGGGCGGCTCGGCCATTCGCTCTGGAACAGCCTCGTCGTTGGCGGTGATGTGCTGCCGCTCGTCGTTCTCACCGCGCTGGCGCTGACGATCTATCGTGCCTCGCTCTCCGAGGACGCGCGGTGGCTCGCACCGCTCTGGTTTCTTGCCAGTTTCGGCGGCATCGCGCTCGGCGGCAACTGGTTCACGCACTATTTCTTCCAATTGCTTCCACCGCTGGCGATCTATGCCGCGATTGGTGTGCGCGCCGCCTTCGCGCGCGGCGAAACGGCGCGCTGGCGCGTGCGTCTCGTCACCCTTCTCAGTCTGAGCGTCATGCTGACCGCCGCCTACACCGGGCAGTATTTCGCCGCGCAACCGGCGGACATTTCCTGGAACCTCTACCATGACCGCGCGTACCAGGCGCAGGGGCTGCTCGTGGAATATCTGAAGGCGAACTCAGGGCCGAACGACCGCATCTACATCGCCTTCGAAGCGCCGGAGATTTACTATCTGAGCGAGCGGCAGAGCGCCTTCGCCGTCGTCTGGCGGGAGCCGATCCTGAACGACCCCGCGACCTTCGACCGACTGATCGCCACGCTCGACACCCCCGCCGGACCAGCGTTCATTGTGGATGTGGATGCCCCCCGCTTTCAGCGCGCCCACGACCGCCTGCGCCCTGTTCTCACCCGCCGCTACCAACTGGTGGCGATCATCCAGGGCGTGCAAGTCTACCGGCGCGTTCCCTCCCTTTGGGCGTATCCGTGGACGGAGAAGGTGGACCGCTGATGAGGGTGTGTGTGGTATAAGAACGCTGCATGCTGACGCCTGAGCGCTTCGTGTGGGAGAACTCAGCCGTCTGCTCGTTTCCCGGTAGTCAGAGATTCGTCCGATCAAGACCCTCCGGGCATCACGTTCACGCGCATTCGTCGTGTGGGCGTTCGTGCGTGAGCGCGCGGACAGGGAGGTTGCCCCCGCATGCCCGGAATGTCGCCTGGCCAACCCGAAGAGCCGGGCACGCTCCTGGTGGCAACGCGCCCCAGCCCGTTTGCCGCGCTGCGGCACCGCGATTATCGCCTCCTCCTCAGTGGGGAATTTATCGCGACGCTCGGCAAGCAGATGCAGACGGTCGCCATCTCCTATCAGGTCTATCAGTTGCACCATTCGGCGGTCGAACTCGGCTTGCTTGGCCTCGTGCGCCTGATCCCGGTGCTGCTTTTCTCGCTCGCGGGCGGCGTAATCGCCGATCAGGTGGATCGCCGCCGCCTGCTGCTCGTCACGCAACCCGCTTTGCTCTGCTGCTCGCTCGCCCTGATCCTGGCGACCGTCACGGGGCATGCGAATATCGGCGTGATTTACCTGATAACCGCCATCGCCGCGACGATTGGCACGGTGGATTCCCCGACACGCCAGGCGCTATTGCCTGGCCTCGTGCCGCGCGAACATCTCCGTAACGCCCTCTCATGGGACATCACGACTGCCGAGGTGGCGACGATTGCCGGCCCCGCTCTCGGTGGCCTCGCCATTGGTGCGGTCGGCATCGCGGGGACATACGGCTTTGAGGCGCTCTCGTTCGTCGCGGTGATCGTCGTCTTTGCCTGCATGCACGCGCGGCTCGGCGCGGCAGCGGCGGGCGGGCCGACGGGCTGGCGGGCGGCGGTCGAGGGGTTGCGCTTCATCCGGGGTAACGACATCGTCCTCGCCATCATGTCGCTCGACTTCTTCGCCACTTTCTGGGGCAGCGCGACCGTCCTGCTTCCGGTCTTCGCGGATAAGATTCTCCATGTCGGCCCAACCGGGCTGGGCATTCTCTTCTCCGCGCCCGCCGTCGGCTCGGTGATCGGCGCGGTGGCGATGACGGCGGTATCACATCGCATCCGCAAGCCGGGCTGGCCGCTCCTCGGCGCGGTCGCGGCGTATGGGCTGGCCACGGTCGGCTTCGGGCTGTCGCGCTCGATGCCGCTCGCCCTCCTCTTCCTCGCCGGGACCGGGCTGGCGGATACGGTAAGCATGACCTTCCGGCATCAGATTCTTCAGTTGTTGACACCGGACGCGCTGCGGGGGCGGGCATCGGCGGCGCATCAACTCTTCGCGGGGGGCGGGCCGCAACTCGGGCAGATGGAGGCAGGGATGGTCGCGGCGCGCTTCGGCACGCCGTTTTCCGTCGCCTCCGGTGGCATCGCGTGCATCGCGACGGTGGCGTTGATCGCCCTCCTCGTCCCGGCGATCCGCCGCTATCACGCGCAAACGTGAGCACCGGCAGATTATGCTTTGCGTGCCCACGCACCCATGAAGAGAACATGCCGAACGGTGGCATTCTGTGACAGCATCTCATCGCGGAGCCGGGCGCCAAGCGTTTCGATGCCAACCTCTTCCTCGGTTGCGAATCCTCCCCGTACGATCAAGGGCAGAACGGACCGGATGGATTCGGCGCAATAGACCGTGAAGTCATCGAGGAAATCGGGGCCGCCGCCCGCCAGCGCGTCCGCAAACATCCGCGGCGCTTCCAGCCCGGCATCAATGAAGAGCTGATGGAGTCTGAAGCCCATCGCCAATTCCATACCGGCAGCACCGGCACCCTGGGCGAACCAGGAGCAGGCGCGCGTATACAACGGACAGGGAGGATAGGCGTCGCCCAAGAGCGTGAAATCCGGCTCGTAGGCAGTGACAACGCCGCCCGGGCGTACATGGCGCAGGAGATCCCGGAGCGCGGTCGCGGGATCGGGGAGATGCACCAGAATCAAGCGGCTGACGATCGCGTCGAAATCATCGTCGAGCGCGACCGCGCGCAGATCACCGGGGATGAAGGTAATGTTCGTATGCCCCGCTTGCTCTGCCCGCCGACGTGCGGTCTCCAGAATGCCCGGATTGGTGTCCACCCCGATGACGCGCCCCGTCGGGCCGACCGTCTCCGCGGCGAGCATCGCCACATCGCCCGTGCCGCTGCCGAGATCGAGAACCTTCATCCCCGGTGCGATCCCCGCATCAGCGAACAGCTGGCGGGTCGGTCTCGCGTACCAGGCGGACTGGCGCTGCAACCGCCGCTCTTCCTCCGCGGAACGCCCCAACACATAGGGATCGTCGTTCGCTTGCACACTCATCCGATTGCCTCCCTCCAACGAGCAAGCGCCCTCTCGCAGCGAGGGCCGCCGGTCAGTTTGCCTGGATCCCGTGGGCAGTAGCATACGGCACGGTCAGCGATGCCTCAAGATGAATTGGCTCGTTGGGGAGTGTTCATCCTCTCCTGTTCGGATGTAGACTCCATCCGTTCCGGTTGAACGATTCGTCATGAGGGGAGGGCGTGAATGCCGACGATGGATTTTGAGGCCTATCTGCCGAGCGAGGCGAGTGCGGAGGAGCGGCGCGCGGCGCTCGCGAATCTCGCGCATTGGGAGGATATGGCGGGCATCGCCATGGCGGTCGTCATGCCCGCGCCGACGCCCGCGCCGAACAGCCGGGCGGTGGTGGAGACGCTCGCTGGCGATCCGCGCTGGATTCCCTGCGCGCAGGTCAACCCGAATGCGCCGGGCGCGGTGGACGAGGCGCGTCACGCCGTGACGGCGCTCGGCTGCCGGATGCTCAAGGTGATGCCCGCGCTCTATAACGCGCCGCCGCTCGGCGCGGCGGTGCGGGCGCTGATGGATGTCGCGCGGGAGACGGGGATCATCGTCAATATCCATTCGACCGGCAATCATGGCGACCCGCTGGAGATCGGCGCGCTCGCCCGCCGCTACCCCGATGTGCCGATCATCATGGATCACATGGGCTACCGCAACGACGGGCGCGCCGCCATCGCCGCCGCCGAAGACAATCCGAACATCTTTCTCGGCACGACAATCGCCGCCTTCGAGCCGGGTTTCGTCGCGACCGCGATAGCGGCAGTCGGCCCCGAACGGATCATCTTCGGCTCGAACCTCCCCTCTTGCTACCCGGACCTCGCGATGGAATCGCTGCGGCGCGGCAACTTCGGCGCGGAAGCCGAGTCGCTGATCTTTGGCGGCAATCTGGCGCGGATGCTCGATATTCAGTGATGAGTTCGGCGTTCGATGATCTACTCCGAACATCGAACGCCGAACTTCTCAGCGCTATCTTGGCGCATTATCCCAGACATTGACGACGACGTTCAGCGCCCAAACGAGGCCGTTTGCCGGGTCATCAATCAGGAGGCCGCGATCGAAGAACTGCACCTTGCCGGTGTAGGGTTGCTCGTCCGCCGTCGCGTAGCCGAGCGCCTGCTGGACGACCGTGTTGTCGCGCCATACTTTGCCGAAGCCGCGCTTCGGCGCGTACGTGTTCGCGCGCGGGCCGGGCGTCAGATCGCCGTTCGGGTCGCCCTCGTTCCAGGTGTCGGGATAGGCGGAGAGTTGCACGCCGGTCTTACTGAGGACGTAGATCACGCGCGAACTCTTCAAATAGAACATGGAGCCGGTCTCGAACGGCTGGAAGGTGAGCATCTCGTCGTACGCCGTGCCGGTTGCCGCGCCGAGCGGGAAGACGCTGGAGTTCTTCGCGGTCAGGTTGTTCACGCCGGTCGCGAAGAGCGCATCCGCACCGGCGATCCCCGCATTCGTCACCACCGGGCGGGGCGGGGTGGTCGGCGCCGGACTTGTCTGGTTATATCGCCACTGCTGGTAGTGCTGACCGATGTTGCCGAACTCGACGGTGAAGCCCGCCGGGTTGCCGGGCGTGTAGGTCAGCACCCGCCGCTCGAATGCCTGAATGAAGACGGGGCGCATCGTGCTGCCGACGGCGAGTTGCGTCCCGAATGCCGGGCTGATCGGGAAGCCGAGGACGCTCTGCCACGGCAGCGGCAGTGCGTTCAGATAATCCCAGAAGGCACGCGGGACGTATTGCCCGAACCGCCCGCCGGGATCGGTTACGTACTGGACGAGCGCCAACTGCGGATCGGTCGGGACGATATTCGACTCGGTGAACGCACCTTCGCTGAAGGTCGTTGTCAGGACAGCACCGGCGACTTGCGGCACGTGTTCCGGTCGTTTGGCGAGGTCAGCATAGGTCGGCCCCGCCTGCCCTGGATCGCCCGCGACACCAATCGTCGCGGGGAGGCGCTGCTCGAAGGCGTTGTCCCCGACTTGCATCTTGCCTGTCTTCAGTTCGACGGTGAGTAAACCATTCGTCACGGTATTCTGTCCCGCCAGTTCCATCCGCGCCTTGTCGAAGTACTGGACGAGTCGCGTACCGCCCGCCGCCTCCGTGTACGGCTCCCGCATGCCGGGGCTGGCATTGACGAGCGGCCCCCAGAAATTCGGCGTGTTCCGTTCGACTGATTCCCACTGGAAGCGGAAGACGGGCGCCGCGAAGTCCGTCGCCGCATCCACGCCACTGCCGACGCTGACCCCGATGATGCCCGCGATCAGCGCGCAGACGAGCAGGCTCCGTGCCGTTCGTGCCTTCATAGGTTTTCTCCTTCCCGTCAGGCCCCCATGCCTCCGGCGCATGGTACTACGGCACGCAAACCAATTGCCAACTCACTCCCAACCCTCACAGGATCAGGCAAACTAACTGAACCGCAGAGGCGCAGAGGACGCAGAGGGGCGCGGAGAGGGGATAGGGAAGTGAACCACGAAGACACGAAGGAACGAGAAGGAAAAGACTTGTCTTCCTATCTTCGTGCTCTTCGTGTCTTCGTCGTTTTAATCTTTTCTCCGCGCGCTCTGCGTCCTCTGCGGTTCAATCGTTTTCAGTCCCACGGCTCCGGGTCGGTGAGGGCGTGCCGGAGGGTATCGAGGGTAAGGTTGCCGCCGGAGAGGATGACGGCGACCTTCTTTCCCGCCAGTTCCTCGCGCAGTTTGACCGCCGCCGCCGTCGCCGCCGCGCCCGCTCCTTCAGCGAGCAGCCGCCCTGACCGCAGGAGGAGCAGAATCGCCTGGCGCATTTCCTCCTCGGAGACGAGGATGACATCGTCCACACCGGCGCGCATCGCAAAGGGGAGCGCGAACGCCTCGCGCGTGGCGAGACCCTCCGCGAAAGTCTGCTGCGCGTCGAAGGAGAGCATCCGCCCCGCGCGCCATGATTCGTAGACGGCCGGTGCGCCCGCCGCCTGCACGCCGATCACGCGAATGTTCGGGTTGATTGCCTTCGCGACGACCGACGCGCCCGACACGCCGCTGCCGCCGCCGAGCGGGACGATCAGCACATCGAGATCGGGCACCGCTTCGAGGATTTCCAGTGTATACGTCGCGACCCCGGCGATCAGGAGCGGTTCGTTCGCGGGGTGGACGAAACGCATCCCTTCCGCCGTCGCGCGCCGCTCGGCCTCGCCGAGGAATTCGCCGATGTCCTTGCCGTAGAGCACGACCTCCGCGCCCAGGGCGCGCATCGAGCGCACCTTATCCGGGTTCGCGGCCTCCGGCCCGTAGATGATCGCCCGCGCGCCGAAGAGCCGCGACGCATAGGCGATGGACTGGCCGTGGTTGCCCGTGCTCGCCGTGACGATGCCGCGCCCCCGCTCGTCGTCGGGCATCTGGGCGAGCAGATTGATGCCGCCGCGCAGTTTGAATGCGCCAATCGGCGTCAGGCTCTCGCACTTCACATAGACGGTGCAGCCAAGTTCTTCCTTCAGCAGCCACGGCTCGATCAGCGGCGTCGGTGTGAAATAGGGCGCAATCGTCGCGCGGGCGACATAGACATCGTGAAGGGTCGGAATCTGCCAGGGAAAGTCGGCGCTCTCCGCTGTCGCGGTTGGTGCGGTGCTCGTCATCGGTATATATCCTCCCTTGCGCGATGCGAAATCGGCGTTGTAGCGAATCTATCGTATGCGTTGCCACAGATAGAGACAACCGCCAATTAGGGGGATTTGATCGCGTAGCCCGCGTACTGAATCGGCGTCCGTTTGCCAATCGCCATCGGTATCTGCTCGGCGATTCGCGCGTACGAACCTTTGCCGCGCTTCAGTTGGCGAAATGCCAGCAGGGCGCGAAGCGGGTTGCCCTTTGGGTTGATGCCGACGAATTCCCGGCTCTGCAATCCGTGCTTCGCCATCACAACACGCAGTTCGTTCGGTGTAATGAACATCGCCCAATCGTGAAGGTTCGTCCCCACCAGGCGCGTCGCTTTCCATCCCTGAAGGAGTTTGATGACGACCAGTTTGCTGAGCCAGGTCCGGTTGATCGTGTCGAAGAGATAGACGCCGCCCGGTTTGAGCACGCGCGCCGTCTCTGCAATTACCTTGTCGAGATCGTCCACATGTTCCAGTACGTCGCAGCAATAGATGAGGTCGAAGATCGCGTCCGCGAAGGGAATTGCCTCGCCGGACGCGACGCGATAGGTGATCGCCAGCCCGGCTTCCTCCGCGTGCGCTGCCGCCTGCGCGATGCTCGGCGTGGACGGGTCAATGCCCGTCACGTCACCGCCGAGTTT
>JAICIL010000110.1 GCA_025924435.1 Chloroflexia bacterium | reverse complement strand
GTTGCGCGGCGGCGCACTCCTCACCGCGCTCCTGCCGCAGTTGCTCGTCGCCACCGAGGAGACCGAGCGCGTCAACAGCGTGCAGGTAATCATCGGCGCGGAAAACCAGTGGGATGCCCTGCGAGATTTCGGCATCGTCCTGGCGACGTATGGCATCCCGTCCGAGGTGACGGGGATGGTCGCGGTGCTCGGGCCGACGCGAATGTACTACGAGCGGACGATCTCGTCCGTCCGGTACGTCTCGCAGGTGTTGAGCGATTTACTGACGGAGTTGTACACGACGCGCGACCCGCGTCTTGGCATTGGGAACGATTGAGACGAGCGGACGATGTGGTGGCGGTGGGCTTCAGCCTGCCACAGCGACGGGCAGGCGGAAGCCCGCCCCCCCCGGGAAAAAGGACGGTACCGGTGAGCGAAGAACAACCAGAGGGGACCGCGACGAACGACGTGCCGCCTGAAGAATCGGCGGCGCCAACGGCGACCGCGATTGCTCCAGATGACCCCGCCGCCCAGTTGGAGGCCGAACGCGCCCGGAGCGCCGAACTGCTCGACAGTTGGCAGCGCGCCCGCGCCGAATTCCTCAACTACAAGCGGCGCGTCGAGCAGGAGAAGCAGCGCGACGCGCAGATGGCGGGGCTGATCGTCATCGCCAAGGTGCTGCCGGTGCTGGACGATTTCGACCTCGCACTGGCCAATGTGCCGAAGGACGCGGACGCCGAGGCGTGGCTGAACGGCGTCGCGCTCGTCGCGCATAAGCTGCGCGGCGTGCTCGAAAGCGAGGGCGTCCAGCCGATCGCCGCCGCCGGGCAGAAATTCGACCCGGCGCTGCATGAGGCGGTGATGGTCGAGGGCGACGGCGGCGATGTTGTGCTGGCAGAACTGCGGCGCGGCTACACGCTGCACGGCAACGTCATCCGCCCCGCGCTCGTTAAGGTCGGAAAGGCGTAGGGGCGGTTCGCGAACCGCCCTCCTCGCCACACCGGATGGCGCGCGGATGGAGACGACACGATGGTCCGGGCAGGGCGGTTTGCGAACCGCCCCTACACAAACGTTGAAAGGAACGACAATGGCACGAACAATCGGTATTGACCTCGGGACGACGAACTCGGTGATGGCGGTGATGGAAGGCGGCGAGCCGACGGTCATCCCGAATGCCGAGGGGAGCAGGCTGACGCCGTCCGTCGTCGCGATGACCCCGGCGGGCGAGCGGCTCGTCGGCCAGTTCGCGAAGCGGCAGGCGGTGATGAACCCGGAAAACACCGTCAACTCGGTGAAGCGGTTCATCGGGCGCAAGTTCAGCGACCCGTCGGTGGCGCGAGACGCGAAACTCGTCCCGTACAAGATCTCCGCCGCCGGGAACGGCGACGTGCAGGTCCACATGGGCGACAAAACCTATTCGCCGCAGGAAATCTCCGCGATGATCCTGCAAAAACTGAAGACCGACGCGGAGGCGTACCTCGGCGACAAGGTGGACAAGGCGGTGATTACCGTCCCCGCGTACTTCAACGATGCGCAGCGGCAGGCGACGAAAGACGCGGGCCGGATCGCGGGTTTGGAGGTGCTGCGGATCATCAACGAGCCGACGGCGTCGTCGCTCGCGTATGGGCTGGACAAGAAGAAGGAAGAGGAGATCGCCGTCTACGACCTCGGCGGCGGCACGTACGACATCTCCGTCCTCGACATTTCGGAGGGCGTCTTCGAGGTCAAGGCGACGAACGGCGACACGCATCTCGGCGGCGACGACTTCGACCAGGAGATCATCAACTGGCTGGCGGACGAGTTCAAGCGCGAGAATGGCATTGATCTCCGCAACGACCGGCAGGCGTTGCAGCGGCTCAAGGAGGCGGCGGAGAAGGCGAAGATTGAACTCTCCTCCACGCAGCAGACGGACGTCTCGCTGCCCTTCATCACGGCGGACGCGACCGGCCCGAAGCACCTCAACGTCACGCTCAACCGCTCGAAGTTGGAGCAGTTGGTCGGCAAACTGGTGGACGCGACGATCAAGCCGATGGAAGCGGCCTTGAAGGACGCCGAGTTGCAGGCGAACAAGGTGGACGAGGTGCTGCTCGTCGGCGGCCAGACGCGCATGCCGCTCGTGCAGGAGCGCGTCGGCAAGTTCTTCGGCAAGGAGCCGAACCGGACGATCAACCCGGACGAGGTGGTCGCGCTCGGCGCGGCGATCCAGGCGGGCGTGCTCGGCGGCGAGGTGAAGGATGTCCTCCTGCTCGACGTGACGCCGCTGACGCTCGGCATCGAGACGCTCGGCGGGGTTTCCACGCCGCTGATCGAGCGGAACACGACGATCCCGACGCGCAAGAGCCAGGTCTTCAGCACTGCGTCGGACAACCAGCCGCAGGTGGAAATCCACGTCCTGCAGGGCGAGCGGGCGATGGCCGGGGAGAACAAGACGCTGGCGAAGTTCATCCTCGACGGCATCCCCCCGGCGCCGCGCGGCGTGCCGCAGATCGAGGTGACCTTCGACATTGACGCGAACGGCATCGTCAACGTCTCCGCCAAGGACACGGCCTCCGGCAAGCAGCAGAGCGTGACGATCACCGCCTCCAGCGGCCTCACGGAGGCCGAAATCCAGCGGATGGTCAATGAGGCGCAGTCGCACGCCGAAGAGGACCGGAAGCGGCGCGAGCAGATCGAGACGCGCAACCGGCTCGAATCGAGCGTCTACGCCGCCGACAAGAGCCTGCGCGAGTTCGGCGACAAGGTGGACGCCGCCGTCAAGACGGAGGTTGAGGACAAAATCCGCGCCGCGAACGACGCCCTGACCAGCGACGACGCGACGCGGATGACGACCGCGCAGACCGAACTGGACACGGCGCTCGCCAAGATCGGGCAGGCGATGTACGGCCAGCCCGGCGCGGAAGGTACGCCCGGCGCGCCGCCGGACGACACCATCGAAGGCGAGTACCGCGAGGCGGGCGCGTAGTCTGTCGCAAACGTGATGATGAAAGGGGCCCCCTTGGCAGGGCCCCTTTCTCGTTGCAAAGGCAACGGCGCATCGGGACAGCGGATGCGCCATTGTTTTGGACGAACCGGCATGCCTTCGGTATACTGCCGCCGTGCACGTCGCCGTCGGCAGGGAGTGGCAACCGCGTGGATATTGATGAAGCGACTGTGCAATCGGATCGGCCCACCGGGCCGTGCGCCGGGCGGGCGGACGTCCATTTGCACACCGATGAAGTGGATGGGCTGCAGAGCGTCGCCGAATTGCTCGACTACGCCGAGGATCAGACCGATCTCGATGTCGTCGCCGTCACCGATCACGATGAAATCCGGGGTGCGTTCGCCGCCCGCGATCTCGCCGCGCGGCGCAACAGCCGCGTGCGGGTCATCGTCGGCACCGAAGTGACGACGCGGCATGGGCATCTGCTCGCGCTCTTCGTCGAGCGGACATTCCCGATGCTAAAATCCATTGATACCACGCTCGCGGCGATCCACGCGGCGGGCGGCATCGCCGTCGTGCCGCACCCGATGTCCTGGCTGACGACGAGCGTCGGCGAGCGGACGCTCCGCCGCATCCACGCCCTCGGCGACAAAGGGCGACGGGATGGCGTATTCTTCGATGCGATTGAAATGCTCAATCCGAGCGTGGCGGGGCGCGTCGCCTGCCGCCGCGCGCGCGAGGTGAACCGCACGCTGCTGCATCTGCCCGTGATGGCGGGGAGCGACGCGCACGCCAGCAACCTGATCGGCACGGCGTACACCACCTTCCCCGGCCGGACGCCGGACGACCTCCGGGCCGCCTTCGCCGCGCACGCGACGCGGGCGCACGGCCGCTTCTGGACATTCGATGAGCACCGGGAGATCGCCGGGGCGAGCCTCTACAAGGCGTGGGTGCTCGTCCCCGCTCGCAAGGTACGGGGGGTGTTCGGAGTTCGGAGTTCGGAGTTCGGAGCGAGGGTGGGATCGGTTCATCGAACATCGAACATCGAACGTCGAACGTCGAATATCGGGGCGGAGCGATGAAGATTGCGCTCGTCTCGCCGTACGACGTCCGCCATCCGGGCGGGGTCGCCGATCACATCCAGCACCTCTCCGCCGTGCTGCGGACGATGGGCCACCGCGTCACGGTGATCGCGCCCGCCGGCAGCGGGACCGACGAGGATTTCGTCGTCGCGCCGGATTTCTACGGCATTGGCCGCGCTGTCAAGTTCCCCGCGAACGGCTCCTCCGCGTGGATCACACTGCAACCCTTCGCGCTCAGCCGCCCGGTCAAGGAAGTCCTGCGCGCCGAGCAGTTCGATGTCATCCACCTGCACGAGCCGCTGATGCCGAACCTGCCGCACGTCGTCCTGCGCCACTCGACGAGCATCAACGTCGGGACGTTCCACGCGTTCAGCGAGTCCAACATGGGCTACGCGACCTTCCGGCCGTACTTGCGGCGGGATTACCGCATGCTGCACGGGCGGGTCGCGGTCTCGCGCGCGGCGAAGGCCTACGTGCAGAGTTACTTCCCCGGCCGCGTCGTCGTCATCCCGAACGGCATCGAACCGGAGCGGTTCGGGCCGGGGGTCGAGCCGTTCTCGCGGTATCGCGACGGGCGACCGACGATCCTTTTCGTTGGCCGCTACAACGACGCGCGCAAGGGCTTCAAATACCTGACGCGGGCGGTTGCCCTCGTCCGCGCGCAATACCCGGATGTGCGGCTGCTCGTCGTCGGGCGCGGCCAGTCGAAGCGGTATCTCCGTTTTATCGAGAGCCACGGCCTCGAGCGCACCATCGAATTTGCCGGGTTTGCGAGCGCGGATGAACTGCCGCGCTATTACGCGAGCGCGGACATCTTCTGCTCGCCCGCAACGGGCCGCGAGTCGTTCGGGCTTGTGGTGATGGAGGCGATGGCGTCCGGTGTGCCGGTGGTGACGACGGCGATCCCCGGCCACCAGGGCATCCTCACCAACGGCGTCGAGGGTCTGATGGTCGAACCGGCGTCCGCGCAGGCGCTCGCGATGGCGCTGGTCCGCCTGCTCGCGGATCGCTCCCTCGCCCGCGCGATGGGCGCGGCCGGGCGCGCGACCGCCATGCACTACTCGTGGAGCGAAGTGGGGAAGCGGGTCGTGGAGCAGTATGAGCAGGCCGCGAAGTTGCGGCGGCGTCTCTCGTCGTTGAGCGCCGCGCTGCGATGATCTCCAACCTCGTCAAGGACGGCGTCCGGACGCGGATGGATCGGGTGGGTCGGGTGCTGGCGCGCACCGGGCTGACGCCCGATATGGCGAGCCTCCTCGGCCTCGTCGTGAATGGCGCGGTCGCGGTCGTCCTCGCGACGGGTCGGTTCGGCCTCGGCGGCCTGCTGCTGCTCGTCGCCGCGCCGTTCGACATGGTAGACGGCGCGCTCGCCCGCGCGACGGGCAAGACCTCGAAGTTCGGCGCGTTCCTCGATTCCACTCTCGATCGCTATTCCGAAGTGCTCCTCTTCTTCGGCCTCCTCTGGCATGTGCAGCACGACCCGACCCACGCGACGATGCGCGCGCTGCTCATCTACGGCTGTGCGACGGGATCGCTGCTCGTCTCGTACGCCCGCGCCCGCGCCGAATCGCTCGGCTTCGACAACGAGGTCGGCATCCTCGCCCGGCCGGAGCGCGTCGTCGGCCTCGGGGCATTCCTGCTCTTCGGCTGGACGGACGTCATCCTCTGGCTGCTCGCGATCCTCACGTATGTCACCGCCGTGCAACGGCTCGTGCACGTCTGGTTGCGCTGGCGGCGAACGCCCTGAACCGCCGCGATCGCCGCGTCGCCCCTGCCGATCGTCTCCCGCCACTTCGCTTTTCCTGAGCGCCGTAGTCCGCGCCATCGGGGAGTGCCCGCATGCCGTCGCGCGGTCAAATTTGGGCGTAGAGTCCATGTTTAGTCGAAAAAGAAATGACGAATCGGCGTCCACAATCACTCGTTTGGTATAAACATTATCTCTAGCAGTTGATTCGCATAATGTGTGATGTTAGAGTGGTGTTAGGTCGGAGCATGAGGAGGAATCATTGCCTCGATCAGGGACGATTTTGGATGAGGGCAGCATTGAGCGAAGGAGGCATCACATGAAGTGGACTGACGGATTCTGGGGTTAATCCCTTATAATGAAACGTGCCGCTCGGCGAAGTCGTCGAGCGGCACTTTTTTATGTCTCGATAAATGAACATAGGATGCGGCGACTTCATGGTAATTCGGCGGCCGTTCGATATCGGCATTTAAGTGTGAAGATCGCCTGCGATGTAAAATCACATTTCAGGCGTACGTGCGTTATACTGGTTGAGGTGTTGATCTATTTTCCTGCTTCTCCTGATGGAGGACGAGCGATACATGGTGCGAGATCGGCAGAGAGCGATATATGCGGCGATACTCGCTGTTGTCTGCCTCGCTGTCATCACGACGATGGAGGCGATAACGCAGGTTTCCGGTGGCGGCTTCCGTCCATTGCGATTCATTGACATCGTTGTCATCATCGTGATGTTCCTCATCGTCACACTGATCGATCTTGTCAAGGTCAGCGTTCCACAGACGAACTTCAATTCAGTATTTGGCGTCTGCGGCGCCGCGTTCGTTGCAACCACAATTGGCTACGGTGCCATCACGGGCATCATCGTCGCGGCGATCAGTACGCTCATTGCCGAGTTATTCGCGCGGCGTGAGCTCCAGAAACTTGTCTTCAACGTTGCGCAAATGATCGCTACGACGGGACTCGCCGGAATCACATATCAGGCGCTCGCCGGCGGGGCCACCGGGGTCCCGCTGGCGAGCACCAAGACAGCGATCGCCGCGCTGATCGCCTCGGTCGTCTACCTGGCGGTCAATAATATCCTTCTTTCGCTGATGATCGGCACCGCAATCGGCAAGTCGCCCGTCACCGTCTTCCTTGCCAATAGTCGCGGTCAATTGCTGCAAAATGTCACGTTGCCGCCGATCGGGCTCTTGTTGACCACGGTGCGCGAGCTTAGCCCACTGTCGGTGCTCATCGCTCTTATCCCGCTCTTGGGACCGTATGTCGCGATGCGCGGCCATCGTGAGATACTTATGCAGATCCAGCGGACGATCGAGGCGCTTGCGGACACGGTAGACCGTCGCGACATCACGACCGCGCAGCACTCCGAGCGTGTGGCGGCGTACACGCAGCAGATCATCGAGGAACTCGGCACGATCCGCTTCGCGGAGGCCGAGGCGATCATTCTGGCCGCGCGCGTCCACGACCTGGGCAAGATCGCCATCCCCGATGCCGTGCTGCTCAAGCCGGGCAAGTTGGACGACGGAGAGTACTGGCTGATGCGCCAGCACCCGGCTGCGGGCGACGAAATCCTGCAGAAACTCTCGATCTACAAGGATAGCCTCGGTGTCGTCCGCCATCACCACGAGCGGTATGACGGCCGGGGCTATCCGGACGGACTTAAGGGCGAGGAAATCCCGCTCGGCGCGCGCATCGTCGCCGTCGCGGACTCCTACGACGTGATGACGTCCGACCGCCCCTACGCCCGCGCCCGCACGGTCCGCGAGGGGATCGAGGAATTGCTCTGGTGCAAGGGCACCCACTTCGATCCGACGATCGTTGACGCATTCGTCCGTGTCCTCAATCGTCAACACAATCCGGAACCGGCCTCGGTTCCTGCTTCTGCATCCACGGCCTCACCCGTCTCGACAACTGCCGGGTAGCGACCCCGCTGTGTCATGCCGCGACAACGTAGAAGGTTTCAAAGCCCCCATCCGTTGTGCAACCCGCACTTAAGCGCGTGTGCGGGTTGAGTGTAGGAATGCGCCGAATCTCAGGCGCTCGCAGGCTGCCGCGTGCTATACTGCGGCCCGCGGCGGCATATGATTGCGATTCGTGGGAGGTGGACGACATGGCACGGCGCATGAAGGGGGGGCACGCGGTCGTCGCGACCCTCGAAGCGAACGGCGTGGATACGGTCTTTGGCATTCCCGGCGTGCATACCCTGGATATCTACGACGCGCTCTACGGCAGCCGCATCCGGCATATCCTCACGCGCCACGAGCAGGGCGCGGGCTTCATGGCGGACGGCTACGCGCGCGCCTCTGGCAAGCCGGGTGTGGCGATCATCATCACCGGGCCGGGCCTGACCAATGTCAGCACGCCCGTCGGGCAGGCGTACGCCGACTCGTCGCCGGTGCTTGTCATCAGCGCCGAGGTCGAGCGGGAAAATGCCGGCCGGATGCGCGGCAACCTCCATGACATGAACGACCAACTCGGCCTGATGAGCCACCTGACAAAGTGGAACACGCAGGTCAACGATGTCGCGGAAATCCCGTGGGCGATCAACGAGGCATTGCGCCAGATGCGCACCGGCCGGCCGCGCCCGACGCACGTGCAGGTGCCGATTGACGTGCTCGCGGAGGAGGCGGACGTCGAGATCACCGCCGCGCCGGAAGGGATCCGCCGCAGGCCGATGCGGGACGCGATTGATGCGGCGGCGGCGGCGATCCGATCCGCGAAGAAGGTCGTCATCTACGCGGGCGGCGGCGCGGTGCAGAGCGAGGTGGACGGCACCCTCGCCGAACTCGCGGAAATGCTCGATGCGCCGGTGATCACCTCGACGCCCGGCAAGGGCGCGATCCCGGAGGATCACCCGCTCGCGTTCGGCGTCGCGTTTTACGGTTGGAGCGGGGAGATTGAGGCGCTCTTGCGGGAGAGCGATCTTTGCATCGTCGTCGGCAGCAAGTTGGGCGCGCAGAGCACGAACCACTGGAGCCTGCCGCTGCCGAAGCGCATCGTCCATATTGATATTGACCCCGTCGAACTGGGCCGCAATTACCCCGCCGAGGTGAAGGTGCAGGGCGATGCCCGGCTCGCCGTGGAGATGCTGCTGGACGCCATCCGCGCCGGCGGCGGCCCGGCGGGGCAGTGGAGCCGTGAGGAACTCGCGCGCCGTCGTGCGGCGGCAACCCCACCGCGCGATGCCCGGTATCAAGACTATATTGATGCGCTGCGGGCCGCGATCCCGCGCGACGGGATTATCGCGCACGACATGACGTCGCTCTCGTACCTGTGCCACCAACGCTTCCCGGCGTACGGCACGCGCACGTATCTTTCGCCGAACGGCTACGGCACGCTCGGTTTCAGCATGCCCGCCGCGATTGGCGCGAAGATCGGCGCGCCGGATCGGGAGGTTGTCGCGGTCGTCGGCGACGGCGGCTACCAGTTCACGATGGAGGAACTCGCCGTCGCCATCCAGCACGAGGTTACGCTGCCGGTTGTGATCTTTAATGACAGCACCTACACAGCGGTCAAGCGCGGCATGGACGCGACAAAGCGGTACGTCGGCGTGGACCTCGTCAACCCGGATTACGTCAAACTGGCCGATGCCTACGGCATTCCCGGTGTGCGCGCCCGGAATGCGGACGAGTTGGCCGGGGCGATCCGCGACGCGCAACGGCGGCGCGGGCCGACGCTTATTGATACGCCGATCCCGTCGCCCGGCGCGCCCGCCTAGCGTCCGCTGGCACACGCGTTCACAACCGCCTATACTCTCCCTGTACGTTCATCCGTGCAGGGAGAGTGGCGTGACCGAGCGGGGTGTCATCGAACGCGACATAATCCGTGATGGAGCGGCGCGGCCTCTGCCCGCTGAAATGGGCGTGCTCGCGGCGTCCGTCAGCGTTAACGCGATCATCCCGGAATATTGGACGGAGTGGACGTACAGCGTGCCGCCGGAGATGCGCGGCACGGTGGCGAACGGCCAACTCGTCTGGGTGCCGCTGCGGGAGAAGGTCGTCCTCGGCGTCGTCGTCGAACTCAACCGGCAGGAGGCGGCAGCGGGGATCAGGCCGATTCACGCCGTCGTCGAGCCGACCTTCTGCCTGACGCCCCGCCAATTGAATCTGGCGACGTGGATCAGCGAGCGATACTGCTGCTCGCTCTTCCACGCGGCGTCGCTGATGATGCCGCCGGGCGTCGAGCGGCGCGTGATCGAGACGTACCGCCTGACGGACGCCGGGCGCGCCGCCGACCACGCGCTGCTCACGCCGACGCAGCGCCGGATCGTCGAATTGCTCGACTCGCAGAGCGATGGCGCCGGTGCCAGTCTCACGGAACTGCGCGCGGCGCTCGGTGGGGCGTTGACCTCGGTGCTCACCGCGCTGCGGAAGCGGGGACTGGTGGCGATGGACGCGCGCATCAAGCAGGAACGCGCGCCCGCACAGAAACGCGTGCCGTATGTCCGGGCGATCCTCGGTTTGGAATTCGAAGCGCCGCTCACCGCGCCGAAGCAACAGGCCGCGCTCGAGTATCTTCGCCGCCGCGCGCGACTCGACACGCCACCGGCGGACGATCTCCCGGCCGGTGCGGTGACGGTCGCGGCCTTCCGCGCCGATACCGGCCTCAGCGCGCCGATTCTCAAACGTCTCGCGGAGCGCGGATTGGTTGAGATGGGCACCGTCGCGCGCCCTGCGGCCGCCGTGGAAGAGCGGAGCATCCCCGCACCGGTGCTGACCAATGCACAGCAAGTCGTCTGGGATCGCGTCGCGGCGGCGATGCGCGACGCGACGGGCGCAACTTTCCTCCTCCACGGCGTGACGGGCAGCGGCAAGACGGAAATCTATCTGCGCGCCGTCGCGGCGAGCGTGCGGGCCGGGAAGGGAGCGATTGTCTGCGTCCCGGAAATCGCGCTCGCAACCCAGATGGTCAAGCGGATTCTCGCCCGCTTCCCCGGCCAGGTCGCGCTGCTGCACAGCGCCCAGAAAGACGCGACCCGGTTCGCCAACTGGGAGCGGCTGCGACGCGGCGAGGCGACGATTGCCATCGGGCCGCGCTCCGCGCTCTTCGCGCCGATTGAGCGGATCGGCTGCATCGTCCTCGACGAGGAGCACGACGCGGCCTACAAGCAGGATGCCCTGCCGCGCTACCATGCCCGCGCCGTCGCGCGCGAACTGGCGCGGGCATCGGGTGCGGTCTGCATCCTCGGCAGCGCGACGCCCGATCTCGCGACCTTCGCGGCGGCGAAGCGGGGGGTGATCGGCTACCTCTCGCTCCCGGAACGCGTGCGTCCGACGGCGTCAAACGGCGCTGAAGGCGTCTTGCAGTTGCCGCCGGTCACCCTCGTTGACATGCGCGAGGAGCGTCGCAACGGCAATGGCGGTGTGTTCAGCACTGCCCTCGTGGACCTGCTCTGCCGGGCGCACGCGGTGGGGGAGCAGGCGATCTTGCTCCTCAATCGCCGGGGCACCGCGACCTTCAGTCAGTGCCGCGCCTGCGGCCATGTGCTGCTCTGTCCGCAATGCGACGTGCCGCTCGTCTACCACGCCGACCGCGAGCGGCTCCGCTGCCACCGGTGCGACTTCGAGATGCGTCCCACTGTCCGCTGCCCGCGATGCGGCATGCCGGAAATGCGCGCGTACGGCGTCGGCACGCAGCGGGTGGAGGAGGAGACGCGTCGGTTGCTGCCGGGCGCGCGCGTCGTGCGCTGGGATCAGGACAGCCTGCGCGCCGAGGGGGGGCATGAGAATATCCTGCGCCGCCTCGAAGCGCGCGAGATTGACGTGCTCGTCGGCACGCAGATGGTGGCGAAGGGCCTCGACCTGCCGATGGTCACGGTGATCGGCGTCGTCAACGGCGACACGCAACTGCATCTGCCCGATTTCCGGGCGGCGGAGCGGACCTTCCAGCTGCTGACGCAGGTCGCGGGGCGGGCGGGCCGCCGCTCGCCGGGGCGGGTGGTGATCCAGACGCAGTCGGTGGAGCATCCGGCGCTCATCGCGGCCCAGCAGCACGATTACACGCTCTTCGCGCGCAGCGAACTGCCGAACCGCGAGCGCCTCGGCTTTCCGCCGTACCGGCAACTGGTCCGGTTTGTGTACAAGCAGCGCGACGAGGCGAAGGCGCGCGCGGAGGCCGACCGGCTCGCCTTCGCCCTCGCCCGCGCCGCATACCGCAATGGCCGCGACGATGTCGAACTGATCGGGCCCGCGCCTTGCTTCACCGCGAAGATTCGCGGCGAATATCTCTGGCATGTGCTCGCCGTCGGGAAGAACCTTGCGCCGCTCCTGCGCTCATTCCCCGTCCCGTACGGGTGGACGGTTGATGTTGACCCGATGAGCGTCCTGTAGCGGGTATGTTCCCCGGTAGCGGGGGGGGTGGAAGCCCCGCGGGGGGACCAAAAAAAAAACCCCGGTGAACCCCCCGCCCCCCGGGAAAAAGGGGGAGGACAAAAACACAAACCCACGGGGGCCCACAAACGGAAAAGTAGAAAGGGGCACCCC
>JAICIL010000109.1 GCA_025924435.1 Chloroflexia bacterium | reverse complement strand
GTGTGACGGGCAAGCGGACAATCGCTGCCCCATCACGTCCATCGCGAACGACACCACCCTCGTCTCCGCCGCTATCGCCCCGATCCCGGCGCATATGCTCTCCGGGGACGGCATGGGTCAGGAGCACTTCGAGGCGATGATGACGACGCGGTTCTCAGTGTGACGAATGGGAATGCTGTCGGCAACCGCAGCGGCATCCCCGCCATCCCGCGAAAGTCCGCGTCCATCCCCGTTCGCCTCCGTCTCTCTTAATGGGTGAGGCAGACAACCGGAACGTGTCGCTGTAGGGAGGGGGCAGCGTCGCCGTCACCGCTTGCTCGATCTTCTCCCCGGTCGTCAGCCGTGCGAGGAGCGATGGAGCCGCCGCGTTCGTCTCGCCGCCCCACCACGAGGAGGCAATGGGCAGTAGCCAGAGAGGTCGGTTTCGCCTGGCTACTGCCTCGCGAACTATACCGGCTTCAGGCGCCCGGTGAGCATGAGCATCGTCACGATGCCGTCCGCGTAGGGTGCGTTCTGCAGGATCGGGTCGTCGTCCGCCGGCCATGCCTGGACGCGCACCTTCTCCAGCGCGGCGTTGTTTCCGTATCGCTCGTAGAGCGGGATGATCGGCAGGAGCTCGTTGGAGACCTTGGCGATCTTCGCCACGTTCGCCTTCTGCGCCCCCTCATCCAGCCCGTCCGCGCTGTCGAGCGTCAGTTTCTCCAGGTCCACATCCCCGGCCACATCCGTCTTCTGCTTCAAGTTGAAGGCCATGCCCTTGCCGCCATTGTTGATGGCGCGCGTATTGTGGAGGAAGAGGTTATTGTCGTACGAGAAGAAGGGGTGCGGGTTTGTGCTCGCGCCCCAGCCGGAGAGCGCCAGTTGGAAATTGCCCTTGTCGAGGTCCACGGGGAACTGGGTGTAGGTGATCGCGCGCACCGTCGTCTTGATGCCGAACTTCGTCAACTGCTCGGCCGCGTTCTGCGCGGAGGTGGACGAGTCCACATATTCGGCGGGCGTGAGCATCTCGAACTCGGCGCGCGTGCCCTCCTTCGTCACCCAGACGCCGTCGCCGCCCTTCTTCCAGCCGAGGTCCGTGAGCATGCTGGCCGCTTTCGCCTGATCGTACGGGTACAGGTTGAGCGCTTTGACGTCCGCGTCGGGCATCCACTTCGGCACGAGGATGTCGCTCATCCCCGTCATATACTTGACGCCCTTCCCGGAGTCGGCATACGTCACCTTCGCGTTCTGATCGCGGTCGATCGCGTAGGCGAGCGCCTGCCGCACTTTCTTGTCCCCGAGGATGTTCCCCACCTTGTCGAAGTTGATGTAGATCGCGCCGCCGTTATAGACCGGCGGCCGCAGGACGCGGATACCCGCCTGCTGCATCGCCTGCTCCGTCGAAGGCGGGAAGCCGTGCGTCGCGTAATCAATCTCCTTGCTGAGGACGAGCGGCGACACGTCCGGCGTCTCGCCGTTGTAGTTGATGATCTTGTCGAAGGGCACCTGATCGGCGTTCCAGGCCGTGGTGTTCTTCGGGAGCGTCATCTGCGCGTTCGTGATGCTCTTCGTGTCGAACTTGAAGGGGCCGCTGGCGATCACGTCGTCCGGCTTGAAGTTCGTGAACTCCTGCAAGAGTTGCTTGCCCTCGGGGTCGCTGACCGACTTGCCGCCGTTGAAGAGGTCCTGCACGCGCTTCGCCCACAGGCCATACGTGACGTCCGACATCGTGTTCGTGCGGAGCACATACCGCTGCACGACGGTCGAGGGCTGCTTCATGTGGAAGTTGACGGTGGATGCGTCCGGCGCGTCAATCTTGTCCACGTACTTCCAGACGCTGTGGGACATCAGGCGCATGCACCAGAAGGTGCTGAGGACATCCTTGGAGGTGAAATCCTTGCCGTCGCTCCATTTCGCGCCCTTGCGCAGCGTGAGCGAGAAGGTGTCGCCGCCCGTGAACTTCCAGTCCGTCGCCATCAGCGGCAGCCACTTGTCGTCCTTCCAGTAATACATGGCGAACGGCAGGACGATGAGGTCCGCGTAGATGTTCGGCGGATTCATGATCGTGTGCGAGACGCCCTGGATCATGTTGAAGTTGCCGGTCGGCGGGACTTCGTAGGGCCACGCGGAGTGGAACTCCTTGTTCCCCGCCTTGCTCGTCGTCGCCGGGGCCGTCGTCGGCTGACCGGCGGCGGTCGTCGGTTGGCTGGCGGCGGTCGTCGACTGCCCCGCCGCGGTGGTCGGGCTCGTGCCGGCCTTCGGCGTATCGGTTGCGCTATTGCCGCTCCCGCAGGCGGCGAGCGCGGCGCTCGCCGCCCCGCCCGCGATCGCCGCCAGGAACCGGCGACGCGTCACCACGATGTTGCGTTTCGTCTGGTCAACGACCATCTGATGCCTCCTCTTTTCCGCGAATTGAGTGCCGAGTGCCGAGCGCCGAGCGAATGCGCCGCTCACTGCCCGCTGCCCACGATCCCTCCTCTCATGCCGTCGCGTGCTCGCCCGCGCTCATCCCGCCACATCGCCCATCGCGATCGGGCCACGCTCTCGCGCCACGACGTGGCAGGCTACGTCGCGCCCCTCCCCCACATCCATGAACGCCGGGACCGTGGCGTCGCACAGCCCCGGCACGAAATACGGGCAGCGCGGGTGGAAGACGCAGCCCGTGGGGAGGTCCAACAGGTTCGGGATGTCGATGCTGCGCAGTTGCAGCTTCTCCTTCTCCCGCGTCAGGTCCGGGTCCGCTTCCGGGATCGCGGCGATCAGCGCCCGCGTGTACGGGTGGAGCGGCGCGCCGATCACCTGCGGCGCGCGGCCGTACTCGACGAGCTTGCCGACGTACATCACGCCGACGTTCCCCTCCCACGCGAAGTACTTGACGACGGCGAGATCGTGCGTGATGAAGAGGAAGGTGACATCCAGTTCTTCGCGCAGGCGGAGCATCGTGTTGAGGAGGCTGACGCGGATCGAGACGTCCACCATCGAGACGGCCTCGTCCGCGATGATGATGCGCGGGTTGAGCGCCAGCGCCCGCGCGATCGAGACACGCTGCCGCTGGCCACCGGAGAGCTGGTGCGGGTGCTTGCCGATGAAGTTCCCCGCCGGCGTGAGGTCCACCCGTTCGAGCAGTTCGGCCGCCCGGTCGTCCGCCTGCCGACGCCCGCGCGCGAGATGATGGTGGAGGAGCGGCGCGCGGAGCGTCTCGCCGATTGTGTGCACCGGGTTGAGGGAGGCGTACGGGTCCTGGTGAACGATCTGAACGGCGCGGCGATACGTCCTGAACTCATCCTTCGTCATCGCGCTCAAATCGCGCCCCTCGTATCGCACGACGCCGTTCGTCGGCCGGAGCAGCCCCGCCGCCATCCGCGCCATCGTCGTCTTACCGCTCCCGCTCTCACCGACGAGGCAGAGGATCTCCCGCCGCGCGAGCGCCAGCGAGATATCGTCCACCGCGCGGATCTGCCCGCGCCGCGTGTCGAAGGTACGGCTGACGGAGTCGAACGAGAGTATCGCGTCGTTCATGGCGCTTCTTCCGTGAATGACCGCTCCCGGTCCACCCGGTCGTGGTGGAAACAGGCCGCGAAATGGTCCGGCCCGACGCGCTCCAGCGGCGGCGACTCGCGCGCGCAGATCTCGGTCGCGTAGGGGCACCGCGGATGGAAAGCGCACCCGGTCGGCAAATCGAGCAGGTCCGGCGTCGACCCGGGGATGGAGACGAGCGGCGTGAACTCGTCCCCCGCGATCGGCGGCACCGCCTTGAGCAAGCCGACCGTGTACGGGTGCTTCGGCGCGTAGAAGACCTCGCGCACCGGGCCGATCTCGACGATCTGCCCGGCGTACATCGTCGCGACGCGATCCGCCAATTCGGCGGCCAGCGAGAGGTCGTGCGAGATGAAGAGCATGGTGAATTGGAAACGCTGCCGGAGCGCGCGGATCACGTCGATGATCATCCGCTGCGTGAGGATATCCAGCGCGGTCGTCGGCTCGTCGAGGATCAGCAGTTGGGGTTCCAGGAGGAGGCTGAGTGCGATGGAGACGCGCTGGCGCATCCCGCCGCTCAACTCGTGCGGAAAGGCGTTCAGCACGCGGTCGGGGTCGAGCTGCACCATCCGCAGCAGTTCCGCGGCGCGCGCGCGGGTCTCGGCGTCATTCCTCCGGTCGTGCGCGCGGGCGGTGTCGATAAAATGGTGGACGACGCGCAGGACCGGATTGAGCGCGTTGAGGGCGGATTGGAAGACCATCGCGCACTCTTGCCAGCGGAACTGGCGCATCTGCTGCTTGCTGAGCGCCAGGAGGTTGAGGGTCTCCCCGCCCTTCGTGCGGAACGCGGCGCTGCCGCGGGCGATGCGCGCGGAACGGACGAGCAGGCCGAGGAGCGCGAGGCCGAGGGTGGACTTGCCCGAACCGCTCTCACCGATCAGCGCGATCGATTCGCCGGGGCGCACGTCGAACGTGACGCCGCGCACCGCCTGCATCGTGCCCGCCTGCGTCCGGTACTCGACCCAGAAATCTCGCACGGAGAGGACGGGCGCCCCCTCCCCGCCGCCCTGGGCGACTGTACGAGGGAGGGGGATGACCGGCTGATCGTGCCCGACGCGCCGCATCTCCCTACCCCTCCCGCAGCCGCGGATTGAAGATGTCTTCCAGCGAGCGGCTGATCATCACCAGTGAGAGTTGCAAGAGGGAGATGGCGACAATCGGCGAGAGGATGTACCAGAGACTCTTGGCGTTGAAGAGGGCGCCGCGCGTGTAGGCGAGGTTGATCATCAGCCCCCAGTTATCGCCCGCGAGGGGCACGAGGCCGAGGAAGTAGAGGATGATCTGGCCGTAAATCGCGGCCGTCATGGCGATCACGAAGTTGATGACGATGTAACTCATCATGTTCGGGATCACCTCGCGAAAGAGGATGTAGAGCGTGCCGAGGTCGAGCACCCGCGCCGCCTCGATATACTCGCGCTCCTTGAGCGAGAGCGCCTGCGCCCGCACGGCGCGCAGGAGCGTCGGCCAGGCGGTTGCCGCGATGATGAAGGCGAGCAGGATCGGGCTGTTCAGTTTGATGAAGACGGCCAGCACGCCGAGCAGCGGGATATAGGGGATCGTCAGGACCACATCCGTGATGGTGAGGACGAAGGAATCGAACCAACCACCGACGAGGGCGGCGAGCGCGCCGAACGAGACCGCGAACGCGGTGGAAAGGAGAGCGGCGAGCGCGCCGACGATCATCACGCTCCGGCCGCCGCGGACGATCTGGATGAGGACATCGCGCCCCTCGTAGTCGGTGCCGAGGAGATGCCGGGACGACGGGGCGCTGTAGATCTGCGCGACGTTCGTCGTCGTCTCACCGGAGGTGAGCATCGGGCCGAAGATCGCCAGGAGGACGAAGCTGAAGAAGATGGCGAACCCGACCATGCTGACCTTGTTGTGCGTCAGGATCCGGAACGCCGCGCCGCGCCGCGCGATCGAGCGCCGCCCCGGGGCGGCGGCGGGGACAGCGCCCGGCGATGTCGCGATCTGTGCCATCTGCGCTCACGCCCCCTTTCCCGCCGCGCGGACGCGCGGATCGAGCCGGCTGTAGAGCAAATCCGCCGCCAGGTTCGCGACGACCACCGAGGCGGTGATCATCAGGAAGATGCCCTGCATCAGCGGGTAGTCGCGCTGCTGGATCGCCCGGAAGAGGATATAGCCGATGCCCTGATAGACGAAAATCGGCTCGACGAGGAGGGAGCCGCCGACGATGAACGCGACCGCGATCGTCAGCTGCGCGAAGAGCGGGAGGATCGCCGTGCGCCCGACGTAGGCGACCGCGATCCGGCGGTCCGGCAGCCCGCGCGCCCGCGCGACATTCACAAAATCCTCGTCCAGCGCCGCCACCGTGCTGCTTTTCATCAGGAGCATCCACGCGCCGACGCCGGTAAACACGTACGTCGCGATGGGCAGGGAGGCGTGATAGAAGATGTCCCTGAAGAAGGCGAGGCTCCAATCCACCTCCTGGCCGGAGGAGTACGCGCCCCGCATCTTCGCGAATGGCAGCCATTTCAGCCGCACGCCGAGGAAGACGACGAGCATGATCGCGAAGAGATAGTTCGGGATGGAGTGGAGGAGCGAGCCGACGGCGGAGAGGATATGGTCGAGGGCGGAACCGCGCCGGTAGGCCATCAGCATGCCGAGGCCGACGCCGATGATGAATGCCAGGAGCAGGCCCGTGCCAACGCTGAAGAACGTCCAGGGGAGGTACTCGCGGATAATTCGCGTCACCGGCACGCCGGGCGAAAGGACCGATTGGCCGAGATCGCCATGGGCGAGGTGGCGCAGATAATCCACGTACTGGAGCGGCAAGGGCTTCGTCGTGTCGATCGCGTAGAGCGAGCGCGCCTGGTTGGCCGCGTCCTCGTAACTGAAACCGTACTGACCGATCTGCTGCTGGATAAAGACTTCGACGGGATTACCGGGAAGCAGGCGGATGAGGAAGAACACCAGCGTCGTGACGAAGAAGATGGTGAAGATCGCTTTGCAGATGCGGCGGAAGAGGTAATTCCCGACGATCGCGGTGCATACCCGCCACAACGCCCGGCCCGTGGACGGTCGCGCCGTCGCTCTTTCAATGACGGCAGTTCCCATCGCCTCACCGTGCTTCCTTCGTGCCGAGCGCGGCGCCCGTCCGACGGGTGCGCGCATACGCCCCTCACAACAAACGGAACGTTTGCACCGCTTTCGCCCGTAATCTCGCTGTCCTTCGCAACTTCCCCGCATCGTAGCGGAGCGGCTGCCATCTGTCAATCTACTTCGTATATGAAACTTTCTCATCGTTGGATCGGGCGAACCATCGAGCGGATGCCCGCGCCCCCGCCGCTCGCGGGGGATGCCGGGAGATGGAGCGGCGTGGCCTAACCGAGCAGCACGTCCGGGCAGGCGACCGCCTCATGGCGCCGCGCGGACTGATAGGCGCACAGGGCGACTTCCAGGGCATGCAGGCCATCCTCGCCGGTGACAGGCGGCGCTGTGCCGCTCGCGACCGCATCGAAGAAGGCGCGGATCATCCCCGGATCGCCGCCCTCCGCCCAGGGGATGAGCCGGTGGCGCCCGCTGCGGTCGTCGAACCAGTGCAGATGCTGCGCGAAGGCGTCCATGGAGAGGACGCCCCGCTCGCCGATCACGTCAATCGTCAGCCCGCCCCAGGTGGGCCAGGTTCTCGGGCGCGCCCAACTCGGGTCGAGGCTCCCCCAGATGCCGCCCTCCAGTTCGAGCATCAGGAGAGCGACGTCGTCGGTGGGCAGGCCGGGATGGATGCGCGTGTCGATTTCCGCGTAGACGCGGGTGATCTCCCGCGCGAACGTCCAGCGCAAGAGGTCCGCGACGTGGACGGTGTGATCCATCACCGCACCGCCGCCGCCGAGGTGCGGGTCCGCAAACCACGGCGGCGCGGGCAATGTCCCGTGGTTCGTCGCCATCACCGCCAGCGGCGTGCCGACCGCGCCCTCGCGCACCATCCGGCGCAGGGCGATCGCCGGGGCGCTGAAGCGCATCGGGAAGGCGGTCATCAGGATCACGCCATGCGCCCGGCAGGCGGCGATCATCTCCAGCGCATCGGCGCGGGTCGTCGCGATCGGCTTCTCGCAGAGGACGTGCTTCCCGGCGGCGGCGGCGGCGAGCGTCAGCGCGCGGTGCGCGGCATTCGGCGCGGTGACGATGACCGCCGCGATGTCGTCCCGCGCGAGCAGGTCGCGATAATCGGCGTAGAAATCGCCGCCGAACTCCGCCGACGCCGCCGCGCCGCGCCGCGCGTCGTCGTCCGCGATCGCGACCAGCTCGACATCGGGCATAGCGGCGATGCAGCGCGCGTACGCCGCCGCATGGAGATGCGCGAAACTGAGGATGCCGGCTCTCATCGCGATGCCTCCGCGAAGATCGGGCGACCGCCCGCGAAATGGACGGCGCGGCCGGTGCGGGCGGACTCCATCACGGCCAGTGCGAGGTCCAGCGAGCGCAACGCTTCCCGCCCGCTCGTCAGGAATTGCTGGCCGCTGGCGAGGTGGTCGAGGAAGTGCCGGAGCTCGATCTCATAGGGGCCGGCGGGCAGCGGCCCGCGCGGCACCAGCGCCCCCGATGGCGACGGCGCGGGCACGACCAGTTCGACGCGGATCGCCTCCGCCTCCCCGCTCGCATGGCGGAGCGCGCCGTGCTCCCCGGTAATCTCGATCGCGGTGCGGAAACTGCTGTGGGCCCAACTCGCCTCGACGTGCGCGATCACCCCATTCGCGAAGCGGACGATCGCGAGCGCGTAATCGGTACGCGGGCGATACGAAGTATCGCTCAGGCTGCGGGCGAACACCCGCTCCGCCTCGCCGAAGTACCAGCGCAATGTGTCGAGATCGTGGATCATCAGGTCGAGGATCGGCCCGCCGCTGAGCGCGAAATCGGCGTACCAGGAACGCCCGCCGCCCCGCGCGTTCGCGGGATAGACGTTGAGCCGCGCGGCGCGCGCGACACCGACCCGCCCGATGGCGCCGCGCTGGAGTTCATCGCGGATGCGGGCGTATTCCGGGAAGAATCGCACGACGTGGCCGACCATCAAACCGACGCCCGCCCGCGCGCAGGCGGCGATCAGCGCCTCGGCATCCTCCCGCGTGCGGGCGATCGGTTTCTCGCAGAAGATATGCTTGCCGCGCGCCGCCGCGCGCTCGGCCACCGCGCGATGCAGAAAGGTGGGGACGGCGACGATGACCGCCTCCACGCCCGGATCGTCGAGCGCCTCGTCGAGAGCGGCGGTCGCGCGAGCCCCCAGCGCGTCCGCCAGCGCCGCAGCCCGCGCGCCATCCGTGTCCACCACCCAGACCACCCGGGCTTCCGGGATGTCCATGCACGAGCGCGCGTGGATCGCACCCATCGTCCCGGCGCCGATGATCGCGAGGTTCGTCATGCCGATCCCTCCACGAATAGCCAGTAGCCGGTATCTAGGAATATTGCACAAAGCGCCGGACTAAGCCAATGGCTGCTTTCCACATAGACTTAAATTCCTTCGACCGGCTGTACATCGAAAACCACACGCCCTTGGCTAAGACGATGCCCGGGCCGCGATCCTCGGCGTCAGTCAAGGCCCTGTGGTGATAATCCAAGTGCCTTCGCCAGATCACCCCATCCGGCAGGCGCGGGGTGCTGATATCCTTTACGCGACCAGAACGATCGGTCGATCCTCCCTCCTCTCCGCGAACTGATCTTCGTCTGTGTGCGTGCCATCTTAGCCGAAGGTCGGCTCCGCTACCACGCCGTTCCCCTCTCCGAGGGGTGTAGGAAGTCCTATTTTCAGACCAATCTCGGCCCTGCCTGCTGAAATTCGATCTGCCCGTCGGTGTTCTCTGTATTGCCGATTATACGTTGTCTACGCGATCACTCGTTTCGGGCGCACTCGCCAGCGAAAGATGACGCGCCGCCGTTGGTCACGCATCGGCTGGTTCTCCATGATGTCCGCGGGCGTCACGAGCGTGTGGAGAATGATCCGCGCTTTGCCGCCATCGCCGACGGGGTGATTCTGATACTCCGGACGCGGCGACTTCGAACGAGATGAAGGCGGGACGGTTCAGATCGCGGGTCTTCGCCGGACCGCGCACGGGGCACGTCTCTGCCTGCGAGAAGAGGAAGATGCTACCGCTCAAGGTCCGCGATGATCATCAGCCTCGGCCATTTATGAGACAGACGGCTAGCGCCAACACCCTGGACATCCCTATCACCCGGTCGATGCACGCTTTTCCGATACATTGGTAGACGGCTCCCGTGCGACCGGACCCCCAACCCCATCAGTATGGCGGCCCCATCCGCTCCATGATGCGGTCAAGCTCGCGGTGGTCGTGCTCGTCCAGCATGTCGGCGCACGGCTCGCGCAAGCGCGCCGCCTTGAAGACGCCGATGCGGCGCAGGACTTCTTTCGCGCCGAGCAGCGGAAACTGCTGCCGCCAGAACGAGAGCGGCGTGAAGTGGTCGAAGGCCGCGCGCGCCGCCCCGTCATCCCCCGCGATGGAGCATTCGTACGCGCGGCAGAGGTCCGCGACGCCGATGCTGCCGGGAATCGCGCCCTGCGCCCCGCGCGCGAGGTCGTCGAGGAGATATCCGCCGCCGGAGAGGATGTTCACGTCCGGCAGCAGATCCTTGAGCATGGAGATGCGGTGGCCGGTCTCGCGCGGCGCTTCCTCCTTGACGTACGTGATCGTAGCGAAAGCGGCGGCGAGGCGCGCGACCTGCCGCGGCGAGACCGAGACGAGCGCGTCCTGCACCATCACCGGGATCGCCACCGCGCTCGCGACGGAACCGAAATGGTGCGCGAGCGCCGCATCGGTGACCGGGCCGAAGAGGGGCGGCGTGAGGAAGACAGCCCGCGCGCCGATCTCCTCCGCGTGCCGGCTGAGTGCGACGGATTCGGCGGTGTTCGTCGCCGAGGTCCCGACGATGACGGGGACGCGCCCGCGCGCGTCGTGCAGCGTGCGCTCGGCGAGCCACATCCGCTCCGCCAGGGGCATCGTGTGGCACTCGCTCGCGCCGCCGACCGCCGCGAGGCCGTGGGCGCCGGCGGCGATCAGGTGCTCGACGAGGCGCTCCAGGTCCTCCTCATCGATGCGAAACTCCGCATCGAACGGCGTGTAGACAATGGGGAAGATGCCGCGCAGGTCCGTCGTGTCCGTCACCATGGTCTCCTTTCCGCGCCCGCGACCGCAGCACCGCATCGCCCTCCGGAATGCCGATCCGCGGGAGGGCCCGCTTCGCCGGACCGCTTTCCCTCCGGACGACGATGCATCGGAATGGACGGCGCGTTCGCTCAGCGGTCCCAGCGGAGGATCAGCGGGTCCAGCCGGTGCGCCAGTTCCACCAGGCCGGCGCGGATCGCGGGCGGCAGCGGCGCGATCGGATGGCGCGTCGCGTCGCTGGCGATGATGCCGCCCTCGCGCATCAGCGCCTTCGTCGCGCGCAGCCCGCACTGCTTGTTCTCGTAGTTGATCAGTGGCAGGTACCGCTCATACAGGGCGATCGCCGCCTCCCGTTCGCCGGCACGGTACTGGTCCACCACCCGACGCAGGATATCCGGGATCATACCGGAGGGCATTGTGCCGGTCGCACCGGCGTCGAGGTCGGGGATGAGCGTGATGCTCTCCTCGCCGTCGAACGGCCCCGGCAGCGCATCCCCGGCCAGCCGGACCAACTCGCGCAGCTTCGCCGCCGCGCCCGGCGCCTCGATCTTCGCGTACTGCGCCTGTGGGATCGTCTTCGCCAGGTGCGCGAGGAAGGCGGCGGAGAGCATCACGCCGCTGAGTGGCGCGTCCTGGATCATGATCGGGACCTCCACCGCCGCCGCGACGGTCTGGAAATATTCCGCCACGCCCGCCTCGTCGGCGCGGATCGAGACGCCGTGATACGGCGGCATGAGCATCACCATCGCGGCGCCCGCCGCCTGCGCGCTGCGGCTCCGCGCCGCCGCCACGCGCGAACTGAAATGACTCGTCGTCACGATCACCGGCACGCGCCCGGCGACCTGCTCGATACAGAGGTGCATCAGCCGATCGCGCTCGTCGTCCGTGAGGGAAAACTGCTCGGAGTAGTTCGCGAGGATGCAGATGCCGTTCACACCGGCATCGACCATGAAGTCAATGACGCGCCGCTGGCTCCCGAGATCGATCTCGCCCCGATCGTCGAAGGTCGTCGGCGCGATCGGGAAGACGCCTGCGTACACCATTTCCGTCATCCGTCGCCTCCCTTTTCCGCGAAGTTCATCTCCGTGCGCCTACCAGTCCGCGACGGAGCCATCGGGGTGGAAGTAGCGCAGCACTTCCTCCTGCTGGAAGGGATGCTTTATCGCCTCCGCCTCGTTAACCGCGACGCCAAGGCCCGGGCCCTCCGGCAGCGCCACGGAGCCGTCCTCAATCCGCACCGGATTGATGAGCACATCATCGCGCCACGGCACGTCCGCACGGAAGGATTCCTGGATGATCCAATTCGGCGTCGCGGCGGCGAAATGGATCGCGGCGGCGGTTGCGAGTGGCCCGAGCGGGTTGTGCGGTGCGACGCTCATGAAGTACGCCTCCGCCATCGCGGCGATCTTCCGCGTCTCCCAGAGGCCACCGGTGTGGCAGATGTCAGGCTGGATGACGGCGACCGCGCGCTTCTCGAACACCTCGCGGAAGCCCGCCCGGCCGATCAGCCGCTCGCCGGTGGCGAGCGGGATCGAAGTCGCGCGCGCCACCTGTGCCATTCCCTCGATATTT
>JAICIL010000108.1 GCA_025924435.1 Chloroflexia bacterium | reverse complement strand
TCGCGACGACGATGCCGCCGTAATGCGCCACCGCGCCGCCGCTGTACGCCGAGGCGGAGCCGCGCGGCACCACCGGGACCTTGGAGCGGTTCGCCACCTGCATCACCGTGACAACATCCCGCGTGTCGCGCGGGAGGACGACGCAGTCCGGCCGGCCGGGGTGCGCCTCCGAGTTGAACGAGGCGTCGTAGGTGTAGGGGAAGAGCGCCGCCGGATGGGTCAGCACCCGCTCCGCGCCGAGCCGCCGCACGAGTTCCGCGACCGCCGCCCGCGCATCCTCATCGCGCCGCAGGAGGGGCGGCTGCTGCGCGTCCATCCCCGCCGTCGCGACCAGTTTCTCCTCCGTAACCGCCATGCTCCCGGCCCTCCTGCCTGCTCGCCACCCGCGTGGCGGACACCCGCCGCCCGACACGTCGAGGCGCGCTGTCACCCGACGTTTGTCCCAGACCGCTTCGGTCGTCCATCACGGCAACGACCATCCCCTCCCCTCCCCCGCGCGGAGGGAGCCGCAGGTTTCGTCGCCATTCTAGCACGGCGCGCTGCACGAGAGCCGCCCTCGCGGCAGCGAACCATCAGGGCGATCCAACGAAAGCAACTGCTTGGGATATGTGGGAAGAGGTTGCAGACAAGAGCGAAGCGACGCCCGCAGTATTCGTGCGGGCGTTGCTTCGCTCATTCGTGTATCGTGGTGGCGGACATCGCCATTCCGCCACCTTGCGCACCGCGCGGGCCTGTTACGGGGCTGCGGTCGGGCTTGTTGGTACCGGGGTGGCGGTGGTGGCGACCTGCGGCGCGGTCGCGTCCGGGGCTGGCGTGAGGACGACCGCGTCCGGCGGGACCGTGGCGCCGGGCGTGTCATCATCGGTCTTCTGGTCGCGCTGCTGCAAGAGGCTGTTCCCGAGTTCCGCGAACTGGCCGATCACCGCGTCAATCTTCGCCTCGGCATCGCCGAGTGTCTCGTCTTTGTCATGTGCGGCGGCATTCAACTGTGTCTGCATCTGACTGATCAAGTCCTTGACATTCTCCGGCACCTGCGTCGGGTCGTCCACCTGGACGACGTACTGCATCGCCTTCGCCACCGTGTCGCAATGCGAGCACTTAACGTTGGCCGCGATGGCCGCGTTCTGCGGCGCGATAGTCGTCGCGGTGCGGCTGATGAGATCAATTTGCAGGGCGACGGCGATGGTCTGACAGTTCGTGCAGGAGGCGACTGCTTCCGCCACATTGACCGGCTCGGCGTCCGGGCCGGGGATATGATTCAGTTGGATTTTCGCCCTGACGCGCAGGCGGTTATCGGTCCGATTGTTGACCTTGACGATATTCTTGCCGCCGCCGCCATTCGGTATCTCTTCGTAACCGACGTCATCACCGCTCGCCGGGGATGCGGCGGGGGTGCCGCTCGTCGCGGCGGCCGGGGCGGCCTGCGCGCCGGTCGGCGTGGCGGCGACCGGCGTCGGTGAGGCGGTCGCTGCCGCCGTCGCGGTCGGTACGGTCGTCGCGGTCGGTGCGGTCGTCGCCGTGGGCGCGACGGTCGGCGGGGGCGCGCCGAGGCCGCCCACGGTATTGTCCGGTGTCGCCGTCTGAGCGGCGATACGGATCGCGGCGCCACTCAGCGTGATGCTCACCATCAAGATGAGGGCAAAAAACGCCGACCACCAGCGACGACGCCATCGGAACCACCCATGAGGTTGCATTGATCTCCGCTCCTTTCACTCCCTGAACGACGGATTACGGTGCCGGTGTCGCGGTCGTCAGGCCGGTTTGACCGCTCGGCGCCGCCGTGGCTGCGGGTGTGGCCCGCGAAGCCGTGCCGACCGGGGCCGTGCCAGCGGCCGTTGATGCGCCAACTGTGGCGGGCAGCGCGCTCCCGGACGCTGCCGTGCCCGCGGAAGCCGTTCCGAGCGCCGTTGCGGCCGGTGGTGCGGTCGGCGCAAGAACGGGCGCGCGAGCGGGTGGCGGCGCTTGGACCGCCGGATTCGCGGGAGCGGGCGTGGCCGCCGCCGCTGTGGGCGTTCCCGCCGGGGTCGCGCCGGGCGTCCCGGTCGCGCTCGGCGTCCCGGTCACGCTCGGCGTGCCGGTCGCGGTTTCGGTCGCTGTGGTCGTCGCGCCGGATGTCCCGGTCGCACCCGGTTTCCCCGCCGCGCCCGGTGTCTCCGCCGCGCCCGGCGTCCCATTCGGAACCGCCGTGGCTGCCGTTCGTGGCGCGGCGGTCGGTGCGATGACCGGGGAGCGGAACGGCACGGGCACTACGGGCGGGAGGGCGTCGCTCACCGTGCCCCGCTCATCGGCGGCGATTGGCGTCCAGTTGTTCCGAGCGGCGGCCTGGGTATGGCCGCCGCCACCGAAGGAGAGATTCGGCACCCAGAGGTAGACGAGCAGCGCGGCGATGGCGGCGGTGGCGAGGGAGCCGACGGCGCGCCGACCCGGCGTTGGCTTGGCCCAATTCCAGAGCAGCCGCATCGCCGTGCGGCCCAGGGAGAAGAGCGTGAAGCCCAGCCCCGCCACCGGCAGCGCCAGCAGGAGCATCTGCAACACCGCGAGCGGAACGCCCCCGTAGTGTCCGCCGCTCCATGCCTGCGCCAGCGTATGCCCTTGTTTGGCGAACGAGTCCCACGCGCTCGCGAGGATGCGCGGCACGTTCTTGAGCATCAGGAAGAGCAAAACGCCGAGTACCGGGATGGTGATCAGGATGTAGAGCGCGAAGAGGACTTTCACCCACCGCTTCAGGGCCGGCAGCGCGGCGTCCCCTTCGTGCCGCTTGATCGGCAGCACGCTGCGCAGGAACGGCCCCATATAGGAGAAGAAATCCGGGATGCCGGTGATGTCGGCCAGCGTCCAGTAGCCGTCGAGCCGCACGAACGGCAGGCATTGGTGGATGATGTCCACATCAATGAGCAGCACGCCCAGGAGGAGGAATGATTGCCCGGTCAGGAAATAGAGGCCGATGAGACCGAGGGAGAAAATCAGGTTGAAATAGAAGCCGCCGAGATCGGTGCGCACCCGCGCCCACCGTCCGAGGCGATAGTTGTCCGTCACATCGGTATAGAAAGCGGGATAGACGAGATAGAAGCCCATGCCCATGCCGCGCACCTCGCCGCCCCCGTATTCGAGCGCGGCGGCGTGGCCGAACTCGTGCCAGGCGGTGCCGACGACGATGATGCCGAGCAGCACGAGCGTCAGCCAGGGCTTGTAGAGGGCCTCGTGGATGCTGCTCGCGATGCCATGCACGAAGAACAGCCACGCCTGCGCGGCGAAGCAGACGAGCAATACGGCGAGCAGGATCGGCGGGAAGAAGAGAATTTTGAGGACTTTGGTCAGCGGTGTGATCAGACCGCGCGGCAGGACTTTCGTCTTCATATTGATCTTGAGGGGCGAGCGGGCGACGCCCTCCCCCGCCGCGCCGGCATTGACGGCGGCCCCGTCCGCACCGGCGACGATCCCCAGCGGGATCAATTTGCCGCCGATCAGTTGCCGGACATTGTCCGCGGTGACCTGCCGGTCAATCTGTTCGGAGAGACGCCCGGCGATCTCATCGAGGGCGCGCTTCCCGTCAACCTGCTCGACAACGTGATAGAGGAGTTCGGTGAGATGGATGAACTGGCCGTCGCGCTGCACCATCCATTGCGGCTCGGCGAAGCCGCTCTCCTCCATCGCGCCGCTGAGGACGATATTGGGGGCGAGGGCGGGCCGCTCCGGGACATCGGCGCGATTTGCCGATTCCTCCCGTGAGGCGGGGCGGTTGCCATCCGGCGCGGGCGGGATCCCCTCGGGCGCATCGGGGGTGCGTTGCGGGGAGACCGGTTGCTCTGTCGCCACGGCGGCATGCCGCGCTATCCGGGCCATCGCTCTGCTCCTCGCTCCATCGGTCGCGCAACGCGGGCCGGGAGTAGGCCGACCCGCGCTGCATCGCTGAGGTTCTTCGGGCTGTTCGCAGCCCCCGTGTCTAACTGGTTTGCGTGATTGGCGTGGTCTGTGTCGCGTTCGCCGTCGCGGTGGATCCATCGGACAGGACATTCAAGGCGACCGCCGCATTGACCGGAATCGCGACGTTGGCGTTGACGAGGGACATCTCCTCGCGGTCGGGCAACTCCTCGCCCTGCTGCGCCTCGAGTTCCTCGGCGGTTAGTTCCTGCTTCTTCTCGTCACTCATCAAGGGCTCCTTTCGCCGCTGCACGGTATGCACAATCCGGTGGAGCGGTCGGCATCGCGCCGGCCGCCCATCGGCATCGGCGCTATCGGCGCTACGGCGTCGTCTGATCGATCGGCGTCTGTTGCAGCGCGCCCGCACCGGCATTCGCGCCGTCCGAGAGGACGTTCGCCGCGATCGCCGCATTGATCGGGATGGCGGCGTTGAGGTTGACGAGCGACATTTCATCGCGCTCGGGCAGTTCCTCACCCGCCTGCTGGGCCATCTCCTCCGCGGTCAGTTCACGCTTCTTGTCATCGGCCATCACGATCTCCTTTCGACGGGCGAGGCGTTAGCCGATCCCTTGGGTGATCGGCGCGTTCTGGACCGCGTCCGCCGTCGCCGTCGAGTTATCGGAGAGGACGTTCGCCGCGACCGCCGCATTGATCGGCGCCGCGATGTTGGCGTTGATGAGGGACATCTCCTCGCGGTCGGGCAATTCCTCGCCCTGCTGCGCCTCGAGTTCCTCGGCGGTCAGTTCCTGCTTCTTCTCGTCGCTCATCATGATGCTCCTTTGCCATAGGGCAGTATGTTCGTCCCGCGATACCAACGGGATCGCTTACCCGATCCCCTGCGTGATCGGGGCAGTCTGCGACGCATCGGCGGTCGCGGTCGAGTTATCGGAGAGGACGTTGAGCGCTGCCGCGAGATTGACCGGCGCCGCGACATTCGCGTTGACGAGGGACATCTCCTCGCGGTCGGGCAATTCCTCGCCCTGCTGCGCCTCGAGTTCTTCCGGCGTCAGTTCCTGCTTCTTCTCGTCGGACATCGTGTGCCTCCTTGGCTGATACGGCCCATGGCCCGTGCCAGTGGCCCCTGCATACCTCTTCCGAACCATCGTCGCTCTCGGTTCCCGCCGCGACTTATTCGTCGGCGGTTTGCCTGATCGGCGCTACCTGCGTCGCGGAAGCCTCGGTTGTCGCATGCGGCTCGCCGACATTCGTCGCGATCTTGATATTCGAGCGGTGTGCGACCTTGACCGTTCCGGCGGATGATTCGGCTGCATCAACGCGGTCACTCGCGTGCCGCACGGACGCCCGAATTGCGTGCTGTATCTGCTTCTTCACGCGTCCCGTGGTGTTGTTCGTCACATAGGTACCTCCTCTGTTCGGTCCCGTTAGGATGGAAACTGTAAGCAAAAGGCGTGCCAGGGGGCACGACGACCGGCAAAAATTGGCCGCCGCATTCGCGATTGTCGTCGCGGGATACGGCTGCACCGATGCGGGCGAAATCGGCGCAATCGCGCGCATTAAAATCCCCGCACGGAGGCTTTCCCGCGCCGATTACGGCGGAACGGCCGGTTGCACAAACGTCAGGGCTGGGTCTCTTCGCCCGCGAGGATGCGACGGAGGGTGGCGAGCGCGCGGAACTGCAACGCGCGGATGGCGTCCTCCCGCTTGTCCATCGCCTGCGCCACCTCGCGCCCGCTCATCCCCTGGATGAAGCGCAGGACGATTACGTCGCGCTGGTCGGCGGTGAGGGCATGGAGCGCCCGGAGAAGGTCCGCCGAGTCAATATTGAGATCGAGCGGCGCCCCCGTATCCTCGATGCTCTCATGGACTTCGGGGATGAGCGTGACGGTCGGGCGGAGGGCGCGGTAGTGATCCACGACGCGGTTGTGCGCGAGGCGATAGAGCCAGGCGAGGAAGGGAACGCCCTGCTCCCGATAGCGGCCCATCGCCCGCCACGCGCTCTCGAAGATCGCTTCGGTCAGGTCCTCGGAATCGGATGCGTCGCGGATGCGGGCGGCGACGTAGCGCGCGATCGTCGCGCGATGTCGCTCGTAGAGCATGCCGAATGCCTCACGGCTCCCCTCGCGCGCCTGACGGATGAGCGCGGACTCGTCCACCTCGATGACGGTGGGGGAGGGCGACAACGGGTCGCGGGCGGCGCGGCGCGCGGCAACCGCGCGGAGCAATGTTCCCCGACTCGGCGTCGTGATCTGGGCAGAATCAACCGCCGCTGTCATGGCCCCCATCGCACCGCGCTACCTCCGTCCACCCGGGTGGACTTTCACATTGTACGAACGTGTACATATCGCACGTTCACGATGGTCGTATGTCGCCGAGCGCCGCGCGTGCCCGCCGCAGGTGCGCGTGCGGCGTCTCGTCCGGCACGGAGCAGCCGTTGGCGAGGATCAGTTTCCGCCCGCCTGTTTGCTCCACCGCGTCCTGCGCTTCGGCGATCATCGCCCGCTCGTCACCCTTCGCGAGGGCGCCGAACTCGTGCAACCCGCCCATGAAGCACTTATCGCTCTTCAGCCGCACCGCGCGCAGCGAAAGCCCCGTCAACCGGTCGCTCCAACTGAGCACCTGCACCGGGTAATCGAGCGCGAGGTCCATCAGCAGGTCGTGGTCGCCGTGGACATGGCAGACATTGAGCCAGCCGCTCTCCGCGCCGCGCAGGGCGACGAAGTCGTACGGGCGACCGAACTCGCGGTAGCCCGTCTCGCCGAGGCCATCCGCCGTGATCCCTTGCAGCGCGTAGTAGACGCCGTCCGCGCCCGCCGCGATGGCGGCGGCGATGTTGCCCTTGAGATTCTCCGCGATCACGCCGAGCGCATGATGGATGGCGGCGGGGTGCTCGCGCAAGTGACGATCGAAGGTCTCGGCGTCGGCGGCGAAGCGGCGCACCTCGGCGACCGGGTTGTAGATCGTCAGGATGATCGGCGTCTCCGCCCCGAGCGCCTCGCGCAGCATGCGCAGGGCGACGAGCCGCTGGCCGAACATCCCCCGGTCGGGGGCGACCGGCTCGATCAGCGCCCACTCCTCCGGCTCGCGGATCGCGCGGCGCGGGAAGGGATAGGGGAGGTCGGGCATGACCTTGACGATGTCGAGGTCGAACTCCTGGTCGAAGAAGTGGAGCGTCGCCTCGGCCATCCGCGCCCCGGAGCCGCCGGGGCGGAAGTGATGCCAGAAGCAGAGCGGCAGCCGGTCCACCGGCTGGCCATGCACCGCAGCGCGCACCCGCTCGACCCGCGTCATCTCCTCCACTCGCCGCCTCCTTCGCTCGCGCTTTCCGCCGCTCCGCTGTCGCCCTCGAACCGTGCCGTCCGCCCCACATCCCCGGTAAATGATGCGTGAGTTTACCACAACATGTACCCCCGGAGAACGTACATGCAGGAGTGGCCGGGGAAGCGGGCGGCGCATCCACAGCGGAGAAACTGGCGATGTATCGTGTCCGTTCGCGCGGATGCTTCGGGCCGCAAATAATCACACTCGTTAGACGAAGACGCTATCGTTTTGGATCACCAATCACCCGCCCGTCGAGCGCCTGTGGTTTATGTGCCGATACGAGGGATCGGATCGGCGGTGCGCGGGGTGAAGTTTATCCAGTGCTGATAGATGGGCTGCCACGTCGTGACGTTCTTCCAGAAGGGGATTTCCCCGCGCGGGACGCCGCCGGGCCGTTCGTCCGGGGGAAGGATGCGGTAGCGGGCGAAGAGCCAGCCGTCGTTGCCAAATGCCTCGAGATATTCGGCGCGGGGGTCGGGCTGGTCGAGGCCGAAGCGCGTTGCCCACCACTCCGCCATCCCCTCCGGCAGCCGCCCGCCGGGGAGCGCGGCGGCATGGAAGGCGAGCGTGACATACTGCGCGCCCGCGTCCGTGATATGCAGCGCGGCGCCGAGCGCGTCGAAGGGGAGGGAGGGGGCGTCGAGCGGCGGCGCGGTCGCATCGCGGTAGCCGTCCGCGCCGATCCGGAAGAGGACCATCGCCTCGATGTCGCTGATCCCCGCGATCAGCCCGTGAAAGAAGGGGAGATCCCCGAGGCTCACACCATTCGGCGCCGCCGCCGCCACGGCCGCCGGGAGGCGCGCCGCGTCATGGACGGTGACGAGCGCGGCGGGCAGCGCCACGACCGCCGCCGCGTCGCTGTCGAGCAGCGCGGGCAGCGTCTTCGTGGCGCCGGCCGCGCGCGTATAGACGGCCGGCTGATTCGATGGCGCGGCGGGCGACGTCTCCGGGGTGTAGCCGAGCGGGGCGAGCGCCGCGCCGACCTGCTTCGGGCGGTCATCGCGCGCGGGGGCGGTGACGAGGCGCGTCACGGGGCGATCATCGGGGCCGTCGAGCGCCGCCTGCCAGCGGATCGTCGCGGCGTCCACGCCGAGCGGCGCGAGCGTGGCGGCGTCAGCGACCGAACCGGGGGGGAGCAGCCACCCTTCCAGCGTGTCCGACTCCCCGGCGTGCGTGCCCCCCGCCCAGGCGGTGGCCGGCGTGTCGCCGAGGCCCGCCCGCGCCCGCAGCCGCTCCCAATCGTTGAAGGTGAAACGCTGCCAGGATGTTGCCGCCGAAACCGGCGGGAGGTAGGCGGCGGCGTCTTCCAGGTGGGTGCGGATCGGCGCGGTGGGCGGCTTCGGCTTCGCCCCGCAGCCCGACAGAAGAAGGGCGATGGCGCACGCGACGACGATCCCGCGCGACGCCATCACCCGCCCGGCATGCGTGGAAAACGGCAGGGCGGGATGCCCTGCCGTTCGTTGTCGGCGCTGTGCCATCACCGCGCGCATCTCCACCGCGTTACCGCTGCGGCGGGGGCGGGGGCGGGCCACCGTACCCGCCGGAGCCGCCGGGCGGCGGGCGATAGCCGCCGGGGGGCGAGGGTGGCTGGCCATAGCCACCCTGCTGCGGCGGCTGGCCGTATCCGCCTTGTTGTGGCGGCGGGGGCGCGCCATAGCCACTGCCGGGCGGGGGCGGGGGCGGAGCGCCGTATCCGCCGGGAGGCGGCTGGCTGTAGCCGCCGGGCGGGGGGGCGGCGGGTTGCCCATACGCGCCGCCCGGTGGCGGCTGGCCGCTGTAGTAGGTGCTGGAGAAGGGTTGCGGGCCGCGATTGGCCGCGAGCGCGCCACTCCCGCCGAACGAGACCGCGTCGTCGCCGGGGATGATCGCCTGCTTCATCAGGCCGCCCGCGACGATGGCGAGGCCGAAGATGATGAGGAGAAAGAAGCCGATGGACGGGCCGACGGAGAGACCCACGCCGCCGTTCACCTGGCTCTTCGCGTCGAGGAAGGCGATCAGCGTCAGGATGACGAGGAGGACACCGATTCCGGTATAGATCCAACCCTTGAGCGCCTTGAATTGCGGCAGCAAATTCAGGCCGATCACGATCGGCGTGGCGATCGCGGCGAGCATGAGGATGATCTGCAGGAAGTCCCAGATTTGCCGGGACGCTTCCCAGCCGTTCCCGGTCACGGAGAAGCGGAAAGCGCCGGTGACGCCGCTGTTCGCCGAGAACCTGGCGTTCGGCAAGAGCTTCGCGAAGAAGAAGAGCACCGTCCCGCCGAGGGCGAGCAGGTCGCCGAGTCGGAGGCTGGCGATCAGCCCATTGACATCGAGCGCGCTCGCGCGGGCGCCCGGCGCACCGGGATAGGCCGGTGGCGGCGTGCCATAGCCGCCCTGCTGGGGTGGGGGAGCGCCATAGCCGCCCGGTGGCTGCCCGTAGCCGGATTGCGCGGGGGGTGGCGGCGCGCCATAGCCGCCGGGCCGTTGCGGCGGGGCGCCGTAGCCGGACGGTGGCCCGGAACTGACCGGCGGAGGTGGCGGCTGCCCGTACCCACCCTGCTGTGGGGGGGGGGCGCCGTACCCGCCTTGCGGCGGCGGAGGCTGGCCGTACCCGGGTGGTGGCGGAGCGCCGTAGCCCCCTTGCGCCGGGGGTGGCGCGCCGTACCCGCCGGGTCGCTGCGGCGGCGGGGCGCTATAGCCGGGCTGTGGCGGGGGAGCGCCGTAGCCGCCCTGCCCGCCCTGCCCGCCGGGCGGCGGACCGTAGCCGCCGGGTTGCTGCCCTCCGGGTGGTCCGCCGGGCGGTCCTCCGAGCCGGGTTCGCTCGTCATCGCTCATTGTCGGTGCCTCCCTCTATGCGCGCAGTCGCGCTGCCCCTCCACACCGCATACTCCTCGCCGCAATGATTCGGGTATCTCGTTCCCCAACGGCGGCGCAATTGGTGTGTTCCACCGCGACGAAGGGAGACGGACTCAATCATGCACAACGAGCGTACGGACAACGACAGTGTACGCGCCGCCCTACCGCGCGTCAAACGGAGCGGAAGCGGGCAGCGGGCAACGGGCAGCAAGAATCCGCTAATCCGTCATCGTGGTGAAATGCGCTCGTCTCTCTCGTGATTTTCGCTGCCTACTGCCCGCTGCCTGCTGCCCATTCGTGGTATCCTTCGCGCATGAAGAGCGGAATGCGTTCGATCAAGGGCGCGGTGACCAGCAAGACGGCCAGGGACGCGCTGATCGGCACGGGGTTGTTCGGCGCGGGGGAGATCGCCGGGGCGTGCGCGCTCGGCTGTCTGCTCATCTGGCTCGCCCTCGCCGTCGTCATCGTGCTCCTCTGGGCGCTCGTCGCCCTGCTCGCGGCGGCGCTCCCGCTGTGAACGACGAGCGTGGCTGGCGCGGCTTCGCGCTCGCCACGATGCTCGTCTTCTTTTTCGGGCTGCTCATCTTCGCCGCCGTTTTCGATGCCTTCCTCAGCCGGTTCATGCCGGTCTTCCTCGGCCTGCTCTGCGTCGCGCTGCTCGGTTACGCACTCGTGGCGTCAATCGTGCGAGCGGTGGTGCGCGTCCGGCGCGCGGCGCACCCCGATGAAACCGATACCGACCGCGCTGAACACGGACCATGCACGGCTTTCGCTCGGACGCGCAATCCGCTACGATACGCCGCACGGAACGCCGGAATCGTGACGCAAAGGAGCCGCCAGATGCAGGAGATGTCGCCCACCGCACCGGGAGCAACGGGAAGCGAAAACGAGATGGAGACGGTCATCAAGGAACTGCACGACGCGCCGGATGCCTTTGCGATGCTCTTCGCGCCGGAGAATGAGGAGACGCTCCACCACCGCCCGGCGGAGGGGGAGTGGTCCGCCGTCGAGGTCGTCTGCCACCTCGCCGACCTCGACGCCTTCAACCGGACGGAGCGGTTCAACGCTATCCTGATGGAGGAGAATCCCACCCTGCCCGCCTACGAGCCGGACGCGCGCGTCATGGAAGCGAACTATCAGGCGCTCACCGGCACAGACGCGCTCGATTTCATGAAGCGGGAGCGGGACCTCATCACCTCGCTCCTGGAGGGCCTGCGGCCGCACGAACTGGCCCGCACGGGCGTCCATCCGACCAATGGCGAGCGCACCCTCCGGCAGATGGCCGACATGCGCAACCACGACCGCACGCACCTCGATCAGGTCGCCGCCGCCATCGCCTCGGCGAAGTAACGAGTAACGAGTCGCGAGTAATGAGTAACGAGAACGGCATCCCCACTCGTTACTCATTGCTCATCACCTCATTGCTCTCGTGAGCCAGCGGGCGGTGTTCGCGAGCATCGTGTCGAGGTGCGAGAAGCAGCAATGGCCCGCGCGCGGGTACCAATGGAGCGTGCGGGCTGGGGTGGCGGCGTCGTAGAGGCGGCGCGATTCATCGGGCGGCACGACGCGATCCCTGCCCGCCCCGATGACCAGCAGCGGCATTCGGAGGTGCGGCACGACGCGCGCGAGCCCCATCGCCGTGCAGAGATAGGGCTGGCAATCGATCGGGAAGCCCGTCACATGGACGACCTCCCACTGCGTCAGCATCGGCATTTGCGTGATGTACTCGCCCGGTTCGAAGGGGGTCGTGATCGTCACGACGGCCGCGAGATCGGGCGTCTCCGCCGCGAGATGGATTGCCAGCATCCCGCCGAGGCTGACGCCGACCAGCGCGATCCGGCCATCGAGCGCCGATCGGGTCGCGACGAGCCGCCGCACATCTTCGAGTAATGCGCCCTGATTCGGCGTGTAGCGCACCGCCTCCCACGTCTCGCCCGTGCCGGGATTGTCGAGCGCGAGCGTCGCCAGGCCCGCCGCAAGGAACGGCGTGCGCCAGCCGTCCAGTTCCTCCTTGACCGTGCTGCCGCCATTGAAAAAGAGGACGAGCGGCACGGGCCGGGCGGGCGAAGCGCCCGGCGGGAGCGAGAGATACCCGGGTACGCGCGCCCCGCGAAAGGTCAATTCGACCCGCTCGCTCGGCGGATCGCGAAGCGGCGCGACGCGGCGGTAGAGCGCGGCGGCGCGGTGCGCGAGGGCGCGTTTGCGCTCCACCGGTTCGTAGACGAGCAATTGCGCGGCATGGGCGGCGAGCGCGGCGGCGCGCAGGGCATCGCGCCGCGCGACCGGGTCGTCCGCGCGGTCCGCCGCATGGAGGTAGTCGTCCGCGCGATCGGACCATGCTTCGGGCCAGGCAACCCACGACCGAATGCGCGCGAGCGTCGCCGC
>JAICIL010000107.1 GCA_025924435.1 Chloroflexia bacterium | reverse complement strand
CCTTCGCCTAAGGGAGGTTAGACGAAGAACTGAGACAATCCATATCAGCGCAATGAAGGGGAGATGAAGAAGGCGCGCCGGATGGCGCGCCCTGTGATGAATGTGTTGTGCCGACCGCCCCTACTGGACGATATGCGCGGCGCTGTCACTCGGCTGGCTGCCATACAAGACGTGCAGCTGCGGATCATTGGTGACCGTCTCCGCCGCGCCGCCCGTGAGCTCGACATCCCGCTCCCGATCGAGGTCGCGCACGACCTGCGTCGGGATGGTGCGCGCGATCCACTGCAGCATCGCGACCGTCTCGTTCATGTGCGTCTCGGCCAGTTGCGCCGATTCCTGATCGTCGCAGGCGAGCGCCGTCGTGCGCAACATCACGTAGCTGACCGCCGCCAGGCTGCCCGCCGTGTAGTCGTCGCGCAGCGCCTTCGCGAACGGGTGCGTGCGTACCGTGTCGACCGCCGCGGCGGCGAGACCGAAGAGGACGCCGACCCCTTGCTTGGCGCGGTCGGCGAGGCCGTCCTGGTTGCCGAGCGCCGTCAGCCGCGCCTCGAGGCGGGCGATATGCCGCTCGGTCGTCGCGATGTAGCCCTGCAGCGCGCGGCTGACGGCGGGCTGCTCCTTCTCGGTCTGCTTCACCTGCCGCTTGAGCGGCTTGAGGATGTGGCTCTCGAGGACGTGCATGTCCGAGATATACTGCGAGACGACTTCGACTCTCTTCTCCGGCATTAAGATTCCCTTCGTTATGGGAACGGTGGCGCATTCACACGAACGCTCCGACCGACCGGCTCGGGTGTCCGGTCGCCGATAGAGGAGCACGCTCCGTGCCAGTACTCCCGTTGCGATAGGGGAATAGCGCGTCCCACCGAACAGGTGTCCGCTAGCCGTGCACATCCTTCACGGCCTCATCAACCACCTTCTCATAGGTCTCGCGCGGCACGCCGCGCGCCGCGTCGGACTCCTCGACCGACCGCTCGGCATCGCGCCGTGCGGGTTCCAAAGTGGTCTGGTCTCGCGTGCGATCATCCCCGCCGGGGGTGTGCGTCGGTTCTTGTTCCATCGGACTTTCTCCTGTCTGCGTGCGGCGTCAGATAACCGGCCCTACCGGCGAGCCTCCTGGGGAAGGGCCTCCTCGCTCTCCACGGTGCGCGCGGCCGCGGTCGTCGGCATCGACGCGGATACGCGGATTGCCCGCGCGTCGCGGTCGGCGACCTCGCGCCGCAGCCCGCGCGCCGTGTGGCCGCTCGCGAGCCGCCCCGGCAGCATGGCCAGCACACCGACGAGGACGCCGAGCGAGGCGGGGAGCGGGCGGGAGCTGAACCAGAGGGAGTGCGGCGCGACCCGATCCTGATTCTGGGCCCCGAATAGGGCCAGCACGACGCCCACGATGAGGGCGGCGACGGCGACGAGCTTGGACATGACGGACACGCACCCCTCACTATCTTGGGCGGCCGCCCGCGGCTACGCCAGGGGCACCGCATATCCCACCACGAGCCAGAAGCAGCAGGCGCTCCCGCCCAGCTCGACGCGGTGCCACAGCGCGTGCGCGCCGAACCACGGCGGGCACGGGTCCGGCCGGTTAAAGAGGAAGATCAGGGCGCCGAGCGTGTAGACCATCCCGCCCGCCAGCATCCACAAGAAGCCGGCGAGTGGCAAGGCGCGGGAGAGCGCCGGCGTCGCCAGCAGCCCGACCCAGCCCAGCGCGACGTGTGCCACCGATGCGGTCGTACCTATCCCGCGGTGCTCCAGGGGACCCACCGACCCGTCGGCCTCTTCAACTACGACGACCGGCCGAGATGGGCAGGAAGGGGCAGGGGGGAACGGCGGCGCTGTGTCGCATAGAAGCAATGTCGGGCAAGAAGAAACGGCGGTCAAACGCCTTCATCCCCCCGCCGCACGCCTGCCCGCCGCTCCCGGCGGGCACACGCTCCCGCACACCGGCGGACACATCGTCGCCATGCGCGCGCCGCGCCAGGGAGGGGCTGAGCACATCCTCGATCGTCGCGAGCAGCGCGATGAGGTCCCGCAGGTCCCGCAGGTCGCGATGCGAGAATGGTTTCCGCACGACCCGGCAGCGGATCGCCCGCAGCACCCCCTCCGGCACCCGCAGCGGCGTCGGCTCACGGGCGACGACGATTGCCGGGAGGTCGGTCGTGGCGAGGTCGCCCCGGAGCCGCATGAGGACCCCCCAGCCGCCGCGTCGCTCCCCGCCCAGATCGAGGTCGACGATCACGAGATCGGGGCGCGCCTCCCGCACCAGTGTGAGCGGGTCCGCTCCCTCGCACGCGTGCCAGCGCAGCGTACGGTACCCCTCGTCGGTCAGCAGATCGTGCATCACGGTGAGGAAGGCGGGGTCGTTGTCGAGCAGGGCGATGATCGGGGCTGTCATAAGGCCGCTTCCTGCGATGGGATAGATCGACGACACGGCGGGGGAGGACTCAGCCTCCCGACCCGGTGGATGCTCGGTCGCCGAGATTACGCAAGGAACATGCCATGACATGAACGTGTTCTTATTATATTCATCTGTTTTTCGTGGGAGCTGTGCGAGCACCGGTACGGTGATAGCCGGTACGGGACCACCCTTTCCGCTGGCGACATGAGGCAGCATGGTAGACTGTTCATGCCGGGTTCTTATCCGCTCGGTGGCCCGCGCTGTCGAATTGCCGCGTGCCACCGAGAAGAGACGCGGCGTCACGAGGCGTCGCCCATGGCGGGCGAGACGTAGAGGAACACAATGGCCATCTCCCCGAACGGATCTTCCCCGCCCCCGCGCCGCCCCGGGCCGAAGGCGCGAGGGCGGACGGTCCTCCCGTTGACGATCACCATCACCCCCGCCCAGCGCGCCGCGCTCGAGGGGCTCGCCGACGCGCGGCGGGTGAGCATCAGCACCGTCATCCGGCAGTTCATCGCCGCGGGGCTCGCCGCCGACACCGCGGACGGGCGCGGGACGGAGGATGCGGGCACTTCCGCCCGTGAACCGGCGACGATCGTCGTCATCGATGACGACCCGCGCATCGTCGCCTTCGCGGCGCTGGTCCTCGAGGACGCGGGGTACCGCGTCGTGGCGTGGCACGCGGGCGCGGGCGCCCGTGAAGTTATCGCCCGAGAACGGCCCGCGGCGGTGTTGCTGGACGTCGACATGGAGACGCGCAACGCGGGGCTGCGGGTGCGCGAACAGATCGCGGATGACCCATCCCTCCGCGCGATCCCCGTCATCCTTGCGTCGTCGCGGACCGGATCCGGCACCGATGGAGCCGGGCAGACGGGGCAACTGAATCATCCCGTCTTGGTCAAGCCGTACACGCCGGAGACGCTCATCGCCGCCGTCGCGCGTGCCGCGGTGGTTGGGCAGCGCCGCGGGGCGACCAAATCATGAACCGTCGGTGGACTCGGCCCCCTCCGGCGATGTCTCGGCCTCGTCACCATTCGCCCGCGCGAAGCGGGGATCCGGCGCCAGCGCGGGGGTTTCGCCCGGCGCGGCGAAACCCCGCTGCGCGGCCAGCCCGGCCAGTCGCCGATAGGCGCCCCTCCCCTTGCGCTGCAATCGCGTGGCCTCCGCGACGAAGGTGCGCAGATCCTCGATGATCCATCCCGCCCGGCTGTAATCCTTGCTCCAGCGCGCTTTGCGCAGGTCGCGCAGGTACTCCAGGTACCGCTCGCGCTGCATCGCCGCATTGCCCCGGACAGAGATGACCTCACGGCGGAGCTGTCGCTCCACCTGATTTACCACGCTCGTGATGTTGCGCTGCTCGTCCATGTCCCTCGGTATAGCAGGCGGCATACCACCGTCCCGCGCCCGCTGCCCCGGGATGCTCGGCGCTGCCGGGGCGCGGACGGTGACGGGTCCATCCCTGCGGTCGGCGACGGTAGCGGGGACGTTATCCGTGCTCGCGTACGTGCCGCGCCGTCACCTCCCGCGCCAGCTCCTCGGTGCGCAGCTCCAGCTCCTGGTTGCTCGCGTGCAGCTCCTCCACCGTCGCCTGCAGCTCCTCATTGACCGTCTCGAGCTCCTCGTTCCCCGCCTGCAGCTCCTCGTTGAGCGTCTCCACCTCCTCCGCGGCGGCGACGATCTCCTCGCTTCCGCTGGTCATCCGCTGATTGAGCGCGCGCAGCGTTTCGTTCTCGCGGGCGAGATCCTCGTTCGCCCCCAGCAGCGCGCGGTTCGCCGCCCGCAGCGCCTCCAGCCGCGCCGCCTGGTCGGCGGTCGCGGACCGCTGCCGCTCCATCTCCGCGTCCGACTCGATCTGCCGGCGGCGCGCCATGCTCCCCGTCCGGTCGCTGACCACGAGGATCGCGGTGGCGACGCCATCCCCCGCGCGCAGGCCGGGCGCGACGTCGATCTGCACATGGTGCGCCTCCCCGGTCGCGGATGCCTCCAGCGCCACGTCCTCCAGCGGAGCGGGGGTCTCTCCCCGCAGCGCCGCGTCGATCGCCGCGCGCAGCCGCTCGGTCGGCGCGCCGCGCAGCAGGTGCAGGAAATCTTTGCCGATCGCCGCGCCGTGGATGCCGAAGAGGCGGCGCGCCTCCCCGTTGATGTTGCCGATGTCGTACTCGATGTCCACCTCGACGACCCCCACCGGCAGGCGGAAGAGCAGGTCGGCGGTGTGCGCCTGCACCGTCTGGGCCCGCTGCACTTCCTGGCGGATGCGGGCCAGCTCCTGCGCCGCCGTGGCATGGGGGCGCGCGTCGCGGGGGCGAGAGGGGACGGGGCGGATCTCGGCGGAGGGCATCGGCACGGGCTCCGCCGTCCGCCGGAAGATTTTCCCGCCCGTCCGCTCGGCGACGTAGAGCGGCGCGAAGGCGCCCGGCGTCTCGCTGTTGCCGAGCACGAGGTAGCCGCCCTCGCGCAGCGCGTAGGTGAAGAGCTGCAGCGCCCGCCGCTGCAGCGGCGGGGTGAAGTAGATCAGCACGTTGCGGCAGAGCGTCAGGTCGATGCGCGGGAAGGGTGCGCGCTGGCCGAGGTCGTGCTCGCCGAAGACGATCATGTCGCGCACCGCCTTCTCCACCCGGTAGGTGCCGTCCTCGCTCGGCGCGAAATGGCGATCCAGCAGCCCCCCCGGCACATTGGCCACCGCCTTCGCCGGGAAAACCCCCCGGCGCGCGTAGGCGACCGCCTCGCGATCCAGGTCGGTGGCGAACAGGCGGACGACGGGCCGCCCCGGCTCGTCCTCCAGCGCGTCGGCGACGAGGAGGGCGAGCGAGTAGGCCTCCTCGCCGGTCGCGCAGCCCGCGCTCCACAGCCGCAGCTCCTCCCCGGTCGCGCGGGCGCGCGCGACCAGCTCGGGCACGACGCGCTCGCGCAGGGCGGCGAAGACCTCGGGGTCGCGGAAGAAGGTCGTCACCTTGATCAGGAAGGAGTCGGCGAGGCGCTCCGCCTCCCCGGGCTCCCCGGCCAGGTAGGCGCGATAGGCGGCGAGGTCCGGCTGGCGGGTCGCCACCAGACGCCGCTGCAGCCGTCGCCGGATCGTCGGCCGCTTGTAGGGCGCGAAATCGAAGCCGGTCCGCTCGCGCACGACCGCCAGGATCGCGTCGACCGATGCGTCCTCCGCCCGCCCCGGCGTGCGCGCCCCGGTGACCAGCTCGGCCAGCAGCGGCCCGATCCCCTCCAGCGGCGCGACGACGTCCACCGCGGTCGGGGCGATCGCGCCCGGCATGCCGGGGAAGCTGGCGCTCCGCGGGTCCTGGATCACCACCGTCCCGCCCGCCTCCTTGACGGACAGCGCCCCCGCGGTGCCGTCGCTGCCCGTACCGGTCAGCACGACGGCGATCAGCCCGTCGCCGAACACCGCCGCGGCGGAGCGGAAGAGCAGGTCGACCGAGGGCTTGGGCCGGCCGGGGCCCTCGGGGGAGAGGGTGATCGTGTGGTCCTCCAGTTGCACATGCCGGTCGGACGGCACGACGAAGATCGTGGCGCGCGCGAGGGGCTCGCGGCCGATGACCGTGCGCACCGGCAACGGCCCGCGACGGGCGAGGATCTCCTCGAGGTGGCTGGGGCGGGACGGGTCGAGGTGCTGGGCGATGATGATCGGGGCGGGGAAGTCGGCGGGCAGGCCGCCGACCAGCGCGGAGAGCGCCTCGATACCCCCCGCCGACGAGCCGACGACGACGAGCTGGTCGATGGGGTCCGGTGCGGCCATGGCGGCGTCCTTTCCTGCTGCATGGGTGCCCTGGGGGTCCCACGACCCGTCGCCACGCCCGGCGCCACGCTGCACCGCCGGCGTATGCACCAGCATAGCAGGCACGCCAGGGAGATACGATGACCGCGTCCCGTGTCGACAGAGGACGATCCGCCGATTCTGCGCGCACCACACGCCACCACACCAACCACGGCCTATCTCGCGGCCACTATCTTGCACTCCCTCCCCCGATGCCGTCCGTGCCGGACGGGGAGGGGATCCTGTGGCGACGATCCTGGTCGCGGACGATGAGGAGCCGATCGTCGATCTGCTGCGCGATCTTTTCGCGGAGGAGGGGCACACCGTGCTCGCCGCCCACGACGGCCGCGAGGCGCTGGCGCTCGCCCGCCGGGAGCACCGCGCCCTCGTCCTCAGCGACGTGATGATGCCGACGGTGGACGGCGTCCAGCTCGCCCGCCTGCTGCGGGAGGATGCGACCACGCGGGGGGTTGTCGTCATCCTGATGAGCGCGGCGGAGGCGCCGGACCTCGCGGGGGTGGGGGCGGTCGCCTTCCTCGCCAAGCCCTTCGACCTCGACGCGGTGCAGCGCCTCATCGCCCGGCATCTCATCGGCTGATCGCACGCGTGTTCGCGCTCTGGTACCATGCGGCGCTATCGGCGCGATAGCGGCTACTTTAGGGAGTGGGGTGCGTCCATGCCTACCGTCTCGGCCACCGGCGTGCCCGGCCTCGACGCGATCCTCGGCGGCGGCCTGCCGGGCCGCTCCATGACCCTGATCACCGGCGTGCCCGGCACCGGCAAGACGATCCTCGCCGAGCAGATCGCCGTCCACCGCGCCAAGCAAGGCGAGCGCGCCCTGGTCTTCACCGCCCTCTCCGAGTCGCACGAGCAGATGCTCGCCACCCTCGCCGCGCTCTCCTTCGCCGACCCCGCCCTGATCGGCGACAACCTCCGCTTCTACAGCGTGCTCGCCGCCCTCGACGAGGGGCTCGAGGCGGTGGCCGCCCTGATCGGCGACACCGCGCGCGACCAGCGCGCCTCCCTGGTCGTCCTGGACGGCCTGCACGGCATCGCCGGCTTCGCCGAGCGGCCGCGGCAGGTCGCCCGCTTCCTGCACGGGCTGCGCTCCCGGCTCGCCCTCATGGACGCGACCACCCTGGTCACCCACGAGGCCGGCCCCGGGCCGTTCCGCGCGGCGGGCGCGCTGACCATCCCCGACGGGATCGTCGCCCTGCACAACCCGCTCGACGGCGAGCGGCACCGCCGCCGGGTCGAGGTGGCGAAGCTGCGCGGCATGGCGCACCTGGACGGGCTGCACGCGATGACGATCACCGGCGACGGCGTCGCCTGCTACCCGCGCCACGAGGCGATCTACCGCCCGGCGCCCTACGCGCTCGAGGAGGGGCGGGCGACCCTCGGCCTGCCCGAGCTGGACGCGGTGCTCGGCGGCGGCCCCAACCGCGGCACGGCGACCTTCCTGGCGGGCAGCCCCGGCACGGGCAAGACGCTCACCGCGCTGCACTTCGTGCTGACGGGGGCCGCGGCGGGGGAGCCGGGCCTCCTCGTCGGGCTGGCGGAGGGGGCGGGGCAGCTCTACGCCAAGGCGGCGGAGTTCGGGCTGGACCTGCGCGGGGCGGTGGAGCGGGGGGCGGTCTCGCTGCTGATCGCCCCGCCCGCCACCCTGGACGTGGACATCCTGGCGACCGAGATCCGGCGGCGGGTCGAAGGGCTGGGCATCCGGCGGGCGGTGATCGACTCGATGGCCGTCGTGGAGCAGGCGATCCCCTTCGCCCGGCGCGCGCCGCGCTACGTCGCCGCGCTGCTGGACTACCTGCGCGAGCGCGGCGTGACGACGCTGCTGACGCAGGAGAGCAGCGCCTTCGACGGCGGGCGGATCGCGGAGGCGCCGGCGGCGGTGCTGTCGGACAACCTGGCGGTGCTGCAGTGGGTCGAATACCGGGGGCGGCTGTACCGGATCCTCTCGGTGCGCAAGATGCGGCAGAGCGCCTTCGATCCGGGGCTGCGGGAGTTCCGCATCGAGGACGGGCGGGTGCGGGTGCTAACACTGGAAGAGAGCGGGATCGCGACGATGGGCGGGATCGCGGCGCAGGAGGAGCGGGAGACCCGGCTGACGCGGCGGGACCGGTCGGAATAACCGCGGCGGGCGGCACCCGGGCAGCCGGGCCGTCTGGGGAATCCGTGACGTCACGTCGCGCTGCGTCGTATGATAGGAGGCACCCGCGCGGCGCGACGTGGGCGAGAAAACCGCATGCCCGACGCGTGGCGGCGAAGGAGGCGAGGCATGGATGCGAGTAAACTGAAGGGGATGGCGGTCGTGTCGCTCGCCGAGGGCACGAAACTGGGGGCGGTCGCGCGCCCGCTGATCGACCTGGCGGCGCTGCGCCTCGTCGCGCTGCAGGTGAAGGGCGACTCCGGCACGTTCGTCATCCCCTTCGAGCAGGTGAAGCAGATCGGCACGGACGCGATCACCGTGGCGAGCAGCCAGGTGACGCAGATCCCCGGCACGGACAGCGCCGCGACGGCGCTGCTCGATCTCGAGCAGATCGGCAAACTGAAGGTCGTCGACCAGGCCGGGACTTTGCTCGGCACGGTCGCGCAGCTGACGATCGATGCCGCGAGCGGGCAGATCAGCCATCTCGGGGCGCACAAGGGGGGCATGTTGGGCATGGGCGGCACGACGACGCCGATCCCCGCGCAGGCGATCCTCAGCGTCGGCCCGGACCTGTTGACGGTGGACCTGGGGGCTGCGCAGGCGCCCGCATCCTAGCGTCCGGCACGGAGGTGCCCCGCTCCTTTGTCCGTCGCCCAACCGGGCTGCTTGTTGATAAACGCGCTCATGGGCTCCCAGTGGTACCGAAAGGGGCCTCACGACGCGCTCAATGGCGTGAAATCGACTCCCAAATCGGCATATTCGGCCTCATTCGCAGGTCACTGGGCCGCTCGGGGATTTTCGCCAGGCTCGCCACCTATGTGCCGGTTTGCCCGCGCTGCGCCTGCGCGATCGCGCCCAGCAGGGCGCCGGCGTCCAGCGGCCGGCGCACCACCCGGCAGCGCATCGCCCGCAGCAGCTCCCCTCCCACCGGCAGGGCGTCCGCCTCGCCCGCGACGACGACCGCCGGCAGGTCCGTCGTGTCGGGGTCGGCCCACAGCCGCTTGAGCAGCGCCCACCCGTCCTCGCGCCTCGCCAGCCAGCGGTCCAGGATCACCAGGTCCGCCCCCGCGCGCCTCACCACCGCGTAGGCGTCGGCCACGTCGCGCGGGCGGCAGCGGAAGACGCGGTAGCCCGCCTCGGCGAGCGGGTCGTGCAGCGCGCCGAGCGAGAACGGGTCGCTGTCGAGGAGGACGATGCGCGGGGCCGCCATCGGGCCCCCTTCCCGCGGGCGCTCGATGGGGCGACCCGGGCGGGGAGCGGTTGGCGACCGCCTTCCCGTGGGACGCCCGGTCGTCATCAGCGCCGCGGGATCATCATAACAGATTCATAACCGGTTCGTGCGCGATCGTGCGCGAATCTGTAGATATCTGCCTATCGCCTCGCGGCCGCGCCCGCCTCTACCGGGAGGCGTCCGCCGCCGCTCGCGCCCCGTCCCATGCCGCCGCCTCGCTAGCGCGCGGGATTCGGCAGGGCGGGCGGATCGTGCGGCCGGTCCGCCTGCTCCTCGATCGGCGTCTCGGCCTCGCCCGTCTCTTCCTGATTGGCGTCCTGCAACTGCTCCGCGATCTCGGTCGCCATCATCGCGGACTCCACCGCCGATGTCCCCTGCGCCTGCTCGGCGTAGGTTGCCTCGGCGTGCGCCTCCTCCGCCCGCTCCTCCTTCTCGCCCGGCTGGTCGCCGGGCAGGGAGATGCGGTAGTTCTCCACCAGCACGCGGATGCCCGCCGCCATCGGCAGGGCGAGCAGCGCCCCGATCGCCCCCAGCAGTTGCCCGCCGACCAGGATCGCCACCGTCACGGCGATCGGCGAGAGGCGCAGGCTCTTGCCGTAGATGCGCGGCATGAGCAGGCTGCTCTCGAACTGCTGATACAGGACGAAGGCGACGAGCACGATCACCGCCTGGAGCGGCCCGACCGTCAGCGCGAAGAGGACGGAGGGCGCGGTCGCCAGCACCCCGCCGACGAGCGGGATCAGGTCCGCGAAGGCGGCGATCACCGCCAGCGGCAGGGCGGCGGGCACGCCGAGGACGCTCAGCAGGGCGTAGGCGAAGACCCCGATACAGAGCGAGGTCGCCGCCTGCCCGCGCATGTAGCCGCCGACGACCGTCTCCATGTCCAGCAGCACCCGCGCCGTGCGGACGTGGTAGCGCCGGGGCAGGAGGGCGAAGAGGAAGCCCTGCACGCGCTCGTGGTCGGCGATCAGGTAGAAGGCGAGCACGACCGTGGTGAAGCCGATCACCACCAGCTGCGCCGCCGCGCCCGCCGACTGGAGGGCGTACGCGCCGATCGGGTCGAGCAGCCGCCCGGGATCGGCCGACCGGATGGCGTCGGCCTGGCCGGCGAGGGGCGGCACGCGGACGGCGAAGTCGGCCAGTCGCGCCTGGATGCGCGGCGCGTCGGCGGAGAGGGTGCTGAACTGGCGGGCGAAGGCGGGGACGATCAGCGCGCCCAGCCCGACGATGGCGCCCAGCAGCACGAGGAGGATCAGGGCGAGGGCGGCGGCGCGCGGCACGCGACGGCGCTCCAGCCAGGTCACGACCGGGCTGAAGGTGCCCGCGAGCACGAGGGCGACGATGAGGATGAGGATCGTCTGCCAGAGGCGCGCGACGAGCAGGATGCCACCGATGATCGCGAGGATCAGGAAGATCGAGCGCGGCGCGATCTCGTGACGCACCGTGCGCACGGGGATCTCGCCATCGCCTCCCCCGTCGCGCCCGCCGTCGTGCCTGCCGTTCCCCGCGACCACCCCCATCCTCCCCGCCCCATGGGTGCCCGCGTCGCCGGGGATCGATCGGCCTCCGGATCTCATCCGTGCACATCCTCGACGGCCTCAGCGACCGCCTGCTCATACGCCTCGCGCGACACCCCGCCCGCCGCACCGGCCTCCGCGTCCGGGCGCTCGGCACCGCGCGCTGCGGGTTCCGGGGCGGCCTGATCGCGGTCGTTCCCTTCGGGCCTGCCCTTCACATCTTTCGGCATCGAATCCTCTCCTGTCTCATGGCGGCAACGACGAGTTTGGCTATGGCGGACACGTGCCTCGCACTTTCTTGAGCGATAATGCGCGGCTAGCCCAGGGGCACCGCATACCGCACCACGAGCCAGAAGCAGCAGGCGCTCCCGCCCAGCACGAAGAGGTGCCACAGCGCATGCGCGCCGAACCACCGCGGGAATGGGTCCGGCCGGTTAAAGAGGAAGATCAGGGCGCCGAGCGTATACACCATCCCGCCTGCGAGCATCCAGAGGAACCCGGCGAGCGGGAGCGCGCGGGCGAGCACGGGCGCGGCCAGCAGCCCGACCCAGCCGAGCGCGACGTAGAAGGTCGTCGAGGCCCAGCGCGGCGCGTGCATCCAGCGCGTCATCATCGCCAGCCCGGCGATCGTCAGCCCCCACACCGCGCCGAGCAGGCCCCAGCGCCAGATACCGCGCAACGCGAGAAGGCAGACGGGGGTGTAGGTCCCGGCGATCAGGACGACGACCATCGCGCAGTCGAGGCGCAGCAGCCGGGCGTTGCCGGCGGGCGAGAGAGAGAGGGAGTGGTGGAGCGTGCTGGCGGTGTAGAGCGCGACCTGACTCAGCCCGAAGACGAGCAGGGCGAAAAGGACCGCCGCGCTGCCGGAGCGGACGCCGATCGCCACCAACATCACCAGCGCGGCGAGCGAGAGCAGCACCCCGGCCAGATGGGTCAGCCCGCTCGCCGGCGCGCGGATCGCGATCCTCGCCCGCATCGTCGCCACCCTCGGGAGAGTCGCCATGCCGGTCACTCCCCCACCGACAGGACGAGGGCGCCCGCATCCCGGTCCCCCGGCTCCTTCGCCCAATCGGGGATCTCCCGCGGGCCGATGTCGCCCGGCACGATGCGCATCCGGAGCGCCGCCCGCTCCAGCTCGCGCCGGTTCGCGTACCCCAGGGCGTTGAGGATCGGGTTCTGCACGTCCCGCACGTGCTCGCGCGCGCCGTAGATGCCCGCCTTCGCCACGACGTCCTCGAACTCCGACCAGTTGCGCAGGAAATCGCGCGCCGGCATCGCGAAGCTCCCGAAGACGAGGCGCATGTCGTCCAGCGTCGCCGCGGTGTCGTATTTCAGGTACAACTGCACGCCCTTGTAGAAGAAGCCGTGGTGCGCGATCTCGTCCACCGCGACGATGCGCAGCGCGGTGGCGAGCGCCGCGTCGCCCTCCCGCTCGGCGCGGGCGGCGAGGTTGTGGTAGTT
>JAICIL010000106.1 GCA_025924435.1 Chloroflexia bacterium | reverse complement strand
TCTCGTATTACATTGTTCGCTCGTTCTCGCTGCTTGTATCGTATGATGCTTTGTTGCGGTGTCAATACGGCGGGGGACCTCTCCCCCGGCCCCTCCCCTCACAGGGAGGGGTGACTCTTCGCGATACCGAGGCGCTCTGCGTAACGCCCCGATCTTTCAGAGGCTCGCTCCCCCTTCCTCGCGGGAAGGCGGGTTCCCTCTGGGCAGTGGGGGTTAGGCCGTCATCTCCGCCGCGAAGGCGTCGAGCATCGCCCGCTTCTCGGCGGCGGGGAGGAAGGCGGCGCGGACGGCGTTCAGCGAAAGGTCTTTGATCTCATCCGCCGTGAAGCCGTGGACGGCGGCGAGGGCGCGGTATTCGTCCGCGAGGGTCGTGTTGAACATCGGCGGGTCGTCGGTGTTCACGGTGAGGAAGAGGCCCGCCTTCCAGAGGGTGTAGAACGGGTGCGCGCCCAGATCGGGGTAGAGGCCGAGGCGGATATTGCTCGTCGGGCAGACCTCCAGCGGCACCTGCATCGCGTAGAGCAGTTCGAGCAGTTTCGGGTCCTCCACGACGCGCACACCGTGGCCGATGCGGTCCGCGTGGAGGGTCGTCAGCGCGTCCCAGATGCTCTCCGGCCCGACCGTCTCCCCGGCGTGGAGCGTGCGCGGCAACCCGGCATCCCGCGCGTAAGTAAAGACGGGCGCGAGCGCCGCCGCCTCCCGCCCGACCTCCTTCCCCGCGAGGCCGAGGGCGCAGATGCCGTCCCCCTGCCGCGCGACGGCCCAGCGCGCCAGCGTCCACGCCTCCTCGACGGTATTCTCCGCGACGACATCGGGGATGAACCGCATGCGCACGCCGAATTCCCGCTCCGCCTGGTGCGCCCCCGCCCGGATGCCCGCCAGTTGGTCATCGAGCGGCAATCCCCGGCGCAGCCGTCCGCACGTCGTGAAGGTCACTTCCATGTAGCGGATCTGCTGCTCCGCCGCCGACGCGCCGAGTTCGTACGTCATCAGGGTCAGGTCGTCCGGCGTGCGGATGCTCTCGCAGATCAGGTCGTAGACGGCGAGGAAGTGGTCGAAATCGCGGAAGCGATAGAAGTCGCGCAGTTCGGCCTCATTCGCGGCGGGCAGCGCGATACCGTTGCGCCGCGCCAGGGCGAGCAGCGTCGCGGGGCGGACCGAGCCTTCCAGATGGATATGCAACTCCGCCTTCGGCATCCGCGCGATGAAGGCGTCCGGCGATGCGGCGGCCATCAGCCCGCGTCCGCGACGGTGATGTCGGTCTCGATCTGCGCGACGGCGGCGATCGCGCCCTGATCGGGCGGCGGGATGACCTGGCCGCGCTCGATCATCGCGGCGATGGTCTCCGAGAGGGTGTCGCGCGTCTCGGCGAGGGCCGTCTCGATCGTCTCGCCCTCCGCGCCGGTGGCGAAGGCGGGCACTTCGGTGTAGTATCCGCCGTCCGCCGCCTCATAGACAATCACGGTATAGGTTGCCAACGGTTCCTCCCGGTTGAACCACAGAGACACAGAGAGAGCACAGAGAACGATCAGAGGGATTATCTGGACTGTTTCCCATTCATGTTCGTCTTTCTCTCTGCGTCCCCTGTGCTCTCTGTGTCTCTGTGGTGAAATTGGTTTCCTCCAACTGCCAGCGGTGGATCGCCGCGCGATGGACCGCGAAGGCGATATTTTCCGGCAGTTCGTCCGGCGCGAACCAGCCGACCGCCCGCGCGTCGTCGCCCGCTTTCGCCTCGCCCGCGACCCGTTCCGCCCGGTAGAAGAGCATCACGCCGTCCTTGCGCGGGTCGTCGTGCCAGGCGAGGAGATCATACAAACCGAGAATGCGCGCCGTGAGTCCCGTCTCCTCCGCCAGTTCGCGCACGGCGGCCGCTTCCGGCGTCTCGCCGTAATCCACGAAGCCGGAAGGGACGTACCACGAGTCGGCATAGGGTTCGATGCCGCGCTTCGCCAGCAACAATCGCCCGTTTTCGACGACCATGCAGCCGCTCGCAAGTGACGGGCCGCGAAAAAAGACGAACCCGCACGCGTCGCACGTCGGAAACATCGTCCGCTCGAAGCCGCCCGCCCCGAAGCGCGTCCCGCACTTCGGGCAATAGCGCATCCCCGCCCAGAAAGACATCGTCGCTCCCCTCGCTCGCGCACCGGCGCACAGTCTACCATCCCGCAGGCGCGCCGATCGCTCGCGCGCACTCCGGCTCAAATTTTCCGAACGCGCGCAATTGCAGCGACGAATCATGTACAATCGCCGGAGAGACGTACCGACAGCAACACGCGCCCCCGGTGGGAAGGAGCAGGACAATGTCATCCTTCGCGATGCCGCAGCGACGCCCCCGCAAGCAGTTCGACCGGCGCACGATCCCGATGGTCGCCGTGGAGGATGCGACGGCCGACACCCCAACGCCCGATCCTGCGGTGCCTGTGCCCGCCCCGCGCGACCTCTCCCGCGCCCGCCGCCCGCTCGAGCCTCTGCCCCTTTTCCGGCCGGATGGGCACGGCATGGCGCGGGAAACCGTGCCCGAAGCCATGTGGGGCGTGGCCCAGGCGCAAATGTCCGTGAAGCACATCGGGGGCGGCGCGGCATGGACGGCGACACATGCAACCGGCCTGCCCCATTCGTCACGGGGAGTGACCGAAGGTGACGTTGTCCAGATGATGCGGCAGAAACTCGAGGCCCCGGAGGGGGAGTACACACGCGCCGGTATCCTCGCCCATATGGCGACGATAGAGGCGCAGATCGCCGAGATCGAACCGGATGAAACGGCATTGGGATTCATTGATATGAAGGAGATCGCGCGGTTGCGCGGGGAATACGACACGAACGTGAAGGCGCTCCAGCAGCGGCTCCAACAGGACGGACACGACGACGCCTTCGCGATGTCACGCCAGGACATCATCAAGCACGACACACCGCTGGGGCAATGTTTCTATGCCGCCATCTTCTCCATGCGACAAATGAGGATGGCGCTCAATGCCTCGTTCGAGGGGTATCGCGCGCACGTCGCCGAGCAGAAGCAGCAGGCGGCCTTCATGGCGGAGCAGTCGGCGGCGATGGAGGAAATATCCTCCTTCAATCAGCAGAAGAAACTCGCCGGGAAGATCGCCCAGGGGGAGAAGGAGAAAGGACCCACCGCCGCGCCGGCGGCAACGGCCGCGAAGGTCGTCGTCTTCCCCCACAAAGGCAAGCATTGCCCCCCGCCCAAGGCGGTGAATGACGCGAAATTGCTGGAAAGGGAGACGGCGGGAAAAGGCAAGGTGGCGCTGTACATCACCAACGATGCCGAGACTGTGGTGGGATGGGAGCGGAAAGCGACCGCCGAGGGACTCAAATTGCACGACAATTTCACCGCCGTCCACCGGTTCGACGAGTTGATCGGCGCCGATCAGGGGGAGATGACGCACTGCATCCGCATTGACGGGGGCGACCACGGCCATCCGATCGTCGCATCGGGCAGCCCGACGAGTTTCGACACCTACGTCAAGACCGAGATCGAGCACTACCGCGCCAAGAACGATGCCGCGAAACTCCGGGAGATCGCCGAATATCTGACCGGGGTCGGGCTCGACCCGCGAACGTATAAATTGCAGCCAACGGGGTGATACCCGACCAGCAACCGCGGGCGCGATCGCGGGCGTTCGCCTTGACAGCGATGCGATAACAGCAGCATGGACGAAACGCGGTTCACGCTCTATGACCTCAGAGTCACCGTCGTCGCGATCGAGGGGCGGTCGGTCTGCGGGCTGGCGGTGGGCGATTGCTTCGAGGTGACCGGGAGCAACCGGCTGCGCATCCCGGCGGGCAAGCATTTCTGCCTCTACGCGCTCGGCGCGGTGCTGCCGCTCCTCTCCGGCTACCAGCGGGCGGCGCAGGCGGGCGACTGGATGACGAAGGAGAGCCTCGTCGCCTGCCCCGACCCGGACGAACGCCTCATCATGCGCATCGAACGCCTCGCCCCCCGCACCCTCCGCACCACCGATCTGACGTAGGGAATCTGAACCGCGAAGGCGCGAAGGGCGCGAAGAACGGAAGGAGGAAGAAATGGGAGAGCTACGGCGATCCTTCATATCATCTTGCTCTCCTCTCTTCTTCGCGCCCTTCGCGCCTTCGCGGTTCAAAAGGAGTCCCTGAATGCGGCGGGAAGTGAGTGTGGCGTTTCAGAGCGATAAGGGGGCGGCGGCGTACGCGGCGCTGGCGCGGCGGGTGGAGGAATACGGCTTCGACGCGCTCAGTGTCTACGGGGATTTGATGTTCCAGCCGCCGATCGGGCCGCTCCTCATCATGGCGGGGGCGACGGCGCGCATCCGGCTCGGCCCGGCGACCATGAACCCGTACACGCTGCATCCCGTCGAGATCGCGGGGCAGATTGCCCTCCTCGACGCCGTCTCCGGCGGTCGCGCCTATCTCGGCCTCGCGCGCGGGGCGTGGCTCGATTCGCTCGGCATCGCCCAGACGAAACCCGTCGCGACGATGCGGGAGGCGGTCGCGGTCGTCCGCCATCTGCTCGCGCAGGAGCGCGCGCCATTCGACGGCGCGATCTTCCACCTGAGCGCGCACAATGTCCTCCACTACGAGGTGGCGCGCGCCGCTGTGCCGCTGATGATCGGGACGTGGGGGCCGCGCCTGGCCGCGCTCGCGGGGGAAATCGCGGACGAGGTGAAGATCGGCGGCTGCGTCAATCCGGCGATGGTCGCCGTCATGCGCGGGCGGATCGCCGTCGGCGCGCGGCGAGCGGGGCGGGACGCGGACGCGGCCGGCATCGTGCTCGGCGCGGTGACGGTCGTGGATGAGGACGGCGCGGCGGCGCGGCGACGCGCGAAGGAGGAAGTCGCGCTCTATCTGCCCACCGTCGCGGGACTCGACCCGACGCTCTCGGTGGAACCCGAACTGCTGGAGCGGATGGAGCGTGCCGTGCAACGGGGCGACCGGCAGTCCGCCGCCGCGCTGATCTCCGACGATCTACTGCGCGCCTTCGCCTTCGCGGGAACGCCGGCGGAGGTGATTGCGCACGCCGAAGCGATCTTCGCGGCGGGTGCGTCGCGCATCGAGTTCGGCACGCCGCACGGCCTGACCGACGCGCGCGGCATCCAACTGCTCGGCGAGCAGGTCCTGCCCGCCCTGCGCCGGTAGCCCAACGCATCGCATTCATCCAATGTCGCCGATCTCATAGCAATTTTGCGGCGATATCGGCAATGAGCAATCTATTCCGCATGCGCATGCGTCCTCTCTCGTGAGGAATATTCGCTGTCATCGTCGGGAGAGAACTCATGCGCGTCTTGCTCATCACCCGAAGCGAGCATCCGATTCCGCCGGAAGCCGCCTTGCAACTCTTCCAGGGGTTCGCGGGCTGGCGGGAGAAGTACAAGGGGAACATGGAATCCTTTTTCTTCTTCGCCGGGGTCCCCGGCGGCGGCGGGGTCTTCAACGTCCCCGATGAGGCGGCGCTGAACAAAATGATGACGGAATGGCCCCTCGCCGCCTTCAGCAAGTCCGAAATCTACCCGATCCTGGATGGCGATGTGGCGCTCCAGCACTACATCGAGGCGCTCCAGGCGATGGGTGCGGGCCAGCCGCAGTAAATCCGCGGCTGGCAGCATCGGCGCCGGGCAGTCCGCGATCCCCGGCGCCTCGTCATGCCCGGAGGCGGCCGTATTTTCGCATGATCGCGCGCAGACGGTCGTGCGGGAGGGCGTGGGCGGTGTTGCCGTCCCGGCCCGTCATCGTCTCCGCCGCGACGAGGGCATTGAGCACCGCTTCGGTGGTCGCCTCGATGGTCGCCTGGAAGAGGTCGTTGAGTTGTGTGTCGTTGATGAAGGTCTGCGTCAGCAGCGTCGCCGTCTCGAAGCGGTCCACGCGGTTCTCCGGCGCGTTCGAGAAGGCGATGAGGAGGTCGCCCGAACTGTGCGTCGCCGTCGAGCCGACGCGACCGAGGCCGAGCATCCCCCGGCGACAGAGGCGGCCCAACTGCCGGTCGGTCAGCGGCGCGTCGGTGCCGATCGCGACGATGATCGAGCCGTCCCGCTTCTCGTCCGGCGTCGCGCCCTGCTCCGGCATGAGATCGGTGATTTCCAGCCCGACGGGCACGCCATCCACGAGCAAATCCTCGCGCCTGCCGAAGTTGCCCTGCACGAGCACGCCGACGGTATACTCCCGCCCGCCGACCGGCACGACGCGCGAGGCGGTGCCGGTGCCGCCCTTGAAGCGGAAGAGCGTCATCCCCGTGCCGCCGCCGACGTTTCCCTCCGCCACCGGGCCGCCCGCCGCGTTGTCGAGCGCGGCGAAGACGTGCGCGCTCGCCACATGCTGCCCGGCGACATCGTTGAGGAAGCCGTCGAACGTTTCCGCGACGACGGGGATGACGAAATCGCGCGTGCCGAGCGACGGCTCGTGCACCGTCAGCCACTCGACGCACCCCTTGTGGACCGCGCCGACGGAGAGCGTGTTCGTGATGAGGATGGGCGTCTCGATCAGGCCGTATTCGTCCACCTGCGAGCGGCCCGTGATCTCGCCCGCGCCATTGAGGACGGCGATGGAGGCGGGGATCATCTGCTGAAAGACCGAGCCTTCGTGCGGATGAATCGCCGTCACGCCCGTCCGCGCCGGCCCCTCACCGACGCGCAGCGGCCCGTCGCCCTGCACGACCGTCGCATACCCGACACGCACGCCGGGCACATCCGTGATCGCGTTGTACACGCCCGTCGGCTGCGTGCCGATCGTAATACCGAGATCACGCAGGCGGGGTTTCTGTGCCGTCATGAGGTCTTCTTTCCATTTTCTCATCATGAAAACAATACGGGGAGCAGCGGCTATGAGTGGCTGACCGGCGAATCAGCAGAATTGCGGGAGGAGAAACGATCAATGGCTCCGGCGGTCGCCGATGCGTGATGCCGATGCACGAGCCGCACATTGTCTGATGTGACAGTCGCCAGGACAGCAGGATAGGGCACATCCATATCTGGCGTCCATTCCCAATCGGCATTGTAGAACTCAACCTCGTATGCTTCATGATTGCCGTACACCAAGACAACCGCGCCGCGCCGCCCCGCCGCAAGATTCGCTTCCGGCAGCGGTGTGAGCAATTCGACCGTATCCAGTTCTTCGATCATTGTCGCTGCCCTCCTATGCCGGATACGCGGTCACAAAAACGCGGGGCGCCGCCTTCGTTCGGGATGAACCATGCCGTCAGCACGCGACGCACACGACCATCCGGCATCGCCATATCACCCGTCACCCCGTAGAGCATACCATCTGGACGCTGGCGAGTAGCGGTGATCGGATGTGCTCCGCCATGTGTGACGAGTGCCACCGCGAGCATTTCCCATGCATCCATCGTGAAGCCGTATCGAAAAAAGAATGCTGCCTTTCCCCTATTGTCGCGATGTTCAGGAACGAGCAAATATGCTGTAATTTTTTCGGGCGCGATTGTTGCATGCTCCGCGTCCGGCAGATACATCGCTCATTCCCTCAGTGTATCACCGCATCAAGCGTCTTTTCCTCTGTGATCTCTGCGTCTTCTGCGCTCCGGTTTTGTCGCCCTACGCCGTGCCAATTGCCTGCTTAACGAGGCCCGCGACATCGCCGGGGCGGCGGGCGACGCGGATGCCCGCCGCTTCGAGGGCGGCCATCTTCTCCGCCGCCGTGCCCGCGCCGCCGGAGATGATCGCCCCCGCGTGGCCCATCCGCTTGCCGGGAGGGGCGGACTGCCCGGCGATGAAGCCGACGACGGGTTTTTTCATGTGCTCCTGGACGTAGCGGGCCGCCACTTCCTCGTCCGTGCCGCCGATCTCGCCGATCATCACGACGGCATCCGTCTCCGGGTCCGCCTCGAAGAGCGTCAGGACATCCACGAACGAGGTGCTGATCACCGGGTCGCCGCCGATGCCGACGGCGCTGCTCTGGCCGAGGCCCGCCTGCGTCAGCGCGTTGGCGACTTCGTACGTGAGCGTGCCGGAGCGCGAGACGAGGCCGATCCTCCCCCGCGCGTGGATGAAGCCGGGCATGATGCCGACTTTCGCCTCGCCGGGGGTGATGAGGCCGGGGCAGTTCGGGCCGATCAGCCGCGAGCCGGAGCGCCGGACGACCTCGTACGTGCGCACCATGTCGTTGACCGCGACGCCCTCGGTGATGCAGACGACGAGCGGCAGGCCCGCCGCGACGGCCTCCTCGATCGCGTCCGGTGCGGCGCCGGCGGGGACGTAGATGATGCTCGTGTTCGCGCCCGTCTCCCGCATCGCCTCCGCGACGGTGTTGAAAACCGGCACGCCGTGGACCTCGCGCCCCCTGCCGCCGGGCCGCGTGCCCGCGACGACCTTCGTGCCGTATTCGACCATCTGGCCGGTGTGGAAGGAACCTTGCTGCCCCGTGATGCCCTGCACGAGCACGCGCGTATCGCTGTTGACGAGAATGCTCACGCCTCTTCCCCCTTCGCCGCCGCGACCGCGAGCCGCGCCGCTTCCTCCATCGTCTCCGCCGACCGCAGGTTCGTCGTGGCGAGGATGCGCCGCCCTTCCTCCGCGTTCACGCCCGCGAGGCGGACGATGATCGGCAGTGTCGTCGGCACCTGCTCCAGCCCCGCGAGCAGCCCCTTCGCCACCTCATCGCCGCGCGTGATGCCGCCGAAGATGTTGAAGAAGATCGCCTTCACATTCGGGTCGGCGAGGATCAAGCTGAGCGCCTTCGCGACCTGCGCCGCGTTCGCGCCGCCGCCGACATCGAGGAAATTGGCCGGTTCGCCGCCCTCGACTTGCAGGGCATCCATCGTCGCCATCGCCAACCCCGCGCCGTTGACGATGCAGCCGACATTCCCGTCCAGTTTGACGAACGAGATGCCGGACGCCTTCGCGGTCAGTTCGGTCGCGTTCTCCTCCGCCATGTCGCGCAGCGTCTCGTGCGACGGGTGGCGAAAGAGGGCGTTGTCGTCCAGCACCATCTTGGAGTCGAGCGCCAGCCAGCGGCCGTCGTCGGTGCGGATCAGCGGATTGATCTCGACGAGCGAGGCGTCCTCGTCGAGGTAGGCGCGCGCCATTTTCGTGACGACATCCACGAAGCCCGCGACGGCGGCGGGTTCGATGCCGAGCGCGAAGGCGAGGTCCACCGCGCGGTAGTGGAGCAGCCCGCGCACCGGGTCAACGGGCGTGCGGAGGATCGCCTCCGGGTTCGTCCGCGCCACCTCCTCGATCTCCACGCCGCCCTCGGCGGAGGCCATCACGATGATCCGGCGGTTCGCACGGTCGAGCGTGATGCCGACGTAGTATTCGGCGGCGATGCCGACGCCGGGGACGACGAGGACGGTGTTGACGGTGTGGCCGCGAATATCCATGCCGAGGATGCGGCCCGCCACGTCGCGCGCCTCGTCCGGCGATTTCGCCAGTTTGATGCCGCCCGCCTTGCCGCGCCCGCCCGAATGGACCTGCGCCTTGATGGCGACCGTGCCGCCGAGCGCCTGCGCCGCCGCCGCCGCCTCATCGGGCGTCGTGGCCGCCTGCCCGGCGTTGAGCGGGATGCCGTAGCGGGCGAGGATGTCCGCCGCCTGATATTCGTGGATATTCACGCCGAACCCCCCTCCGGATGGTGCGAGGCGCCGCCGTTGGCGCCCGGCCATTCTCGCACGCGCGGCGGGCGGGCGTCTATCGGGGAGTGCGGGAGAGGGACGATCGCGATGCCGACCGGTTCGGTCACCGCAGACAGAACCGACGCACCGCATCGGAATACCATTGGCGCATCGCGTTGACGCGCCCTCCGGCCATCCCCTACACTCATCTTCGATGCGAATGAGCGCGCCTCGGCGCAATGGGGAATGAGGAACATGGCGCTGCGGCTTTGGCTCATCAAGCGAATAGCGGCGGCCTTGATCGCCCTCTGTTTGCTCGCGACCGCGGCGATGGGCGCCACGGCGCAGGGCATCTACACGGGCACCTCCAGCGGCTACGACATCTCCTTCCCGCAATGCGGCTTCGATTACCCGACGCTCAACGCCTATACCTTCGGGATGGTCGGCGTCACCAACGGCCACGCCTTCCGCAATAACCCCTGCTTCGCCAGCGAATACGCCTGGGCCGTCCACACCCTCTCGCCGGAGTCCGTCTACCTGAATCTCAACGAGGATATCGGCGTGACCGCCCTCTACGGCGACACCGGCCCCTACGGGACGTGCGGCCCCGATGACCCGTGCCACGCGCTGAACTACGGCTACAACGCGGCCTCCAGCGCCTACACCTACGCGGCGCAGCAGGCCCCGGCCTTCGCCACGCGGATGTGGTGGCTGGACATCGAGACGTTGAACTCGTGGTCGGAGACCGACCTGTCGCGCAATCAGGCAGTCATCAAGGGCGCGTTGCAGTACCTGCTGGTGGAGCATGGTTTCGCCGTCGGCATCTACTCGACGGCGGCGATGTGGCAGGAGATCACCGGCGGATGGCAGGTCGGCCTGCCCGCCTGGGTCGGCGGCGGGAGCAAGGAGGACGCGAAATCGCTCTGCGACGCGGCGTTCACCGGCGGCTCCGTCTACCTCGTGCAGTACGACGACGACGGCTACGACGGCAATTACACCTGCTGATCCTTGCGGCGCGGCATGGCGCGGTGTAGGATACGTACCGGAGGAAAGTGACCGTGCCGCAAATTGTTGCTGAACGCCACTGGCGCTCGTGGAAGGGCGCCCGATCAGACTGGTTCGCCGCGTAACCCATCCGGTGCATCGGGTACGCGGCGGGAACCACGCACACCGCCACCGCGCCGAGCGGCGCGGGCTTCGCGCGTGTGCCTGCTCCTGCCATCACGGAGGAGCAATCCATCATGGCCATCGAACGCTCATCTATGGACTTTAATCGAACCGCCAAGACGCCAAGAACGCCAAGAGAACGCGGAGAAGATGGAATAAGAGAAGAACTTCTTCCTTCCCCTTTCTTCTCTCGGCTTGGCGTTCTTGGCGTCTTGGCGGTTCAATCTCCCCTTCCCCACCGGCCGGAAGGGGGTGCGGGATGCTGATCGCGCGGCTGGACGGCATCGGGCTGACGTATGGGACGCAGCGCATCTTCACCGGGCTGGATGTGACCCTGAACGACGGCGAGAAGATCGGCCTCGTCGGGCCGAACGGGGCGGGAAAGTCGAGCCTGCTGCGCATCCTCGCGGGTGTCGAGACGCCGACCGAGGGCGCATGCACGCTCCGCAACGGCATCCGCGTCGCCTACCTGCCGCAGGAGTATGCGGAGCAAACGACCGCCCCCGCGATAGACGAGGTGATCGGCGGGCGGGCGGATCTGCTCGCGCTCGAAGCGGAACTCGACGCGGTCGAGGCCATGCTGGCCGACCCGGCGTGCGCGGCGGACATGGAGGCGATGGGCCGCGCCCTCGAACGGCAGGCGACAATCCTCGAACGGTATGAGGCGGAGGGCGGGCCGCGCTTCCGCAACGACGCGCGCGACCTGCTCGTCCGCCTCGGCCTGCCGCCGGAGTCGCACGGGCAGTCCGTCGCGCTCTTGAGCGGAGGCCAGCGGAAGATGGTCGGCCTCGCCCGCTGCCTGATCGCCAAGCCGGACATCCTGCTGCTCGACGAGCCGGATAACCATCTCGACCTGCCCGGCAAGACGATGCTCGAAGGGGTGATCCGCTCCTACGGCGGCACGCTCATCCTCATCTCGCACGACCGCTACCTGCTCGACGACACCGTCGCGCAAATCGCCGAGCTGGACAACGGCCGCCTGACGCGCTATCAGGGGAACTACTCCAGTTACATGACGCAGCGCGAACTGGCGCTCCTCAAGCAGCAGCAGGATTACGTCTCGCAGCAGAAGGAGATCAAGCGGCTGGAGGAGGCGATCGCGCGCTTCACGCTCTGGGCGAACCTCGTGCTGGACGAGCGGCACAAGAAGCAGGCGATGAACAAGCAGCGGCAGATTGACCGGATGGAGAAGGTCGAGCGGCCCGTCCTCGAACGGCGCACGATGGGCCTCCGGTTCCGCTCCGGCGAGCGCGGCGGCCAGAAGGTGATCGAGGCGCGCCACCTCTCCCGCTCCTTCGGTGACGAGATCGTGCTGGCGGACCTCAACTTCACGCTCTGGCGGGGCGAGCGCGCCGGGGTCGTCGGGCGGAATGGCGCGGGCAAGTCCGTCCTCGCTCAAATGCTGCTCGGATTAGACGCGCCGACGGAGGGTGTAGTCTGGATCGGCCCCTCGATCCGGCTCGGCCACTACGCGCAGCAGCACAACGTCCTCGACCCCGCCGAGACGCCACTCGCCTGCATCCGCGCCGTCAAGCCGATGACGGCGGAGACGGCGATGGGCATCCTGGGTCGCTTCCTCTTCACCTATCGGCAGGCGACGGAGCCGATCGCGAACCTCAGCGGCGGCGAGAAGAGCCGCCTGCAACTGGCGCGCCTGATGACCGGCGGCGCGAACTGCCTCCTGCTCGATGAACCGACGAACCACCTGGATCTCGAGACGACGAAGTGGCTCGAAGAATACCTCGCGAGCGTGAGCACGACCGTGTTACTCATCAGCCACGACCGCGCGTTTCTCGCGGCGGTCGTCGACCACGTGCTGCACTTCGAAGGAGACTCCGCAACGCCGTACGACGGAAGCTACCAGGCGTTCGTCGAGCAACGCGCCCTTCGCCGTCTCACGCAGCAGCGCCAGTTCGAGCAGCAGCAAAAGAAGGTCGCCAACGAACAGGATTACATCGCGCGAAACATC
>JAICIL010000105.1 GCA_025924435.1 Chloroflexia bacterium | reverse complement strand
GCGAAGCGGGCGGCGACCCGAGGCTGGCTCAGCCCCTCCTCGCTCACCGCCCGCACGATGCGGACACGCAGGTCGTCACTGTACGGCTTTGTCATGCCATCAGCATCGCACGGGCTCAGCCCCTGTGCAATCCGCTCTAGGGGGTGGGCAGTATCACTGGAACGTCCACGTCACGCTCGTGCCGGTGTGGATGCGCTGGATCGTTTCGCCGAGGATGCCCGCGACGGAGAGTTGCGTGACGAGGCCCGGATAGATTTCCGGCGGGAGCGGGATCGTGTCCGTGCAGACGACCTCCTCGATCGGGCTGGCGCGCAGGCGTTCGATCGCCGGGCCGGAAAGGACCGGATGCGTGCAGGCGGCGTAGACGGCGGACGCCCCGTGCGCGACCGCCGCGCTCGCCGCGTGGCAGATGCTGCTCGCGGTGTCAATCTCGTCGTCCACAATCAGCACCGGGCACCCCGCGACGCTGCCGATGACGTTCAGCACTTCGGAATTGCCGTCGTTGCCGATGCGACGCTTCTCGACAATTGCCAGCGAGGCGTCCACGAGCGCGGCGACATTGCGCGCCCGCTTCGCGCTGCCGAGGTCCGGCGCGAGGACGACGAGATTTTCGAGCCGCTTCTCGCGGAAGTAATCGCCGATCAGGAACGAGGCGGTCAGTTCGTCCACCGGGATATTGAAGAAGCCCTGGATCTGCCCGGCGTGGAGGTCCAGCGCCAGCACCCGGTTCGCCCCCGCGACGGAGATCATGTCCGCGAGCAGCCGCGCGGTGATCGGCACGCGGGGCTGGTCCTTCTTGTCCGTGCGCCCGTAGCCGAAATAGGGCAGCACCGCCGTGATCCGCCCGGCCGACGCCCGCTTCAGGGCGTCAATCATAATCAGCAGTTCCATGATCGAGCGGTTGATCGGGCGGCAGAGCGGCTGGACGACGAAGACATCGTTCTCGCGCACGCTCTCGAGGATGCGCACGAAGATATTCTCGTTCGAGAACTCGAAGACCTCGGCGCGGCCGAGCGGGATGCCAATCGAGTCGCAAATCCGCTGCGCGAGCGCGGGGTTCGCGTTCCCCGTGAAGACGCGCAACTCGCCGTAGGCGCTACTCATCGCTTGATACCCCTTCGTTCCACTGGCAATAACGGGCCGCAGGCTGGGAAGCCCGCGCTACCGGTAGCACAGGCTTCCCAGCCTGTGAGCCTCTTTCCCGACCCGAGACCGGCTACAACCCACCATCGGTGGCGTCGCCATCTTCACCGTGCGCGGCGGCGCGCTCGTGCGCGATATATGCGGCGAGGCCCGCCTCCGCCGCCGCCTGCTCGGCCATCTGCTTGCTCTTGCCCTGGCCGGTCGCCAGTATCCGATCATCGAGCATCACGGCGACGGTGAATCGCCGCTCGTGGTCCGTCTCCGGCGTGTCGAGCGTCTTGTAGGTCGGCGTGACGCGCTCGCGCTCCTGCGCGATCTCCTGCAATCGTCCCTTGAAATTGCCGGCCATCGTCCGCGCGACCAGTTCGTCCGCCTCGGCATCGAGGATCGGCACCAGAAATGCCTCGACCGCCGCCATCCCCCGGTCGAGCAGGATCGCCGCCAGCAGCGCCTCGAACGCACCGCCGAGCACCCGATCCGGCAGTGCGATGCCGCGCTCGCCCTTCGAGATGAGAAGCATCCGGTCGAGGCCGATCCGCCGCGCCCAGCGCGCGAGCGTCTGGTTGCTGACAAGCGCCATGCGGCGGCGCGTCAACTGCCCCTCCGGCGCGTCCTTGTAGCGGTCATAGAGATAGCGCGCGACGATGAATCCGAGCGCGGCGTCGCCGAGGAATTCGAGCCGCTCGTTCGACTCGGTCGCGCTCGCGTCCTCATTGAGGTAGGAGCGGTGGATGAGCGCCTCGCGCAGCAGATTCCACCGCCCGAACTGCATATCGAGCGCCGCCGCCGCCAGCGCAACTTCCGGCTCCATCTGCCCGAGCGACGGCTTCCGTTTCGCGCGCGCGCCCCGCGTATGTGTCCGTTGTGAAATGGTGGCTATCCTCCCGCGCCCTGCCCGCCGCGCATCCGCACCCGGCCGGGTTGCGTCATGCAATGATGAGTATAGCATCGTGAAGTGCTAAGTACTGAGTGCTGAGTAATCCGTAGCCGATAGTCGGCGTCGGTGATCGGCAGAGGATGATACACTGGCGCGAGTGCCGCGGTAGCCAATCGGTAGCCCAGCACTCAGCACTCGTCCCCGTGAAAGGAGCGCGCAACCGTGAAAGTCGTCGTCACCGGGGGCAGCGGCGGGATTGGCCATCTCGTCTGCATGGACCTCGCCCAGCACGAGCACGAAGTGATCAATGCGACGCGCTCCGCCCCGAAGCAGCCGCAGCCGGGCGTCAAATTCGTCCAGGCGAACACATCGGACATGGGCGAACTGGTGAGCGCCTTCGCCGGGGCGGACGCCGTCATGCACATCGCGGCGATCCCGAACCCGATGCGCAATCCGGCGCAGGTCGTCTTCAATGAGAACACCGAGGGGACGTACAACGTCTGCGAGGCGTGCTACGCGCTCGGCATCGGCAGCGTCATCTACGCGTCGAGCATCAATCATCTCGGCCTCGACTTCCGCTATCGCGACTTCACGCCCGACTATTTCCCGGTGGACGAGGAGCACCGTCCCCTCGCGCAGGACCCGTACGCCCTCTCGAAAGTGGCGAGTGAAGAGATCCTGCACGGCTTCCACCGCCGCTGCGGCATGCGGACGATCACCATCCGCCCACCCGCCGTCGTCCTGCCCGATCAGTACCAGCGGCGCTTCGACGCGAACCGCGCCAATCCGCTCGTCGCGGGCGGCTTCCTCTGGACCTATGTGGACGCGCGCGACCTCGCAACGATTTTCCGCCTCGCCCTCGAACACACCGAACTGGCGGACGAGGTGATCTACGGCACCGCCGAGGATGCCTGGGCCGAACGCCCGCTCGCCGAACTCGTGCCGCAGTACTTCAAACAAGCGGGCAACAAAGCGGCCCACATGACCGGCGATGCGGCGGGCGTCACGAACGCGAAGGCGAAACGACTCCTCGGTTTTCAGCAGCAGTATTACTGGCGCGACATCGTCAAATAAATCACTCCCCTCTCCTTTGCCAGAGCAAAGGAGAGGGGCCGGGGGGTGAGGTTTCCCATGCGCATCGTCGTCACCGGGGGGAGCGGCATCGTCGGCGGCTTCGTCGTCCGCAACCTGATCGCGGCGGGCCACGACGTGATCAACGCGACGCGGCGCCCGCCGCGCGATCCCGTGCCGGGCGCCGGGTTCGTGCAGGTGGACACGACCGACATCGGGCAGGTCGTCGGCGCGCTGAAGTGGCGCGGCAGGGTCGCGGATGCCGTCATCCATCTCGCCGCGCTGCCGAATGTCTGGCCCGTCGCGTCGTCGCTGCCGACCGAGGTCTGGCGGGTCAACGCGCTCTCGGTCTACAACGTCGCGGAGGCGTGCGCGCACCTCGGCATCGGCACATTTGTGGAGACGAGCAGCGTCAATGTCCACCAATACATGCGCTCCGGCGGCACGATCGCGCCGCCGCGCTGGCCGATGGACGAGGCGACGCCGGACTGGGTCGTCAATGCTTACGGCCTCTCCAAGATCGCGGGCGAGGCGACGGCGCGCATGCTCCGCGCCCGCACCGGCGCGCGGGCGATCTCCATTCGCCCCGCCCTCGTCATCGCGCCGGGCGAGTATCCGATGCGCATCGCCCAGATGCGCGGCGACCGCCCGAAGACGTGGCTTTCGTGGTCCTACTCCGACGCCGAAGATCTCGCGGAGGCGTACCGCCTCGCCGTCGAGCAGGAGAATCTCGGCTGCGAGGCGCTCTATATCGTCAACGACGACGCATTCACCGATGCACCGATCGAGACCTGCATCATGCAGGCATACCGGGATGCCGGGCCGCTCGACATCGGCGTGAAAGGCCACGACGCGGACATCGCCAACGCGAAGGCGAAGCGCCTGCTCGGCTGGAAGCCCCGGCATTCGTGGCGCGAGTACGACAAGTAGAAGGGGGCGGTGGAAAGTGGGCGGTGAGCAGACCGACCAGATTACTGCTCACCGTCCACTGTTCACCGCCCCCTCACGACCGAAGGGAGCGCATATGCGCGTCGTCGTCACCGGTTCCAGCGGCCGCATCGGGCGGCAGGTCGTCAAAGAACTCGCCGCGCACGAGTATCAGGTCGTCGCGACGGACATCGCCCGCGCCCCGGCGGACCTCCCGGCGGGCGTCCAGTACGTGCAGGCGGACATGACGAAGTCCGCCGATGTCGCGGGCGTGCTGACGTTCCGTGGCAAGAAGCCGGAGGCCGTCCTGCACCTCGCGGCGATCCCCAATCCGACGAAGGACCCGCCGGAGGTTGTCTACGCGACGAATGTGCGGAGCGTCTACAACGTCGCGGAGATGGTCGGCACGCTCGGCGTCCCGAAACTGATCGAGACGAGCAGCATCAACTGGCTCGGCATGGATTTCCGCACCCGCGAGTGGTGGCCGTCGTACCTGCCGGTGGACGAGTTCCACCCGCATCAGGCGCAGGACCCATACGCCCTCTCCAAGTTCGTCGGCGAGCAGGCGGCGGCGATGATCCGCAACCGCTGCGGCACCGAGGTGATCTCCATCCGCCCGCCCTACGTCGTCTTCACGGACTGGTGGCCCGATGTCGTCAAGCGCGTCCACGACGACCCGCTCTCGTTCGCCTCCGGCCTCTGGGCGTACATTGACGTGCGCGACCTCGCCGCCGCTTACCGCAAGGCGCTCGAAACGCACGTCAATCTGCACGAATCCTTCTACATCGTCGCGGACGACGCCCTCGCCGAACGCCCCGTCGCCGAACTCGCGCCGCACGTCTCCAAAGAACTGGGCGAGAAGGCGAAGGCGCTCACCGGCAGTCAGCCCGGCGTGGACAACGGCAAGGCGAAGCGGATGCTCGATTGGCGGCCGTACTTCTCGTGGCGGGATTTTGCCTAACCCCCGGCCCCTTCCCGACGCGGGAAGGGGTGACTTGTCGCATTGCTGTGCCTTATCCCAAACACCTCGATCTACCAGAGGCTCGCTCCCCTTCCTCCGAGGGAAGGGGCCGGGGGTTAGGATTCCCTCCGCCCGTGGCATCGCGGTTGCGTTCGCACACGGACGGCACGCAGGCGCGTTGCCGTCGCCTGAACGAAGGAGCAGCCCGATGGATCGCCGGACGGACGACCGGAAACAGCGCGATGAGACCGTCGCGGCGGGGCAGGACGCCGTCGCGGAAGAGTTGACCCCGAACGAAGCGGGCGACGCGCACCGCAAAGAGGGCACGACCGCCGTCCACCACGACAGCGGCCACGAGGAAGCGGTCGGGCGCGAAGGCGGGCGCACCGATCACATCGTCCTCGACGAGGGCGAGTCCGTGCCGCGCCACCCAGAGGGATAGCTGGCGACGGTGCAGGGCGTTATGGTTGTGGCGACGGCACGGAGACTGACACCGCCTCCTGAAGCGCCTGCAATCGCTCGCCGATTTCGGCGGTCCGCGTGGCCACGGCGTCCACCGCCTGATGCTGGCGGGCCGCCGATGCGGGGAGCGTGCCCGCCAGTTCCTCGGCGTGCTGGCTGAGCGAGGCGGCGTGCGCGACCTGTGCATCCAGCGCCGCGAGTTGCTCCGCCATCGTGCGGAGCACGTCGTTGTACGATGCCACCGTTGTGTCGAGTTCCTCAGTTACCATCGCGATCCGCACCTCCTCCGCTTCCGCCGCGAGCGCCGCCATGCGCGCCTCGTCCGCCGCGACGCGCCGCCCCATCTCTTCCGTGCGGTCGGCGAAATACTCGGCGACGCTGTCATCCTGCTCGACATCCGCCTCGTGCATCTGGGCTTCCTTGCGCGTCTGCGTCAGCCGGTCCGACAGCATCCGGCTCCGCGCCGCTCTCCACGCCGCGATACGTTCTTCGTACTGATCTCGCAGGGTCACCTCGCACCTCCTCTCCCCGCGCCGAGCGCATTGACGCGGGCATGTGCACACGGCTATCCTACACCCGCGCGGCGTGTACGGACGCGCCGCCGAACCTATGGGAGGCCCCGGTGCGCCTGACCCTTCCCCTGCCGCCCGGCGTGAACAATCAGTACGTCACCGTTGGCCACAAGCGCGTCCTTTCCAAGGAGGCGGCGGCGTTCAAGAAGCGGGTGACGGCGGCGGTTGAGAACGCCGTCTCGCACGACGCCGCCCTGCTCGAAGAGTTGGAAGCGATGCGCGGCATCCCGCTCGGCATTGATTTCGGCTTCTATTTCTCGTCGCCGCGCCGCCGCGACCTCGATGGCGGCCTGAAGATCGCGCTCGACAGCCTGTGCGGCGCGCTCGGCCTCGATGATCGGGACGTGGTGGACATCCATCTGGCGAAATTCCTCGATCCGCTTGCCCCCCGGCTCGATGCCGACATCGCGGCGATCCACGATTGGCAATACGACACCCGATACGTCTATCTCGGCGAGGAGAAAGGAGCGGGTGCATGATAAAAGGCGCGCGTTCGGAGTACGGCGTTCGGAATGCGGGGCGCATCACCGAACAGCGAACAGCGAACGCCGAACTCCCCGATACCGTCGTCGTCGTGGACTTCGGCTCGCAGACGGCGCAGTTGATCGTCCGGCGCGTGCGGGAACTGCATGTCTACAGCGAATTGGTCCCGCACGACGCGCCGTGGGAGCGGATCGCCGCGCTCAACCCGAAGGGCATCATTCTCTCCGGCGGGCCGAAAAGCGTCTACGAACCGGGCGCGCCGCAACTGCCGGACTGGCTGCTGACGCACGACCTGCCGATCCTCGGCATCTGCTACGGCATGCAGGCGCTCTTCCACACCCTCGGCGGCGATGTGCGGCGGGAGGGGCATCCGGAGTACGGCCCCGCGTCGGTGGATGTCTCCGCCGAGGGCGGCATTTTCACCGGCCTGTCGCGCCATCTCGATGTCTGGATGAGCCACGGCGACTCCATCGCCGCGCCGCCACCCGGCTGGCGGGTGCTCGCCTCATCGCCGACGGCGCCGGTCGCCGCCGCGACGAACGGGCGCATCTCCTCCGTGCTCTTCCATCCCGAAGTCGTCCACACGCGGGAGGGCACGGCCCTGCTGCGCAACTTCCTCTATCGCGACTGTGGTTGCACCGGCAACTGGACGAGCGCGAACGTCGTCGGGCAAGCGGTGTCGGATATTCGGACGAAGGTCGGCGAACACGGGCGGGTGCTCTGCGCCCTCTCCGGGGGTGTGGACTCGTCCGTCGCGGCGGTGCTCGTCCACCGGGCGATCGGCGAGCGGCTGACCTGCGTCTTCGTGGATAATGGCCTCCTGCGCGCGGGGGAGGCGGAGCAGGTCGTCCGCACCTTCCGGGACGCCTTCCACATCGAACTCGTCCATGTGGACGCCTCGGACCGCTTCCTCGAAAAACTGAGCGGCGTGGCGGACCCGGAGAAGAAACGGAAGATCATCGGCGAGACGTTCATCCGCGTCTTCGAGGCGGAGGCGAAGAACCACGGCCCGTTCCAGTTCCTCGCGCAGGGGACACTCTACCCCGACGTGATCGAGAGCACGACGGCGGACACGAAGGCGGCAACCAAGATCAAGACGCACCACAATGTCGGCGGATTGCCGAAGGATTTGCAGTTCACGCTCGTCGAACCGCTCCGCCATCTCTTCAAAGATGAGGTGCGGGCGGCGGGCCGCGCGCTCGGCCTGCCGGAGGCGATCATCGCCCGCCAGCCCTTCCCCGGCCCCGGCCTCGCCGTCCGCTGCCTCGGCGCGATCACCGACGAGCGGTTGGAAACGCTGCGCGGCGCGGACGCCATCGTGCGCGCCGAAATCGAGGCGGCGGGCCTGGATCGCGAGATCTGGCAATACTTCGCCGTGCTGCTACCCGTTGAGAGCACCGGCGTGATGGGCGACGACCGCACCTACGCGCAGGCCATCGCCATCCGCGCCGTGACGAGCGAGGACGCGATGACCGCCGACTGGGCGCGCATCCCCTATGACGTGCTCGCGCGGATGAGCAATCGCATCGTCAACGAGGTGCGGGGCGTCAACCGCGTCACGTACGACATCACCTCCAAGCCGCCCGCGACGATCGAATGGGAGTAGCAAACCTCACCCCAGGGGAGAAAAACCGAGATGGTAGCGAATGAATGTCTAGACGCTCCAGATACGTCCCCTCCCCTCTCCATCGCCGGACGGAACTCCTGCGCCCCCAACCGATGGGCGATGGAGAGCGGGTGCCCTCTGGGCAGTGGGGGGTGAGGCTTACGTGACAAGGGACGTCCTCATCGTCGGTGGCGGCGCGCGGGAGCACGCGCTCGCGTGGAAGATCGCGCAATCGCCCAACTGCGCGGAAGTGATCGTCGCGCCCGGCAACGCGGGCACGGGCGAGGCGTTTCGGAATATCGCCATCCCGGCGACGGATGTTGACGGGATCGTCGCGCTGGCCGGAAGCGAGCGGATTGATCTCGTCATCGTCGGGCCGGAGGAGCCGCTGGCGCGCGGCCTCGCGGACGCGCTCCGGGCGCGCGGCATCCCCTGTTTCGGGCCGGGGCGGGACGGCGCGCGGATCGAGAGCAGCAAGGCGTGGGCGAAAGACCTGCTGCACCGCGCCGGTGTGCCGACTGCCGACGCGCAGTCATTTTCCGAGATTGAGCGTGCATTGCCCGCATTGGAAGAGGTCGGCTATCCGGTCGTCGTCAAGGCGGACGGCCTCGCGGCGGGCAAGGGCGTGACGATCTGCGCGACGCGCCGCGAGGCAGAAGCCGCCGTGCGCGAATCATTGGAAGGCGGCGCATTCGGCGCGGCGGGCCGGACGGTGCTGATCGAGGAATACCTGACGGGCGACGAGGTCTCTATCCTCGCGCTCGTGGACGGCGAGACGGTTGTGCCGCTCCTGCCCGCCCGCGATCACAAGCGGGTCGGCGATGGCGACACCGGCCCGAACACGGGCGGCATGGGGGCGTATGCGCCGACCACGCTCGTGGACGAGGCGATGCGTGATCGCGTCATGGACGAAATTCTCCGGCCAACGGCGCGCGCCCTCGCCGAACAGGGCATCGTCTATCGCGGCGTCCTCTATGCCGGGTTGATCCTCACGGCGGACGGCCCGAAAGTGATCGAGTACAACTGCCGCTTCGGCGACCCGGAGACGCAGGTTGTTCTGCCGCTCCTCGATGCGGACCTGCTCGCGCTCTGCGACGCGGCGGCGCGCGGTCAACTGGCGAGCCTCGCGGAGACGGTGCGCTGGCACGGCGGCGCGTGCGTCGGCGTCGTCCTCGCGTCGGGCGGCTATCCCGGCGCGTACCCCACCGGCCTGCCGATCACCGGCCTCAATGATCCCGATCCGAATGCACTCGTCTTCCACGCCGGGACGAAGGACGACAGCGGGCGGATCGTGACGAGTGGCGGCCGCGTCCTGACCGTCGCCGTCGTCGCCCCGACGCTCCGCGAGGCCCGTGATCGCGCCTACGCGAACGCCGAATGCATCCACTTCGACGGCGTCATCTACCGGCGAGACATTGCCGCGCGGGAACTTCCCATCGCTTAAATCGGCCGGACGCCGATGGTCTCACGCACAGCGACCTACCGTTTCCGCTTCCGATCGCGCGGTCGTCCGGCGGTGCGTGGTGGACGCCGCATCGCGTCCCTGGGTTTGGGCGGTAGCGACGGCGACCGGCGCTGTGGCGGATTGATCGGGAGCTCGACACGCGCCGTCTCCGGGACCGGACCGACGACGAATCGCCCCGCCCCTTGCAGCGTCCCCTTGCCGACGCCGAGCGCCGCGCCCCAGCGCAGAACGGCCGAGGCGCGCGCGAGATCATCGGGCGATCCGGCGAGCGTGGCACCGCCGACGAAGCCGCCGCGCGCCTCGTCGCCGACCCACTGCGTGGCATCATCGCGCAATTCGAGCCGCTCGATCGCCTGTGTGAAGGATTCGTTCGCCAGCAGGTTCGGCTCATCCGCGCCGACGGCCGCCGCTAGGTAATCGAGCCGTTCGGCGATTCGGCGGAGCAGCACGGCGGGGTCGGGCTGCCGCAGCGTCGCGCCGCCCGCCACTAAGCGCGTCGGCGTCAGAAATGTGAGCGGCAGGGATAGGGTGTTCTCATTTGGTGCAATGTCACTAATAGGAACAAAGGTTGCGGAGAGCGGCAATGGCGCGTCGGCTTTTGCGGCGAATGGCGCGGCCTCGCCGGTGATCGGATTGACCCACCGGGTGCGACCGACCGAGATCGCGCCGCGCCGCGCCGCCTGCTCCCCTTCGCGGACGGCGAGGCCGAACCCCCATTCCGCCAGTTGGATCGCGGCCTGCACGAAGGCGAGCGCGAATGCTTCCCAGAGCGCGGGGAACGTCCGATCCTGCACAATCGTCATGCCGTAGGTCAGCCGCGCACCGGGTGGCAGCCCGCCCGGCTTGATTTCGGGCATTCGCAATACAAACGGCCGCACGTATGCGCCGCGTTGCCGCTTCGTCGGATCGGCGGGCGCGACAATCGGCCAGACGGCGCAACGCGGCAGCAGCGCGCAGCTCATGCACTCCCCTTTGTGCGCGCGATCGCGCAGGCAGCCGCGCTTGAGCATCGCCTCGCGCAGCGCGGCGTAGAGCGCGTCGCCCGGCGACCCGCCGAACCGGAGCGGGCGTGTGACCGTGCCATCTATTTCGACCGTGGTGATCGCCAGCGGTGCGGTCACGGTGCGTGAACCGGTACGGGCACGCCGGCATGGCGCAGGGGGCGTGCAGGCTCGCGCATCCGGCGGCGCTCCGGCAGGGGCGGCATGCGGCGGTCAATCGCGCAGGCGATCCGGGCGCTCATCAGGACGCAGGCCACACCGGCGAGAATATCCGTCACGTAATGCTCCGCGAGGTAGATGAGCGCGAGGCTCATCAGCAAAAAATAGAGGAGGCCGAGCAGCCCGAGTTTGCGCGACACCGGCCAGAACATCACGCAGGCGAGGAAGGGATACGACGCGTGCAGGGAGGGCATCGCCGCGACATCGTTGCTCGCGCCGATCGTCGCGTAGACGCTGCCGAACAGGCTCCGGTTCGCCTGCACCGCCACATCCACCATCGGCCGGGCGAGGTGCGGCAGGTACCCCTCCCGCGCCGCCATCCACGGCGGCGCGGCCGGGAAGAGGAAATAGATGTCGAGCACGATCGTCGTCAATACGACGAAGGCGATCAGGTAGCGGCGGAAAAATGCCGGGTACTTCAGCCAAAGGATGAAAAGGATGGTGATTGGCATGACGAAATGGCTCCAGTGCAGCCCCGTCGCCGCGTAATCGTACCAGCGGAAGTGTTTAGGCACTGTCAGGCGGTTCTGGAGCCAGACCGTTGGCACCGTCCCGAAAAAGAGACGCCGGTCCACCTCCAGCGCCGCCGTGTGATGGATCGGGATGCCGGTATTATCCGCGACGCCGCGCAGCCGCGCGAAGGCGTCAAGGAAGACGGCCAGCGGCACCCATGTGACGGCGAACGACCGCAGCCGGCCGAGACGGGCGGCAACAGCGAAGATCGGCACGAAAATCAGCAGCGACGACCAGTTCTGCCGGAAGAGCGAGAAGCCGACGAGGTAGATCGTCGCGACGACAACGACGAGGATCGGCGCCGCATCGGTTGCCCAGGCGCGCAGGCTCCGCGCGGGATGTTCCGGTTCGTCCTGTCCCGCCGCGCACGACTCGCTCATTGCGTCCATCTTGTCCATGCGGCATCCACACGCCCTCTGCTTCCGCGCCTCGCTCCGCCCAACTCTACCATATTCCGCCACCTTTCCGCGCCGCCTGCCGAAAAACGCCCTAATAATCTGCAAAATCTGTACTGACATGTACGAAATGATCGTGTACACTCTATAACGTCCCGCGACAACGTCCCGCGACGAGTAAGGAATGGCACGTCGCGGACATGCCCATTCATGGGACTAGTGTGTGTGAGGGGAGTACCGAGGGGATGAAGGGTCTGCGATTGCGCGCGCGCGCGGCTATTTTTTGTGCGCTTTTTGTCGTCTGCCTGAGCATGGTCAGTGGTGTTGGCGCGACGACCGGCGGGCCTGATCCGTCGGCCAGCCCGATCCTTCCCGCGCCGGGCGGTGGCTCCCGCTTCGGCGTGGTGACGCACATCGCCACCCGCTTCGGCATCTACGGGCAGCAGAACGGGCCGATGGATATGGCGAGCGGCACCGGCGCGGGCTGGATCCGCGAGGAGATCCGCTGGGATTGGGTCGAGCATCCGCTCGGTCGGTGGGACTGGGGCTTCACCGACGAGATGGTGCAGGATGCGCGCGGCCGCAACCTCGATATTCTCGGCCTCCTGGGCTACAACAACTCCGCCCAGACGGCCGGGACGGTGAACTTCTCGATGCCGGATATCGCCCTCTGGAAGAAATACGTCGCGGGCGTCGTCACCCACTACAAGGGACAGATCCACGCGTGGGAGGTCTGGAACGAGCCGGACGTCCCCTACTTCTGGAATGGCTCCGTCGCCGACTACGTCGCCCTCCTCCGGGAGACCTACGCCACCATCAAAGCCATTGACCCGACCGCCACGGTGATGAACGGCGCTTGCTCGAATCTCGATTTGAACTGGTTCACCGATTTCCTCAACCAAGGCGGCGCCCAGTACACCGACGCCCTCGCCTTCCACCCCTACCCGACGCGGTCGAGCCTCGACAACGGCAACTACCAGAAACTGGACCTGGCGCACCTCAAGGAGATCGAG
>JAICIL010000104.1 GCA_025924435.1 Chloroflexia bacterium | reverse complement strand
GGGCGCGAAGCAGGGCGCGCAGACGCCCCACAGCCCTGCCCCCCGACACCGACGACGGTCGCGTCGCCCCGTTGTGCCCGCCGACCGGCCGATGAGTGTCGCCGCCGGCCATTCGCCGCGTCCCTCGGTTTGCCCGCAAGAATCGGATAGATCGCCATCCCCTGCCGCCGTATGGTAGTCGCAGGTATCCATGTTCCGGCGCGGGAGAGGATGCCGCGCGGCCACCGGCGAGGGAGGACTTCTTGGCACACCGACATCCGTTTCGTTTCGGGGTATTGGGCGAGCGCATCGGCACGCGGGACGCGCTGATCGGCACGGCCCGCAGGGCGGAGGAGATGGGCTACGCGACCTTCCTGCTCCGCGATCACTTCATCGCGCCGCCATTCGGCCATCAACTGGCACCCTTCGCCGCGCTCGCGACGGTTGCCGCCGTGACGGAGACGCTGCGCATCGGCACGCTCGTGATCGCGAACGATTACCGCCCGCCGGTGCTGCTGGCGAAGGAGGCGGCGACGCTCGATCTGCTCTCCGGCGGGCGGTTCGAACTGGGGCTTGGCACCGGCTTCCTCAAGGCGGAGTACGATCAGGCCGGCATCCCCTTCGACCCACCCGGCGCGCGCGTGGACCGCTTCGCGGAATCGTTCACCGTCCTCAAAAGGCTGTTCGCCGACGCGCCGTTCACCTTCGCGGGCGAACACTACGCGCTGACGGACTTCGACAGTTTCCCCAAGCCGGTGCAGCGGCCGCATCCGCCGATCCTTGTCGGCGCGGGCGGCAAGCGGATGCTCTCCATCGCGGCGCGCGAGGCGGACAGCATCGGCATCCTCACCACCTCCACGGCGAACGGCGTGCTCTCGCGCGATCCCGCGCCGCGCCTGGCGGCGGCGGTCGAGCGGCAACTCGGCTGGGTCCGCGCGGCGGCGGGCGACCGCTTCGATAGCATCGAACTGAGCCTCGTCCCGAACGTCGTCATCGCCGACAATTACCGGCGCGCGACGGAGCGGTATATCGAGGCGCGTGGTTGGAGCGGAGTGTCCGTCGAGGATGCGCTCGCGATGCCCTCCGAACTCATCGGCCCCGTTGATCGCATCGTTGAGCGGATGCAGGCGCGGCGCGAGCGGTACGGCTTTTCGTACTATATCATCTCCGCCGACGACATGGAGGCCGTCGCACCCATCGTCGCGCGCCTCGCCGGTACATGACGGATCGCCCCGAAGTCGGATCGCACCGCCGATGCTCGTCGGTGCGCGCTATCCGATCCTCCCATCTTCCCTCGGCGTCAGTTCGACATGCATCGTCGTGTAGCCGCGCAGCCGATGGAAGAGCGGGATGGCGACGCCGTGCAGGATCGGATACTTGCGGGCGAGGGCGCGGGCGGCGTACCGCGCTTCATCGCCACGCAGCACCCGCGCGCGAGCGCGGATTGCCGGGCCGGTGGGCGCGCCGCGCACCGTGGAGGGCGCAACCGCGACGTCGGGGTTCCTGCGGATGCGCTTCAGTTTCCCGGTCGTCTCCCATGTGCGGAAGAATGCGCGATTGCCCGCGACGGCGATATGCACCGGCGTGCCAACGGGCGTGCCGTCGCGGCGATACGTGGTGAGGAGGACGGTCCTCTGGCGGATGAACCGTTCGAGCGCCCGTGGCGCGGTGGCCGTCGCCCCGCTCCCCGCATCCGCCACCCGATCACCGGTGCTGACCCCGCCCGCCTGTTTGTCCGGCCGCATCGTCGTACCTCCTCGCGTCTCGATCCCGGTCGCCATTGACCGGGTCACACGCAGGAAGACGAACGAGCGGCGCGGAATGTGACAGCGCATGCCGCCGTGCGATCATGCCATCTCTTGGGATATGTCTGGTTATCGCCGCCGCTATTCCGGCGGCATCGGAACGCCCGGCGGCCACCAGGCGTCGAAGACGAGGCGGGAGAGGCGGCCGTTCAACGCCGCGCCGTCGTGCTCGGGCCGGTAGAGGTGGTCGCTACTCCCTTCGGTCATCAGGCAGAGGACGTAGCGCACATTCTCCGGCAACTCGACGATGCCCGCGTCCACCCGCACGCCCGCCGCCCCGGAAAAGCCGCTCTTGCTGCGGACGATCACCGGCCCCGGATGCTCGAATCCGTCGCGGGCATAAGGGTTGAACGGCAGGTAGCGCGCGATCTGATCGTGGTACTGCTGCGTGACGAGGATGTCGCGCATCGCGGCGCAGGCGACGGGCGAGATGATTTCGTCCCGCGCGATCAGCGTCAGGAGCCGCACGAGATCGCGCGGCGTGCTCGTCGCGTACTCGCGCATCGCCCCGGATCGGAATGTGGCGGTCGTCGCAGTCATGCCCCACTCGCGCGCCGATTGCAGGATGCGCTCCAAACCGAGCAGCCGGACGAGCACGGCGGTCGAGGTATTGTCCGAGAGGGCCGTCATCAGGATCGCGTGGTCGTGGACCGTGACGACGAGATCGGGCGACAGGTCCTTCAGGATGCCGGAGCCGCCGCGCCGGTCGTCGGGGTGGATCGCGAGATGGTCACCGAGCCGGGCCGCCCCGGCCTCCACTTGCCGGTACAGCTCCGCGAGGACGATCAGTTTGATGGTGGAGGCGGTCGGCATCACCGCGTCGGGCCGGTGGCCGATTGTCGCGCCGGTCGTCAGGTTGTGGGCGAGGAACGCCGCCTCGCCATCGAAGTCCGCGACCAGCCGCTCCGCCGCCCGCTCCACAGATCGTTCGTCGCTCATGCACTTCCCCTCCGTGGTACCGCCATCAATCAACCAAAACCGAGGCCGACGAAGCCGAGCAGTGTATTGAGAAGGATTGCCAGCGAGAGGAGACTGACGACGATCGTCGTCGCCCACGCGACGATGTTGTACGCGACGCCGTTGCGGTATTCTCCCATCAGGCCGCGATTGTTGACCAATTTCAGCACCGAGACGAGCACGAAGGGCAGGGCGAGCGCGTTCATCAGTTGCGTGATGACCAACACCTTGACGAGGGGCAGGCCGGGGATGAGCGTCACGAGCACACCGGCGGCGATCAGGCCGGTGAAGATGCCGAGAAAGATCGGCGCATCCCGCCACCCCTGATTGACGCCCTTCTCGAAGCCGAACGCCTCGGACAGGCCGTACGCCGTGGCGAGCGGCAGCACCCCGGCCGCGAGCAGCGACGCGCCGAGCAGGCCGACACCGAAGAGAATCCCGGCGAACGAACCCGCCACCGGCTTGAGCGCCTGCGCCGCGTCCGCCGCGCTCGTGATGTCCGTCTTCCCGGCGACGAAGAGCGTCGCCCCCGTCGCCACGATGATCAGGATCGCCGTGAGATTGGCGAAGATGCTGCCGACGTAGACGTCGGCGCGCGTCACGGCGTAGTCGCGCGGGCTGACGCCCTTCTCCGCGACGGAAGACTGGATGTACATCTGCATATACGGGCTGATCGTCGTGCCGATGATCGTCACGACGGCGAAGAGGTACGCGGCGTTGAACGAGATGTGCGGCGTGACCGTCTGATGCGCGACATCGCCCCAATCCGGCCTGGCGAGGAAGGCGGCGACCGGGTACGAGAGGAGCAGGAGCGCCATGCCGAGGAAGACGCGCTCCACGCGCCGGTATGACCCCTTCGCGATCAGGTACCAGACGACGAACCCCATCAGCGGCACGCTGAGATACTTCGAGACATGGAAGAGTTCGAACGCCGCCGCGATCCCCGCGAACTCCGAGACGACGATGCCGCCGTTGGCGATCAGGAGCACGAGCATGACGAACGCCGTCCAGCGGAGCGAGAACTCCTCGCGGATCAGGTCGGTCAACCCCTTGCCGGTGACGGCGCCCATCCGCGCGCACATCTCCTGCACGATGGCGAGGGCGGGGATGAGCAGCACCATCGCCCAGATCAGGCCGTAGCCGTATTGCGCCCCGGCGCTCGCATACGTGGCGACGCCGCCCGCGTCGTTGCCCGCGCTCGCCGTCACAATGCCGGGGCCGAGGAGCGAGAGGTAGAGGAGCCACCTTCCACGTGAAACGCGCGGGATATTCGGGCGGCGCGGCCGGATGCGGCGCAGTCGCTCCGCCGCCGCCGGCATGGCGGTCGTCAGCGCGGTCCGCACGGTCCCGCTCGGGCGGCCATTTACCGGGGCGTGTTTCTCCGCCGTGCGACCGCTAGTATCGGTCTCGGGCCGCATTGGCTTCCACCTGCCATAGCAATCGCTCCGCTCTCAGGACTGAGGACTGAGGATCGAGGACTGAGAAGGCCCGTTCCCCACTCAGTCCTCAGTCCTCAGTCCTCAGTCCTAACTAAAGACTTTCAGCCGCTGGCGCCAGGAGTCCGGCAGGAGCCGTTCCATGGCGTCGTCCACCATGATGATGCCGAGGATTTCCCGGTCCTCGCCGACGACGGGGAGCGCGTAGAGACCGTACTCGATCAGGACGTGCGCCGTGTCGTCCGCGCGGTCGGTGACATTCGCGGTGATGATGTCGCGCTGCATCAGATCGGCGAGCGGCGCGCGCGGCGGCGCGCTCACCAGTTGCCGCAAGGTCACGACGCCCCGGAGGTATTCGGGCACATCGCCGTCCGGATCGTCCGGCGGGGGCGCGTCGCCGCGCTCGACGACGTAGAAGTAGTAGACCATATCCGGCTGCTCGTCCATCGCGCGCAGGTGGGCGAGGGCATCCTCGGCGGTCAGCGCGACGGGCACGGAGACGTAATCGGTCGTCATCATGCCACCGGCGGTGTCCTCGTTGTATTCCAGGAGTTCGCGCACATCCTCGGACTCCTCCGGCTCCATCAACGCGAGCAGTTCGTCCTGCTTCTCCTGCGTCATGTCGGCGAGGATGTCCGCCGCGTCGTCCGGGGCCATCTCCTCCAGGATGTCGGCGGCGCGCTCGCTGTCCATCTGTTCGAGGATGTCGGCCTGCCGCTCGTCGTCCAGCTCTTCGAGCGTGTCCGCCGCCGTCTCGTCGTCGAGCGCGGAGACGATCTCCGAGCCTTCGTGATACGACAAATCCTCGATGATGTTGGCGATCTCCGCCGGGTGGAGTTTGGCGAGCCGGTCGTGCGAGACCTTGAGGCGGACGGTCGGCGCATTGGCGGCGAGGTATTCGATGTCCGCCCAATCCACGAGGTCGCCGAGGGGAGCGCGATCCTGCCTGCGCCCGAAGCCGAGCCGGGCGATCAGCGCCCGCGCGCCGACGTCCGCCCCGATCAGCCGGTACGACCCTTCGACGGGCGCGATCTGCACGTCATTGACGCGCACGACGCGCTTGCCGTTGACATCAATGATCTGCCGATCCAGCACATCGCGGTTGAGGAGGATTTCGCCATCCCGCCGCCCGAAGCGGCCGATGTTCAGTTTGGCGGAGGAGAGGGTGACGCCGTCGGCGTCAATGCGGGCGATGCCGCCGATGGGGATGAAGAACTCGCGCCGCCCCTGCCGCGCGACGATGCCGGTGATGGGCGGGTAGCCCTCCCCGATGCGCGCGATGAGGTCGCGGACGGTCGCGATCCGCTCGCCGTCCCGGTCGCGGATGGGGGCGTTGATGAGTTGTGACAGGTAGAGCATGGAGGCTCCCCTTCCTGTCGCATGCCGCGCCGTTGCCGCGCCATTCGCGCCATCGTGACGTCACCCCACTGGTTGATTCAGAAACGAAACGACCGCGCCGGTATCTGCGGCGGTCCGTGCGGTCCATCCGGGAGACAGTGTACCATCCACCGCGTGCGGTGACTACCCGCGATCGGCGGGAATCTCGAGTCGGCATCCAGGTGCGCTAAATCCTCGGTTGGGTCATCCTTGCCGGAGCGGGCACGACCCCCCGCGAGCCAGTAGGCGAGATCATTCAGCACCTGCAACGGCTCGGTCATCGGACCGTTCGGGGCTTCGTTGTCATTATTCGCCATCTGTATAGGACTTACGCAGATGGGAGGAGGTAGCGGGGATGGGCAAAGGAGATCCGCACCGCATCGCGGATGATCGCCGTCCTGCTCGCGCAGATAGCGACATGTCCGCTGCCGCAGCCACGCATAGCGGTCGCCCCCGGCTTTCCCGGTCTCGTCATCTTCGCGTGTTGCCTGCGTGTCGTCCTCTGCCATCGCGGGAATGCGCCCACCATGCGATGCGAACGTACATTCGATAACAGGCGCTGCAATCCCCGGAGACCTGACATCATGCTTGTGGCAACGTTTCCCGCATGGCGCGTTGCCGTCCCGCAATATCGAAGCACTCCTGCTGGTTGCGTCCCAGGATGCGGGTCGCCACGTCAATGGCCTGAGCAGTTGTCAGGGCGCCGTCCGCGACCTCCGCTTCCAGTGTGCGCGTGAGCCACCGGCGCATCTGGACCGCATAGCCGTACGCCATCGTCGGGGTCCGGCAGTCGTCACCGAAGCCGAACAGTTTGTTGATTGGCGCGGCGTGGATAAAGCGGCGCACGAACTCCCCGCTCGTCACCGGGTCAATCGACCACGCCCAGCAGAGATCGACCCAGACATTCGGGAAATGCTTCGCGATGGCGAGCAGTTCCGAGTCATACGGATAGGAGATATGCATCAAGACAAACCGCGTCTCAGGGTATCGCGTCAGCAGTGGTGTCAGGTGTGCCGCCCGCAGGCGCTGCAAGGGCATCCCGTCACCGACGCTCGCGGACGTTGCCGTGCCCGCGAGATAACCGGTATGAATCTTGACCGGCAGGTTGTACGCCGCCGCCAGTTCCGCCCCACGCGCAAGGCACCAATCCCCCAGACACAGACGCTCCGGTGACTCGCCCCGCTCCGTCCCCGGCTCACCGGCAAGAATAGCCTGCAAGGCCCGCGCCGCGCTCGCGTCATCCCGCTCCTGCCAGGCAAGCGTGCGTTGATACGCATGCTGGGACTTCACCGCGATGGACTGCGGACCATACCGCTCGAACAGCGTCTCCATCGTGCGGCGCAATGACGCGAGGTCGGTCACCGTCACGCCGGTCATCTCGGCCAGGAGTGCGTGTCGCTCCGCGCTCAGATCAACCCGGCCGAACCCCGCCCACGAGAGATCGTACAGGTAGAAATCCGGGGCGATGGCGCTCCGCTCTGGCGGCTGGAGGCCGCTATCGATCTGAATGTGATCGAGAAGCGCTCGGTCGCGGAGCAGATGCAGGCTGCCGGCGGCAGTGCGAAGCGCATCAAGCCGCGCTTGTGCCCGCACCGCCGCCGGGCCGCTGAGTTCTTCGATCCCATACACCTGCTCGGCAACGATGCGCACGACTTCGCCATACCCCGTGAACTGCATCGCCCGCCACGCGTCGGCAATCGCCGCGAAACGGCCGGCGATATCCGGGTCCGTGCCATCGAGCAGGCGTGCCACTGCTTCCGGCGTCGCCCCGGCAACGATGAGATCGTCCCTGCTGTACACGCCAAAGAGATCGACAAGGACATCCTGCGGGCCGCTCGTCTCCCATTGACGGTCACTCTGCATGTGGCTGTGGGTATCAATGATCCGCATCGTCTCGATGGATGCGGCGAGATCATCCGGCATTGGCATCCCTTCTCCATAGATATACCTGCGGCAGTCGAGCGAATATATGCATCGTCGCCGTCAGCGTGGATGTTTGCAAGGGATCGTCATTGACGAGGGCGGTCACGGTGTGGTTCCTCTCCGGTTGTCGAGACCTGAGAAAGGGGCAACACCATGACCGATACGCCGAGCACAGGACCGACCAAGCTGTTGCGCAAGGCACAGATGACCGACGATGTTGACTTCCTGCGCGAGGGGGTGCGGGTATTCAGCGAAGCCGTGATGGAGCGGGAAGTGACGCAGCACGTCGGTGCGGAGCGGCATGAGCGCGCCGAGACCCGCACCGGGCAGCGCAATGGCTATCGCGAGCGACGGTGGGACACCCGCGTCGGCACGACTGACTTGCAGGTGCCGCGCGTGCGGGATGGCGGTGGTACCGCTAACGACACGGGGCGTAGCGACGAGGAAATCGACGTAGTCGGTGGCGGTGCAGCGCGGTCGGTCCATGTCCACTACTCTACCCGGGTCACGTCGGTCGGCCCAACTGCGTAAGTCCTACTGTAGCCTCTCCTCTTCGGTACATCATATGCCCGCCGATATTCCACATCATTTCGTGCCCGATGCGCGATAATCGCCAGCGGCGGTTTGCGCCGAACGATGTGGGAGGGGAGATGAACGTCTACGTATCGGTGGACATCGAGGGGATTACCGGCGTCGTCCACGCGGACATGATGGCGCCGGGGCAGCGCGAGTACGACCGGGGCCGCCGCCTGATGACGCAGGATGCCAACGCCGCCATCGAGGGGCTGGTGCAGGCGGGCGCGGACTTTATCCTCGTCAACGACGGGCACGGGCCGATGCGCAACCTGCTCTTCGAGGAGATGCACCCGGCGGCGCACCTCCTCAGCGGCACCGGGGACGCGAAGGAGCACTGCCAGATCGAGATGGCGGACAGCCGGACATTCGACGCGGCGGTCTTCATCGGCTACCACGCGATGGCGCGCACGCCGAAGGCGATCCACCCGCACACCATCGCCGGTGCGGTCGTCTCCGAACTGCGGATCAACGGGCGGCCGCACGGCGAGACGGGCATCAACGCCGCCGTCCTCGGCGCGATGGGCATCCCGGTCGTGATGGTGACGGGCGACACGACGACCGTCGCGGAGGCATACGCCTTCCTCGGCGCGGAGATCGAGACCGTCGCGGTGAAGGAGGCGTGCGGGCGCAACGCCGCGCTCTGCCGCCCGCCCGGCGCGACACGACCCGAAATCACCGCCGCCGCCGCCCGCGCGCTGGCGAAGCGGGAGCGCGTCCCGCCGTACACGCCGGATCAGCCCTTCCGCCTCGACGTGGATTTCCTGACGATGCCGCAGTGCGACCGCGCGGCGCGCACCGCCGGGGTCGAGCGCACCGGCCCGCTGACGATCCGCATCGCCGACGGCACGCCGTGGGATCAGTACGCCGCGCTCTGGGCCGCCCTGCGCGCCGCGCTCTACGATGTCGCCTCATTCCTCGCGTAATCACTGGAAAGGGTAACCACAGAGACACAGAGGGCACAGAGGAAACGCGGAGCGGAGATACAGACCCGACTCTACACCGGGTTCCGGGTCAACGGCTGGATCGCTCGCCGCAACGAGAGTGCTCCCGCAGGCGGCGTATGAGTCAGCCGGCACCCTCTCCGGTGTATGCTCAGTCACTGCCGGCATTTGTGCAGCATCATAGTGGCTTGGCCCAGTGGTGAGGTTCAGCCTGTCCGTCGCTGCGGCAAGCTGAAGGCCGCCACTACATCTCAACGCGTCGCGTAAACGTGCGAAATCCCGACAATCTCCGCGATCATCAGTTGAATCCGCATTGCTGCGTCTTCAAACATACGATGTATCGCTTCGGCCATCGGGACCTCGCATAGTCTGTATAACACCGAACGTTCACGGTGTCAATACACCGCGCTCGTATTCCCCATTTCTTTTCATCGGCTGAAAGCGACGGGGGATGGAGACGCAGGCTGGAAGCCTACGCCACCGTTTCTCCGCTAGCGGGGACATTGCTCAGCGAGCGCCAGAGATACCACGACGCGACGGAGCGGTAGGGCCGCCACCGCGCCGCGATGCGCTCCATCTCCTCGGGCGTCGCGGGGGCGGGCAGATTCCAGTGGCGCTGCATCGCGCTCCGCAGGCCGTAATCGCCCGTCGAGAAGACATCCGGGCGACCGAGCGCGAAAATAAGCACCATCTCCGCCGTCCACCGCCCGACGCCCTTGATCGGCAGCAGCGCCGCGATGATCGCCTCGTCGTCGGCGTCCGCCAGGGCGACAGGGTCAATGTCGCCGTCCGCGAACCGGGCGGCGCAATCCTTGAGATACCCAACCTTGCGCCACGAAAGCCCGGCGGCCCGCAGATGCTCGTCCGGCACGGCAAGCACGGCCTCCGCCGCCAATCTGCCTTCCGGCACGAGCGCCCGCACCCGCGACAGGACCGCCGCCGCCGCGTGGACCGAAATCTGTTGCCCGACAATCGCCCGCGCGACCGATCCGAAGAGGTCCGGTTCGGGCGTCAGCGTGCAGGGGCCATGCCGCGCGATGATCCGCGCGAGCGTTTCGTCCACGGCGGTGAGATGCGCGATCGCGGCGGTGTGCGGGTCGGTGATGATCACAGTGTGCTCCGGTCAGTAGTCGGTAGTCAAAATCCGGAGGCTCGAGCGCGAATGCGCATTGCTGTACTCTGTCGGCATTGCGAGGGGATGATACCATGCCGCGAGAATGCGACGGGTTATCCATCCCTGACCACTGACTAACTTCATCCCTCGCTGCATCGGCTTGACATCTTCCCCGCTCGCTGCTACTCTCCGTTCATATACAGAAAACCTTTCTCATACAACGCGGTGGGTTTCCGCTCTGTGGAAAAGAGCGTCATGGGCATTCGGGTTTTCCCGCTGCGGGAGCCTGCATTAGCCTCCCCGATGGCGGCGTCGGGGGATGGGGGCGGCGAGTGGCGCAGCTGACACGCATGACCGCACAGGTGGCGCCGGGGCAATCCATCGGCCGGGCGTTGCGTTTGCTCGGCTGCTTCAGCGAGGCGCGCCCGTCGCACACGCTCAGCGAACTGAGCCGCCAACTGGAACTCGCGCCGAGCACCGTGTCGCGCCTCCTCTCCGTGCTGGAGGAATACGGCTATGTGCGCCGCGACGGCGGCAACGGGCATTATACGCTCGGCCTCACGCCGATTGCGCTGGCGAGCGTGGCGATCAGCCGGTTGGATCTGCGGCGGCAATCGCTCCCCTTCCTCGAAATGCTGGCGGACACCTCGCACTTCAATGCGAATATCGCAGTGCTCTACGGCGGCGATGTCCTCTTCCTCGCACGCGTCCCCGCCGCACAGGAGTTGCGGGCCTACGCGATCACCGGCACGCGGAGCGCGCCACACAGCCATGCGGTCGGCAAGGTACTCCTCGCCGACCTCCCGGAGGAGGCGGTGCGCGCGCGCTACGCGGACCGGCCGATGGAAGCGATCACGCCGCGCACCATCGCGACGATGGCGGCGCTGCTCGCCGAACTGGCACGGGTGCGGGAGCAGGGGTACGCCGTGGACGATGAAGAGTTCATCATCGGTCGCCGGTGCGTGGCCGCCCCGATCCACGACGCGACGGGCCAGACAATCGCGGCGATCAGCCTCTCCTCGATCCCCGCCAGCACCGGCGAGGAGGAGTTCGCCCAGGCGATCCGCCTCGTCAAACAGTTCGCGCAGCACATCTCGCACACCTTTGGGGCCACGGGTTGACGATTCGTGTGATGGCGGGTCGAAGACCGCCACCACCGGGACCCAGATCATTTCGGGTGGGATGACCAAACGGGCATCGCGGCGGAACGCGGCAGAAACAGGAAGGAACAACCGGATGGACCAGCACACGACAGCGACGGAAGCAATCGCCCGGAAACGGACGGCGGCGCGGTACACGCGGCGGCGGCTCCTCGGCATGGCGGCGGCGGGCGCGGGCGGCGCGATCCTCGCGGCGTGCGGCGGCGGCTCGAACGCGACCAATACACCCGCCCCGACCAGCACCGGCGGCGCGCGCGTCGTCGTCAGCACGCCGACAACGGCGGCGGCAGCGCCGAGCACGAGCAGCACATCTCCGGCCGGGTCCGTCGCCGCCGGTGCGCCGACGACAGCCGCCGCGAGCGCCGCCGCACCGGCGGCGGGCGGCAGCCCGACCATCGCCGTCACGCGCGCGGAGCTGAAGGGCAAGGTGACGATTGCCCGCCAGCCCGCCTCGCCGCTCTCGAACGGCAAGGACGACCCCGGCAACATCGTCTTCCAGCAACTGATTGACCGCTACGTGAAGGAGCATCCCGGCGTTTCGATGGAGTGGGTCCGCGTGCCGGGGTCATCCTTCGACGAACTCTACCAGTGGGTGACGACGCGGCAGTCCGCGAAGAACGTGCCGGGCATCGTCGGTTCCCACAACTTCACGACGAGCGCGCAGGAGACGACGAACACCTCGCCGTGGGTTGATATGTCCCCCTACCTCGAGAAGAACAGCGCGTACACAAACAAGCCGTGGAAGGCGGATTTCCCGGACGATGTCCTCGTCTACATGCGCGAATCGAAGAAGGACCTCTACTCGATCACGCTGACCGCCTATAAAGCGGCGTGGCTTTACAACAAGAACCTCTGGAAGAAGGCCGGGCTGACCGAGGCGGACGAGCCGAAGACGTGGGGGCAGTTCTTCACCGTCCTCGACAAACTGAAGGCCTCCGGCACGATCCCGATTGCCCGCACCGGCGACGCCTTCGCCCTCTCGCACGCCTACTGGGTGACGCTCAACTCGGTCGGTCGCAAGGCGTGGCTGGAGATGACCGGCGGCAAGTTGTTCGCGGACGACAAGACGCGGTTCACCGCGCTCTGCACCGGCAAGTGGAAGGCGGACACCCCCTGGAACCGCAAGACGGCGGAGGTGACGAAGCGGCTCTTCCAGTATTGGCCGCCGGGGAGCACCAGCCTGAAGGCGGCGGATGTCGAGCAGCTCTACCTGACGCAGAAGGCGGCGCTCTGGCAGGGGACGCCCGCCAACCAGGGGCAGACGATCCTCCGCCGCATTGACGAGGCGAAGTCGGAGGGGTTGGAGACGTTCGATGTCGGCGCGTTCCCGACGCCGCAGCCGGACGCCGAGACCTTCGGCGCGGACATCGCCGCCAACGCCGCGCCGCTCGCGGACGACGGCGAGCGCGGCCTCGAATACGGTATCCCCATCCCGGACATCCGGCAGGACAAAGACCCCGGTGTTGAGGCAATCGGCGTGGACTTCCTCCAATGGATGACGACACCGGAGATCCAGGCGATTCAGGTGAAGCCGTCCTACGACCTGCCGATCAATCCGAGCGTCAAACTGGACGATCCCCGGCTGCAACTCTTCTCCAAGAGCAAGAACCAGTTGTTCCCGGCCTACTGGTTCTACGGCAACCGGCCGGACTGGATCCCGAACTTCCAGGCATATCTGCTCGGCCAGAAGGACCTCGACACCTACATCAAGGATGAGCAGGCGGAAATGATAAACTACACGCAGCAGCAGATCCGCCAGTCGAAACTGGACATCCCCTGCGGATAAGCGGGG